>NZ_JBJFZS010000025.1:0-148945 GCF_045032595.1 Ornithinimicrobium jinqii
ATCCGCTCTGCCTACCGCAAGCTCGACATCGACCGTCGGGCGCAGGCGGTGAGGTGGGGCATGCAGCACGGGATGCTGGCCCCGCCAACCCCGCACGCCGACGCCCAGGCAACCGGATAGCCCACCGACACACTCAGATCGCCGTCGGCAGCCCCGAAGACAGCCGTTGCGCACCATGCGCGATGGCTGTTGCCCTCTTCAACGGTGGCCGCAGAGAGTGCGTCTGGGCATGCGGGGCGCAGGCTCGGGTTTCAGGTTGCTGGAGATCTGCAGATGTGACTCACGGGGGCGAGTCTGCGGACCCGATCTCTACTGAACGAGTATCAGGGCGGCGACCTCCGAGTGAGCCGGGAGCGCGTCCTGAACCGGCGGGTGCCTGACCGCCTGCTCAGGGATCGGCTCGGCTGTGGTTCGTTCTCCCGCTGCGCTGAACGATCGTGTAGATTGCTGAACGTGCGGCCAGTGGACCAGCCTGGGATCTCCACCCCGGAGCGGATCCTGCGTGCGGCTCTCGCGGTCTTCGGCGGGCACGGGTATGCCGCGGGCTCGCTGCGCGCCATCGCGCAGCTCGCGAGCGTCTCACCGGCACTGGTGCTGCATCACTACGGCTCGAAGGACGGGCTGCGCGCGGCGTGCGACGCGCGGGTTCTCAGCTACACCGACACCAAGGGACAGATGCTGCTCAGCGGCTCCCTCCCCTCCGCCGCGGCCCTCCGCGACCGTCATCCGGAGGTCGACGACGCCCTCGCCTACGTCGTCCGCGCGGTCACCGACGGCGGACCGACCAGCAAGGACTGGTATGAGCGGTGGCAGTCCGCGTCGGCCGACCTCCTCCGCGAGCTGCAGAAGAACGGCCGGGTGCGCGCCGACATCGATGTCGAGGCGACGGCCGCGCTGCTCGCCTCGTTCGGGTTCGGCGTTCTCGGCACCCAGCGCCTGCTGTCCGCCCACCTCGGGGGCGACGACCTCATGGCCGACCCGGCGGCAGCCGCATACCAACGGCTCTCGATGACGATCTTCACCGGCGGGCTGTTCACCAGCGAGATCACGGTGGGCGACGATCTGCCGGCAGCGACGGAAACGTAGAAGGAGACGGGGACATGAGCGACAGCCCGATCGTCCTGCAGGACCTGCACAAGAGCTACGGCCGACACGTGGCGCTGCGTGGTGTCGACCTGACCGTCCGGCGAGGCGAGGTCTATGGCTTCATCGGACCCAACGGGGCGGGCAAGTCGACGACGATGCGGATCCTCGTCGATGTCCTGCGGCCGTCGAGCGGGACCGTCCGGGTCCTCGGCAGGGATCCGCGTGCCGGTGGCGCCGACGTTCGCGCTCGGATCGGTTATCTGCCAGGCGAGCTCGCGATGGACGGTCGCAGTGATGTTGCGTCCTGGCTGGACTACCAAGCCCGGATCCACCGCGCAGGGCCGGGCGCATGGCGGCCGTATGCGGAACGGCTGGGCCTCGACCCCGCCCGTGTCATCGGCAAGCTGAGCCGAGGGAACAAGCAGAAGATCGGACTAGCGCGCGCCTTCGCCCATCAGCCTGAGCTGCTCATCCTCGACGAGCCGACGAGCGGGCTGGATCCGCTCGTGCAGCAGGAGTTCCACGTCATGGTCGGGGAGGCGGTCGGCCGGGGTCAGACGGTGTTCCTCTCCTCGCACGTGATGTCTGAGCTCGAGCAGGTCGCCGAGCGGATCGGGGTCATCCGCGAGGGTCGGATCATCGCCGAGGCGCCGCTCGACGAGCTGCGCGGCACCATCGGGACCCGCTTCACGGTGCAGTTCGCCTCGCCCGTCGACGTGGATGCGCTTCGGCGGGTCGGTGGCGTCACCGACGTCCGCCGCCACGGTGACACCGTCGTGATCGAGCACACCGGATCGCCGGACGACCTGCTCACGACCCTTGCCACGCATACCGTCTCGCACCTGCGTGCCGAGGCGCCCGACCTCGAGGAGAGCGTCCTCGCGCTCTACCGCAGCGAGAACACCGAGGGGAGCATCCGATGACGACCCTGCAGATCATGATGCGCTGGCTGCGGACCCACCGCGGCGGGCTCCTCGGCTGGGCGCTCGGTCTCGGAGCGGCCAGCACGATGTACCTGTCGTTCTACTCGACGGTGGCCAAGGACCAGGAGCTGCTCGACCAGTACATGGAGATGATGCCTGCGGAGATGATGTCCGCCTTCGGATTCGATGACATCGCGAGCCCGGCCGGCTATGCCCAGTCCACCGTCTACGGGCTCATCGGCACGATTCTTCTCCTCATCGCGGGAATGACCCGCGGGACGCGGGCCATCGCCGGCGACGAGCAGTCCGGGGCGCTCGAGACCGAGGTGACGGCCGCGGTGAACCGGCGCCAGGTGTACACGGGGCGAGCGCTCGGAGTGACAGCCTTCGTGCTGCTCCTCGGCCTCGTCGTGGGGTTCGTCACCGCGGCGGTCAACGGGCCGGCCGGGCTGGATCTGCCGCTGGTCAACATCGCGGCCGGAGTGGCCGCCCTCAGCCTCCTCGGCCTCGTCCACGCACTCATCGCCCTCGCCGTCGGAGCCGCGACCGGGCGTCCGGGGGTCGCCCTCGCGGTCGCGATCGTCGTCGCCGTCCTCGGGTTCTTCGGCAGCAACCTCGGCCCGAGCATCATGGAGGGGGTCGAGCGCTTCGCCCCCTATCACTGGGCGTTCGGCAACAGCCCGCTCGACCAGGGTCCCGACTGGGCCGGACTCGGGCTGCTCGTCCTGCTCAGCCTGGCCGCGTTCGTGGCTGGACTGCTGACGTTCCCCCGCCGCGACCTGGGGGTGTGACGCGGGGGTTGGCTCGGCTCCGAGGGTGACTCGGAGGTGAACCCTCCGATCAGGACATCCGCGTGCGGCTCGGCGGCGTGCTGTCGGTCGTCTACCTCGTCTCCACCGAGGGACACTGTCAGCGATGGCAGATCGTCGCGCTGTACGACCGCACGGTGGCGCTCGATCCCTTCCCGATCCCGGCCAGCACGCCCTCCACGCCGTACCGGTCGACGATCGGGACGCCCGGGCCGTGTGACGGTGTGGGTACGCTGGAGTGGATCGTCAAGGACGTGTGTCCACCGACTCGTCGAGGAGCTGGAACCGGTGGCGTCAGACATTGCAGAGGCTCAGGCCGATGTCCGCAGGATCTACTCGGGGGGATGGGGTGGGCCGGCCGTTTCGGCCGTCGTCTGGCTGGCGGCAGCCCTGACGGCCGACATGGTCGGGGTGGAGACGGGCGCTGCCGTTCTCTTCATCGGCGGTGCAGTGCTGATCTTCCCGGCCAATCTCGCGCTCAATCGGATCATGAGCGGTCACGCGGACCTGCCCGCCGGACATCCCATGCGTGGCTTGGCGATCCAGACAGCCGCCACGATGTCGGTGGTGCTCCTGGCGCTGTGGATGGTCGCCCCCTGGATCCCGGGCGCCTTCTTTCCCCTGGCGATGATCGCGGTCGGGGCTCACTACTTCCCGTTCGCCCACCTGTACGGCGAGAAGGCGTTCATCATCGCGGGGGCAGCGCAGTGCGTTGCTGGTTTCCTGTTCCTGGCCCTGGACGCACCTGGTGCCGTGTCTCCATACGTCATGGCCGGCCTTCTGACCACCACCGCGGCCGTGCTCTTCTTTCGCTACCGAAGGTCTGGATGAGAATCGCCCGGTCGGTCCTGCGCTGGTGCCCGATCAGCGGGCCGTCTCGTGGGACACGAGGGTGTAGGTGCCCAGCCCCACGAGCATGAGACCACCAGCGCCTCGGACCCTCTCCATCCGCTTCGCTGAGCGGCCGAGCCAGGTGCGGGCGTGTGCCGCCGTCAGCGCCCAGATGCTGTCTCCTGCGATCGCCACGAGGGAGAAGGCCAGCCCGAGCATCGCCATCTGGGCGGTCCAGCTGGCTGACTCCGGCACGAACTGGGGCAGCAGGGCGGCCAGGAACACCAGGGTCTTGGGATTGGTCACGCCGAGGATGAACCCTGCTCGCAGATCTACCCAGGCCGAACTCGCCACCACGGTCACGTCAGCGCTGTCTTGGTGCTGTCCCCGGCGATGGAGCGATACGAGTCCCAGCCAGATCAGGTAGCAGCCTCCGACGACCTTCAGACCGGTCAGTGCCCACGACACTCGTGCGAGGACCGCGCCGAGGCCGACGGCGATCACCGCCACCTGCACTGCCAGGCCGGCACCGTTGCCGAGCACGGTGAGCAGCGCCGGGCGCCGGCCGACAGACAAGGCCCGCCCGATGGTGAAGAGCACACTCGGGCCGGGCACCGCGACGATGAGAGCTGCCACGGGCAGAAATGCCATGAGCGCCGGCAGCGACAGCATGGCGCTGAGCGTAGTCCTGCCCACGATGCCGACGGTCAGGCCGAGCAGGAGCCGGGGCGGGAATGCCGAGAGCGGCGCTGGACAGGACCCCTCGAAGACGCGAGTGGCAGCGGTGTTGACGAGACCGCTCTCAGCCCGACACGTCGTCTGCCCAGGTCCCACGTCACGGACGAGGTGGGCCGGGCGCCGCGGTCGGCGGCACCGTGATCTGCGGACGCGGGTTCAGCGGGCCGTAGCCGGACACGTGGGCGCGCACGGCTGCCATCACCAGCGCGGGGTGCATCAGCACCCGTGGTGAGGCCATCAGGTGATAGACCCTGGTCATCGCCCACTGCGCACGCTCGTCGCCGTGCGCCGACAACCGCGCGACCTCACGGACCCACCGACCGGTGAGCGACTGCACGGCGGTCGGTGCGCTGTCGCTGGTCGGCATGCGCAGGTCCTCGCTGGTCGCGATTCCCCACGGCAGCGCGGTGAGCCTGGCGAAGTCGCGCAGCAAGCGCCGCTCGGTGCCGGGTCGCAGCCCCCGCTCCAACGTCCGCCGGAGCAGGAGTGCCTCGCAGGCCGCGACAGCGATGCCTTGGCCGTAGACCGGGTTGAACGCGCAGAACGCATCACCCACGACCAACAGGCCCGAGGGCCACGGGCGCAGCCGCTCGTAGTGGAGCCGGCGGTTGGCGGTCTGCCGGTGAACGGCGACGTCGCTCAGCGGCCACGAACCCCCGACGACCTCGGCCACGGCCGGGTCGCACAGGGCCTGCAGGAACGACTCGAACCCGTCCGCGTCCCTGGGTGGGCGGTGCTCGCCGGAGCCGACGGCGGTGACGAGCCACCGGCCGCCCTCCACCGGCAGGGCCAGCCCGCCGGCGCGCGTCGTGGGCGTCTGCAGCACCACCACACCGGCGGGGCCCACCCGTCCGGGCCTGACGGCATACTCGCGGGTCGCGTAGCCGGTCCGCGCATCGACGTCCGAGACGGCCACCGGTCCGACGCCGGCCCCCGCCAGCCACGCGGGCAGGCGCGATCCCCGCCCGGAGGCGTCGATGACCAGGTCGGCGTCGTGGACCGAGCCGTCGTCGGTGGCGACCTGCCAGGGGCTGTCCCGACCCCTGGACACCGACACCACACGGCTGGCGTCGAAGACGGCGAGGCGGGGCAGCTGCCGGACGCGCTCCAGGACGAGGTGCTCGAGCAGCGGTCGGGTCACAGACAGGATCCTGAACTGCCTGCTCCGGTAGGGACTCCAGCCAGCCTCTCCCAGCCACGCCAGGTCACCGGTGTCGAGGTCCACGGCGCCGGCCTCACGCAGGTCCTCACCCAGTCCGGGCAGCAGCTCTTCCAGGGCGAGCAGCCCACGGTAGAGCAGCACGTGCGGCTGTCGGCCCTGCGGCACACCCGGTCTGGGCCGCGGCGCCGACGGCAGCACGTCCCGCTCCAGGACCGTGACCGCGTGCCCGGCTCCGGTGCACGCTGCGGCCGCGAACATCCCGGCCAGGCTCGCCCCGACGACGAACACGCGCCGGGGTCGAGGGACCCGGTGCCCACCCGCCATCACGCCTCCGCCCGTGGGGACCACGCGGCGCCGACCGGCCGACCGTCATCGACCTGACGGTCGAGTCTGCCCAGAAGCGCCAGCGCGATGGCGCACTCGAGCGCCGTCAGCATCGCGAAGGCGCCGACGCTGGCGGTCACCGGCAGGACCGTGACGTTCACGATGTTGAAGACCAGATGGAACACCACCGCCACCAGGACGCTCCCGCCGGTGTGGTTGACCAGCCAGGTCAGCTGGAAGGTCAACGCCAGGACGAACACGTAGTCGAGAGCCAGGTAAACGGGCCCGTGGTCGGCGAGAACGCCCTGCAGGACCCAGTACGGGACGTGCCAGGTGGCGGTGACGAGCCCCAGGACGACGCTCGCGCGAACCGGGCCACCCTGAGCCTGGAGCGCGGGCAGCGCCAGGCCACGCCACCCGACCTCCTCGCCGGTGCTGGCGACGAGGAGGAACACGGCCGAGGTCGCCAGCGCGCCGACCGCCAGCCCGGCGACGGGGACCACCTCGTCGGCTCGGCCCAGCGCGTTGTAGGACACGGCGGCGACGAGCAGCACCGCGGGCTGGACGGCGAGCACGGCCAGCCACCAGCGGCCCACCCTCCACACCAGCAACCGGGCGTAGAGCCGACGCACGCCCTCGCGGCCGCTCGCGCGCGCCGTCAGCACGGTCGCGGCGAGGCACGGCATGAGAACGCCCGGCAGGGCGAGAGGTGTCAGGGCCGAGACGGGGATGACCTGGGGCAGCACACCGAGACGGATCAGCATGAGGGGTACCCACACTGCCCAGGACAGCAAGAAGGTCGTCCCGAAGAACACCGACGGCCGCACCTCGACCACGCGCTGTTTCACCCTCGCATTGCACCAACACCACGACCGGTGGCACAAGACCCCGGAACCTGGGACGGCGGGGCAGAGACGACCGAGGGGGGTTGACACGCGCCATAGCGTGGGGTCAGCAGGCACCCCCGAGAGGACGCCGTATGAGCATCGACGGATTCGTCAAGATCCCCGACATCCCCGGCGAGAGCACGCGGAAGGGTCACGAGGACGAGATCGAGATCCACAGCATGAGTTTCGGCATGGGGGCGCCGTACGACCGGGGCGGCTCGACGGGCCGGGGCCGGGTCGACTTCGACATGGTCGTCGTCTCCAAGTACTACGACCGGTCCTCCCCACCCCTGAAGGGCGCCCTCGCGACGAACCAGCGCCTGCGCGAGGTGGTCCTGTCCGTGCGGCGCACGGTCGAGGGTGAGACGAGGGACTACCTCGTGGTGACCCTCGACGACGTGACGGTCGTGAAGTACGACCTCGCGCCGGCGCAGGACCGCGACGACGTGCTCGAGGAGCGGGTCGGCTTCGCCTACCGCAGCGTCACCTTCGCCTATGACGGGCAGTACGAGGTCGAGCTCGAGGTGCGCGGCGCCCGCTAGCAGGCGCGCCGCCGTCCGGAGGTCAGCGAGACGTCGGCACGGACCGGTGCGAGAATCGGGCCATGAAGACGCTCATCATCACGCTCCTGATCCTCTGGTTGGTCTTTGCTGTTCTCGGGGCGGTGCTCGAAGGGCTCTTCTGGCTCCTGGTGATCGGCGTCGTGGCCTTCCTGGCCACGGCAGCGTGGGGCTGGGTCAAGCTGCGCCCCGGAAGCGACTAGCGGCCACATCGACGAAAGGAACTCAGCAATGTCTCAGGCACTGGTCCGTCCCAGGAACGGCAAGGTCGTCGCAGGCGTCTGCGCGGCCCTGGGGGAGCGTTTCGGGGTGTCGACGTTCCTCGTGCGGCTCGGCTTCGTCATCTTCGGGCTGGCCGGGGTGGGCGAGCTCGTCTACATCGCCCTGTGGATCGTGATCCCGAAGGAGCGCTGACCGCCCTGCCCTGGCCCAGCACCGGGGAGACGCAGCGAGCTCATGCTCGTTCTCTGAGGTCCTGCACGACCTCGTTGCGGCGAAGGAACCACGGCACGAAGGGCGGGTCGAAGCGTGCCCACCGCGGCGGACCCGCCGGCGTCAGCCCGGCGACGCCGATCGCGCGTCCGAGCACCCGGGAGTGGTGGTCGAACGACGCCTCGGTCCAGCGGCCCCGGTACCCCCGCACGGCGGAGACCGTCGCCGGGCGTTCGTGCAGCTGCACCTGCGGACTGGTCGGGACCGGCGCGCTGTCCAGGGTGTACGTGGCCGGCAGGACGAAGGCCACGGCGTACTGGCCCCGGCCGGTCTCCCGCTGCTCGACGGGTTCGGTCATCGAGATCTTCTCGGGCCGGCGCTGGACGACAGGCGCCGTCATGGCGACCTTGCTGGCCGAGAGGTTCTGGCCGCTGATGTAGTCGAGCAGGGTCCGAAAGGCGGTCGGGCCGGCGTCCTCGAACGAGGCACTGACGACGACCTCCGCGACCACGTGCGACGGGTAGCACCGGACCTCGAACTCCTCGTAGGTCTGCACCACGGCGTAGGGCTGCTTCTCGGTCACCCCGGAGACGCTACTCGTTCGAGGTCCTGAATACGCTGGGCACATGACCTGGGAGCGGCACAGACCGAAGGCCCTGTCCTGGACCCTGCTCGCCGCTCTGCTCCTGGTGCTGGTGATGTCGGTATGGCGCTACACGGCGGGGGAGGTGCCCCCCGCCGAGGACCTTCTCGGGATCTTGCTGAGGGTCGTGGTCGTGGGGCTGCTCGTCGCCACCTACCTGCGCGCGGGAGGCAGCACGACCGTGACGCCCGAGGGGCTGGTCGTGCACGACGGCATCCGCCGCGTCGAGAAGCCGGCCGCGGTCGTGGAGAAGGTGGAGGAGGACCCGCGCCGCAACGGTGTGGTCGCGGTCCTGCGGGACGGTCGCCGGCTCGAGCTCCCCGGCGTCCCGGCCGGTTCGGTGCGCGACGTCCGCAGGCAGCTGCGACGCCGCTGAGGCCAGCAGCGCCGGCATCCCCAGGCCGGATCTTCCCGGGGGATGCCCCACCGCGCGGACCGCGGCCCTACCCTTGAGCGGTGGGTCCGAGACGTCCGCAGGACCAGCCCGCCGTGTGGCTGATGCAGCCGACCTGGCTGCCGGCGATGCGCGCTGCCATCGGCGTGACCGTCGTGCTCAGCGCGCTGGTCGGGCTGGCCGTCGCGTGGCCCTGGCGGACCCCCGCCCTCCTGCTCCTGGTGGTGTGGCTGGCCTACGGGACGTTCCTGGTGTGGGCCAGCCGGCACGAGCACAGCGGCACCCGGCTCGAGCCCGATGCGATCGTGCTGACCGAGGGGCGCCGGGTGCGCCGGCTGACGCGCTCCGACATCCTGGACCTGCGTCCCGACCAGCCGGGGGAGCGGGCCTGGCGGGTGCAGGCGCTGCTCACCGACGGCCAGCTCGTCACCCTCCTCGGGGTGCCGCCCCAGGAGCTCGCGCGGCTCCGCGCCTGGCACGTCGGGCCCTGATGGGTGGCGGAGGCAGCTGGCCAGTGGCAGTCGACTCAGCCAGCCTGCTCGTCGGGCTGGTGGATGCCGAAGGTGTTGCCCTCGGTGTCCAGGTAGTAGCCCTGCCACGCCATGCCCGGCAGCGCGTACTTGGGCAGCGCGACCCGACCTCCGGCCCCGAGGATCGCGGCCTCGGTGGCGTCGTAGTCCTGCACGCCCATCGTGCAGACGAACGCGTTGGTGCCCTGCTCGGACGCTGGTGCGGGTGCCGGCCGCTCGAGCAGCCCGCCGTTGATCCCCGGCTCGCCCTCGGCCCCCGTGACGATCCCGTAGTAGGTCGAGCCCGTGAGCGCGGAGTAGTCCTCGTAGGTCCAGCCAAAGACCGAGGCGTAGAAGGCCTTGGCGCGCTCGACGTCGTCGGCCTGGATCTCGAAGTGGACCGGTCGTCCCATGATGGGTCTCCCTGCGGGTGAAGGTGGCGGTTGGAGGGTGTGCCCCCCTCAGCCTGCCACCGCGGCTCGGCCTCGCGCCAGTGCCGGCTCGGTCGACGCCAGCATCGTCCGCCGTGACCGGAGGACCGCGACGATGAGGACGGTGGCGGCGAGGGCATACGCCAACCCGAAGACCACCCGGCCGGACGAGGGCAGGAAGAACTGTGGGAGCACGAGAGCGACGCCGATCCCGAGTGGCCACGCCGCCCACGCAGGGGAGGTGAGGCCGGCGCGCTGGCACGCGAGGGCGGTGGCGACACCGGAGACCGCGAGCAGCAGCAGGCCGAGTGCGAACAGGGTGAGCCCGACGGGCTGGTTGCGGATCTGCTCCACGAGGGCGAGGGCTGTCGGGTCGCCGACCACGGCTCGAGCGCCCACGGCCTGCAGCCCGTAGGTCTCGGCGCCGTAGTAGGGCAGCACGAGAACCACGCCGGCCGGCCCGGCCCAGCGGGCGAGGCGGCCCGCCCGCCCCTGGGTCAGGTCCGACACCGCCAGGGCGAGCCAGCCGAACGCGGCCAGAGAGAGCCCGCCGCAGACGTGCGCGAGCACCCACCAGGGGGAGGCGAAGGCCTCGGCGGCGGCAGGTGTCGTGGACCCTCCGCCGTCGCCGTAGGGCCGCAGGAGGAGGTAGGTCGCCATCAGGGCGCCGGTCGCGGCGGTGGGGACCAGGAGGCGGGTCGGGCTGAGGGGGTTCATGGCTGCTCCTTTGTGAGAGCGGTGCTCTCGTATCAGTCCAGGGTAGAGCAGCGCTCTCGCTCGTGCAAGAGCGCTGCTCTCTCCGTGTGCGAGGATGAGCGGCATGACGGGTGTGCGCGAACGTGCCAGGGCCGAGACGACGGCGCGGATCCTGGCGGCGGCACGTCGGCAGATCGAGGAGCACGGGGGAGGGGGACTGTCGATGCGGGCGGTCGCCCGCGACGTCGGCCTCGTCTCCTCGGCGGTCTACCGATACTTCCCCACCCGCGAAGCACTGCTGACCGCGATGATCGTCGAGAGCTACAGCCACCTCGACGCGGCGCTGGGGGCCGCTCCCCACCGGCGCGCCCCAGCGCGGCGGTGGGCAGCGCTGGCCGCGGCGCTGCGCTCCTGGGCGCTCGACCACCGGCAGGAGTTCCAGCTCATCTACGGCACGCCCATCCCGGGGTACGTCGCCCCGCCGGAGACGGTCCCGGCCGCCGCGGCCGTCGCCCAGCACTTCCTCGCCGTCGGCGCGCGTGAGCCGGTCCCTGCTTTCGACCGCTCCCCCCTGGTGCGGCAGCTCGCACCGGTGGCGGCCTCGCTCACGGCGGACCTGTCCGGGCCGCCCCGCGAGCTGGAGCCCAGCGGCGTCGCCGCCGTCATCGCCGAGCTGGCTGCGCTGGTCGGTCTCGTCTCCCTCGAGCTGGCCGGGCACCTCGTCGGCTCGGCAGACCCGGCTGACCACCTGTTCGCAGCGGTGGTCGAGCGGCAGGTGCAGACCCTCGGGCTGACCTGACGCTCGGGTCTAGCGGGGCGGCATCCGCAGGGCCCCGTCGAGACGGATGACCTCGCCGTTGAGCAGCGGGTTCTCGACGATGTGGGCGACGAGAGCCGCATACTCCTGCGGTCTGCCCAGCCGGGCGGGGTGGGGCACGAGCGCCTCCAGGGAGGCCCTCACGTCCTCCCCCAGGCCCGCCATCATCGGCGTCTCGAAGATGCCGGGGGCGATCGTCATCACCCGGATCGCCTTGTCGGCGAGGTCGCGCGCGGCGGTCAGGGTGAGCCCGACGACGCCGGCCTTGGACGAGGCGTAGGCCGCCTGCCCGATCTGCCCGTCGAAGGCCGCCACGGACGCGGTCATCACGACCACGCCGCGATCGCCCTCGACCGGCTCGTTGCCGGCCATCTGCTCGGCCGTGAGCCGGAGCACGTTGAAGGTGCCGATCAGGTTGATCTCGACCACGGTGCGGTAGGCCTCGAGGGGGAGCACGCCGCGCCGTGACAGGATCCGGCCGGGGGTGGCCACCCCCGCGCAGTTGACGACGACGCGCAGCTCGCCGAGCCCGGCGGCCGTGGCGACGGCTGCGGCGACCTGCTCCTCGTCCCGGACGTCGGCGCCGGCGAAGTGCGCACGGTCGCCCATCGAGGCGGCCAGCTCCTCCCCCCGGCCGCCCGGCAGGTCGACCAGCACGACCTGCGCACCGTCGTCCAGCAGGCGGCGGGCGGTCTGCTCGCCCAGGCCGGAGGCTCCGCCGGTGACGAGCGCGACGGTGGACTCGGTGATCTGCATGCGTTCCTCCGGGATACGGGGTGGAGCCGGTCAGCGGTGCTGCGCCAGGACCTGGCGCGAGATGACGAGCCGCTGGATCTGGTTGGTGCCCTCGAAGATCTGGGTGACCTTCGCCTCGCGCATGAAGCGCTCGACCGGGAAGTCGGTCGTGTAGCCGTAGCCGCCGAGCACCTGGACCGCGTCCGTGGTGACCTTCATCGCGGCGTCGGTGGCGACGAGCTTGGCGATCGAGGCCTCCTGCGTGTGCGGCAGGCCGGCGTCCTTGAGCCGCGCCCCGTGCAGGTAGGTCGCCCGGGCCGACCCCACGGCCGCCGCCATGTCGGCGATCAGGAAGGCGAGCCCCTGGTTCTCGGCGATCGGCCGACCGAACTGCTCGCGCTCGCCGGCGTAGGCACTCGCCACCTCGAGCGCGCGCTGGGCCAGGCCCGTTGCGGCAGCGGCGATCCCGAGCCGGCCGGAGTCGAGAGCGGCGAGCGCGATCGCCATACCCTGCCCCTGCTGGCCGATCAGGCGAGAGCCCTCGAGACGGACCTCGTCGAAGAGCACCTCGCCGACCGTGTCGCTGTGCAGGCCCATCTTGCGCTCCGGCTCGGCGAAGGTGAGCCCCTCCGCGTCGGCCGGCACCAGGAAGCAGGACAGGCCCCTGCCACCCTGGTCGGAGGTGCGGGCGAAGGTGGTGTAGAAGTCGGCGTGGCCGGCGTGGCTGATCCACGCCTTGCCGCCCGTCAGCACGTAGTCGTCCCCGTCCCGCACGGCCCGGGTGCGGATGGCTGCGACGTCGGAGCCGGCCTGCGGCTCGGACAGGCAGTAGGCGCCCAGCTGCTCGCCCGAGAGCATCCCGGGCAGCCAGCGCTCCTGCTGCTCGGGGGTGCCGAAGGTGGCCAGCGGGAAGCAGGTCAGCGCGTGGACGGACACGCCCACGGCGACCGACATCCAGGCGCGGGCGACCTCCTCGACGACCTGCAGGTAGACCTCCGCCGGCTGTCCCCCGCCGCCCTGCTCCTCGGGGTAGGACAGCGACAGCAGCCCGGTCCGGCCGAGCATGGTGAAGACCTCGCGAGGGAAGCGGTGCGCCGCCTCGGCCTCGTCGACCTGCGGAAGCAGCTGCTCGTCGGCGATCTCCCGCACCAGGGCGAGCAGGTCGGCGGCCTCGTCGGTCGGGAGCACTCGTTGCACCATGCCCGGCACGATATCCCTGGACGTCACGTCACCTCCTCATCCCGCCCACCGGACGCGCCGTGCGGTCGGGTCCGGTCGGGAGGACGGTGCGAGGATGCGGGGTATGCGGTGGAGCTGGCGGGAGGTCGCGGGAGCCTTCGGCGACCTCGGGGTGCTGGTGCCGATCGCCGTGGCACTCATCGTGGTCAACGGGCTCTCCGCGACGGCCGTGCTGCTGCCGGCCGGGATCCTCTACGTCGTCTCCGGTCTGGTCTACCGGGTGCCGGTCCCGGTGCAGCCGCTCAAGGCGTTCGGCGCCATCGCCATCGCACAGGGGCTCGGGTCCGACGTCATCGCTGCGGGGGCTCTGCTCATGGGCGTGATCTTCGTGCTCCTCGGGGTGACCGGACTACTGGACCGGGCCGCGCGCTGGGTCCCGCAGCCGGTCATCAGAGGCGTCCAGCTGTCTGTCGGCCTGCTGTTCCTCAAGGTCGCCTGGGGACTGGTCAGCTCCCCGCCCGTCGCGTTCACCGACGCCGCCCGCCCGTCGTGGTGGCTGGTCGCCGGCGCCGTGCTCGTCGCCCTGGCCGCCGGCCTGTGGCGCCAGCGCCTGGTCACCCTCGGCCTCGTCGGGCTCGCCGCCGGGGCGATCGCCTGGCACGGGCCGTCGCTGAGCCTCGGTCCGTCCGCGCTCACGGTCCCGAGCCTGGACGCCGCGACCTTCGGCCTGGCCCTCACCGTGCTGGTGCTGCCGCAGCTGCCCCTCACCTTCGCCAACTCCTGCCTCGCGACGGCGGACGTGGCCCGTGATTACTTCGGCGAGGAGGCACGGCGCGTGACACCCGGTCGGCTGGCGACCTCGCTCGGGCTGACCAACCTGGTCGTCGGCGCCATCGGGGGCATGCCGGTCTGCCACGGCGCCGGGGGCATGAGCGCGCACCGTGCGTTCGGCGCCCGGACCGGGGCGGCCCCGGTGGTCATGGGCGGGGTCCTGGTGGCCCTGGCCCTCGTGCTGGGGTCGGCGCTCGCCGGCCTCCTCGTCGCCTTCCCGCTGCCGGTCCTCGCCGGGCTGCTTGCGGTGGCCGGCATCGTGCACATCCTCCTGCTGCGCGACGTCCGCCGCCCGTGGGACTGGGCGACCGTGGTCGTCGTCGGTCTCCTCGGGCTCGCCGGCCAGCTTGGCCTCGGTCTGCTCGTCGGCCTCGTGCTCGCCTGGGCGCCGCGGCTCCGTGCCCGTCGGCAGGCCGAGCTCACGTCGCGCTGAACAGCCCCGCCATGCCGGCGCCGAGCACCGCGACGTCGGTGTCCACCCCCACGAGGTCCAGCTCGGGCAGCAGCCGGTCCAGGTCCCGGTTCGCGGAGAACGCGCCGGCCAGCAGGCCGTGGCTGCGGGCGGTGCGGATCACCGTGCCGATCGCCGCCACCACCTCC
Source organism: Ornithinimicrobium jinqii (assembly GCF_045032595.1). Taxonomy (NCBI): domain Bacteria; kingdom Bacillati; phylum Actinomycetota; class Actinomycetes; order Micrococcales; family Ornithinimicrobiaceae; genus Ornithinimicrobium; species Ornithinimicrobium jinqii. Next base: position 14,588 of record NZ_JBJFZS010000025.1, read on the forward strand.
TCGTCCACCACCGAGGGACGACCCAGGGACAGGGACAGGTCGTAGGGGCCGACGAACAGGCCGTCCACGCCCGGACAGCCGGCGATGTCGTCCACCGCCTCGAGACCGTCGCGGGTCTCGATCATCGCCAGGAGCAGCGGCCGCTCCGGGGCGCCCACGACGGCGCTGCGCGACAGCCCGGTGCTGCGTCCCCCCTCCGGCGGGGGCCGGACGGCTGACACCAGGGCCGCCGCCTCCTCGCCGCCCCCCACGCCGGGCACGATGACGCCGGCGACGCCGGTGTCGAGCACACGGGCCAGGTGGGCAGGGTCGTGGGACGCGGCCCTGGCCAGCACGGGGACCGACGTCACGCGGAGCAGGTCGAGCAGGTCGACGACCTCGTACTGCCCGTGCTGGAGGTCAACCCCCAGCCACCCCACCCCCGCGGTCGGCAGGGCCTCGAGGGCTGCGGGCCCGAGGACGGTGAGCCACAGGCCGCGTCCGAGCGTCATGGCGTGCTCCTTCGTGTCGTGCGGTCGTCGTGCTCGACGGGCAGCAGTCCCGGCCGCTTGGCGCTCACGGTGTCCCCCGACGAGCGACCCTGCAGGCGGCGCTGCACCCACGGAGCGCCGTAGTCCCGGGCCCACTGCGCGTTGTCGCGGATCGTCTCCAGCGCCCCGGGCGGCGCCTGCGGTGGCAGCGGCACGTGCCAGTCGGCGTCGGCCGGGTCGTGGCCGAGCGCAGCGTAGGCCGCCAGCGCGATGCGACGGTGCCCCTCGGGCGTCATGTGGATCCGGTCCTGCGCCCACATGCGCCAGTCCTTGAGGAAGTCGCAGGCCCACTGGTTGAGCACGAACGCCCCGTGCTGCTCGGCGATCGTCCAGATGTGGGCGATGTAGACGCCCACCCGCCCCCGCGTCCGCCCGATGATCGGCGCTCCGGCCGGGTCGGTGGGCGTCGCCATGAGCACGTCAGCGCCGGTCGCCCGCGCCCGCGCCACCGCCGTTTCGAGCCGGGCGGCGAGCGCGTCGACGTCGGCGCGCGGCCGCAGGAGGTCGTTGCCGCCACCGACGATGCTGACCAGGTCCGGCTCCAGCTCGAGGGCGGCGTCGAGCTGCGGTCCCGCCACGTCCGCGAGCTTGCGCCCGCGCACCGCCAGGTTGGCGTAGGAGAACTCCTCCGCGTGCGGGGCCAGCAGCGTGGCCAGCCGGTCGGCCCAGCCGACGTAGGCGCCCGGCGTCGTGGGGTCCGGGTCGCTCATCCCCTCGGTGAAGGAGTCGCCGACGGCGACGTAGCGGGTCCACGCCCGCGCGCCGGGTGACGCGGGCCGCATACCCGCTCCGTCGGTGCCCACCCCCTCCGGCCCGGCCCCGTCCGTCACGGCAACCTCCAGTCGACCGGGTCCGCCCCCTGGCGGACGAGCAGCTCGTTGGCCCGGCTGAAGGGCCGGCTGCCGAAGAAGCCGCCGCGCGCGGACAGCGGCGAGGGGTGCGCGCTCTCCAGCCGGGGCACGTCGCCGAGCCGACCGGCCAGCCCGCGGGCGTCCCGGCCCCACAGGATCGCGACGAGCGGCCCGCCGCGGCGCACGAGGGTGTCGATCGCGAGGTCGGTGACCTGCTCCCAGCCCCGGCCGCGGTGGCTGGCTGGGGCGCCCGGCCGCACGGTGAGCACCCGGTTCAGGAGCATGACGCCGTGCTCCGCCCACGGCGTGAGGTCGCCGGTCGAGGGGGTCGGCACGCCCAGGTCGTCGACCAGCTCGACGTAGATGTTCTGCAGGCTCCGGGGGACCGGCCGCACGTCAGGGGCGACGGAGAAGCTCAGGCCCACGGCGTGCCCCGTGGTCGGGTAGGGGTCCTGGCCGACGATCAGCACGCGCACCGCGTCGAGCGGCTGCTCGAAAACGCGCAGCACCTGCGGCCCAGGAGGCAGGTAGCCGCGCCCGTCGGCCACCTCCTCGCGCAGGAAGGCTCCGAGCTCCGCGACGGCCGCCGCTACCGGCTCGAGCGCGCGCGCCCAGGACGGGTGCACGAGGGCTTCCAGCGGCGCGGGAGACGAGGGGGCAGGCACGGCGACAGGGTATGACGTGCACCGTCGCCGCGCGCCCCGGGCCGGGGGAGGCGTGGACGGGACCCACCCGGCCCGACCCGCCGCAGAAGAAATGACACGCCTGTAGTTCCCGTGCCCTAGACTCGTCCCGATCCGGTCATGCCAGCAGGACAAGAGGGAGTCTGAAATGGGCGCCGCCCCGCGCGTGCACGACGCCGACACGTCGACGACCCTGTCCGACCGCGACCGTCAGATCCTCGACTTCGAGCACCAGTGGTGGCAGTACGCCGGGTCCAAGGAGCAGGCCGTCAAGGACCTCTTCGACCTCAGCCCCACCCGCTACTACCAGATCCTCAACCAGCTGATCGACAGCGAGGACGCGCTCGCCCACGACCCGATGCTGATCAAGCGGCTGCGCCGCCAGCGGGCGCGCCGGCAGCGGAGCCGGTCGGCCCGCCGCCTCGGCATCGAGCTGTAGGGACCCACCCGATAGCGTGGGGGCGCACGGGACCACGGTGGTCCCGACCAGCCTCAGGAGGCTCTTCCCGTGATGTCCGACGTCGAGATCGCCCAGGCAGCCACCCTCTTGCCGATCGGCACGATCGCTGCAGCACTGGGGTTGAGCGAGAGCGACTACGAGCCCTACGGCCACGACAAGGCCAAGCTGTCGCTGGGCATCCTCGACCGGTTGGCGGACCGCCCCGACGGCAGGCTGATCCTGTGCACCGCCATCAACCCGACGGCCGCGGGCGAGGGCAAGACCACGACCAACGTCGGGCTGTCGATGGCCCTCAACCGGCTCGGCGTGCGCGCGATGACCACGCTGCGCGAGCCGTCGCTCGGCCCGTGCTTCGGGATGAAGGGCGGCGCGGCCGGGGGCGGCTACGCCCAGGTGGTGCCGATGGACGACATCAACCTGCACTTCACCGGTGACTTCCACGCGATCACGTCGGCGCACAACCTGCTCTCCGCCCTCCTCGACAACTCGCTGCACCAGGGCAACCCGCTGGGGATCGACCCCAAGCGCGTCGTGTGGAAGCGGGTGCTCGACATGAACGACCGCGCCCTGCGCAACATCGTCGTCGGTCTGGGCCGCCGCACCGACGGCGTCACCCGCGAGAGCGGCTTCGAGATCACCGTGGCCAGCGAGATCATGGCGGCGCTCTGCCTCGCCTCGGGGCTGGAGGACCTCAAGGAGCGGTTCGGCCGGATCATCGTCGCCCGCACCTTCGCCGATGAGCCCGTCACGGCCGCCCAGCTGGAGGCACCCGGGGCCATGGCGCTGCTCATGAAGGACGCGGTCAAGCCCAACCTGGTGCAGACCCTGGAGAACACGCCCGCGATCATCCACGGTGGTCCGTTCGCGAACATCGCGCACGGCAACAACTCGGTGCTGGCGACCCGGACGGCGCTCAAGCTGGCGGACTACGTGGTCACCGAGGCGGGCTTCGGCGCGGACCTGGGTGCCGAGAAGTTCTTCGACATCGTCTGCCCCGCAGCAGGGCTGGTGCCGAGCGCGGTCGTCCTCGTCGCGACCGTGCGGGCCCTCAAGCTCAACGGCGGCATGGACAAGAAGACGCTGGCGACCGAGGACCTCGATGCCCTCGGCGTCGGGGTGGTCAACCTCGAGCAGCACCTCGAGAACCTCCAGAAGTTCGGCGTCCCCGTGGTGGTGGCGATCAACCGCTTCCCCACCGACACCGAGGCCGAGCTGGGGCTCGTGGCGCAGCGGTGCGCCGAGCTGGGCGCCCGGGCCGTGCTCTCCGACGTCTTCACCCGGGGAGGGGAGGGGGGTATGGAGCTCGCGCGCGCCGTGGTGGAGCTCTGCGAGCAGGGCAGCACCTTCGCCCCCCTCTACCGCAGCGAGGACGACCTGCGGACCAAGATCGAGACGGTGGCCCGCGAGGTCTACCGCGCCGACGGTGTCGACCTGGCGCCGCGGGCGGAGAAGGAGCTCGCGCAGCTGGAGGCCGGTGGGCACGGGCACCTCCCGGTCTGCATGGCCAAGACGCAGTACTCCTTCTCCGACGACCCCACCCTGCTCGGTGCTCCGCGCGGCTTCCGGATCACCGTCCGCGAGCTCGTCGTCAACGCCGGCGCCGGCTTCGTGGTGGCGCTGACCGGCGACATCATGCGGATGCCTGGCCTGCCGCGCGTGCCCGCGGCCACCGGCATGGACATCGCCGAGGACGGGACGATCACCGGCCTGTCCTAGGGGCCGCCGACACGTAGAGTGGCCGTCATGGCTGAGGTGACCTGGCGCAGTGTCGCGCCAGGGGTCTATGTCCGCCGGCACGACGAGCTCAACCTCAACTGTGGTCTGGTCCTCGGCGAACGTCGGGCTCTCGTCGTCGACACCCGCAGCTACCACCAGCACGGAGTCGAGCTGGCCGAGTCGGTCCGTGAGCTGACCGACCTCGAGGTGGTGGTCGTCAACACCCACGCCCACTACGACCACTGCTTCGGCAACTCCGCCTTCCGTGACTCCCAGATCTACGCCCACGTGGGTGCGGCGGACGACCTGCGGCGCACGGGGGAGCACCAGCGCGACCAGATCGTCGCCCACATGCGCAGCACGGACCGCGAGCAGATCGCGCTCGACATCGAGAGCACCGAGATCGTGCTGCCGTTCTACCTCGTCGAGCAGGACACCGAGCTCGACCTCGGAGGACGCACGGTCGAGCTGGTCTATTGCGGCCGCGGGCACACCGACCACGACCTGGGCGTGGCCGTCCCCGACGCGGGCGTCGTCTTCGCCGGCGACCTCGTCGAGGAGGGTGCCGACCCGATGATGGAGGACGCCTTCCCCCTGGAGTGGGCCGCCACCCTGCGGTCGCTCACGGGCAAGCCCTCCACCGAGGTGGCGGACGTGTGGGTGCCGGGCCACGGCGACGTGGTCGACCGTGACTTCGTCGACCGGCAGACGGCGCAGCTCACGCAGCTGGCCGAGCGCTTCGCCGAGGTGCTGGACGGCGGCCTCGCCGGCGTGGACGCCCTCATGAGCGCGGGGCGCGGACTGAGCCTGCAGGACCAGACGCTGCGGGACGCCGCCGTGCGGGCTCTGGAGCTGCGGACCTGAGGGGCCCGACAGCTGCCGGGGCGCCCGGCGGGGGCCCGGGCATTTGCACTCGCCGGAACGATTCACCATGATGGGACTTAGCACTCTCCCCGTGAGAGTGATAAACCCGACCGGCAGCGTCGAGGGTCGGGCGAAGGGGCGACGTGAGCCCCGGAGCCTGGCTCGTCCGTCGCGGGCGACACTGGCGGTCAGCCGCCCATCAGCGTGTGGAGGAAGTACCCAATGGCCAAGACCATTGCATTCGACGAGGAGGCTCGCCGCGGTCTCGAAAAGGGTATGAACACCCTTGCCGACGCCGTCAAGGTGACCCTCGGCCCCAAGGGCCGCAACGTGGTGCTCGAGAAGAAGTGGGGCGCCCCCACCATCACCAACGATGGTGTGAGCATCGCCAAGGAGATCGAGCTCGAGGACCCCTACGAGAAGATCGGCGCCGAGCTGGTCAAGGAGGTCGCGAAGAAGACGGACGACGTCGCCGGTGACGGCACGACGACCGCGACCGTGCTGGCCCAGGCCATGGTGAAGGAAGGCCTGCGCAACGTGGCCGCCGGCGCCAACCCGATGGCCCTCAAGCGCGGCATCGAGACCGCCGTCAGCGCCGTCAACGACGCGCTGCTGGCGATGGCCAAGCCGGTCGAGACCAAGGAGCAGATCGCGCAGTCCGCGTCCATCTCCGCGGCCGACAACGAGATCGGCGAGATGATCGCCGAGGCCATGGACAAGGTGGGCAACGAGGGTGTCATCACCGTCGAGGAGTCCAACACCTTCGGCCTGGAGCTCGAGCTCACCGAGGGCATGCGGTTCGACAAGGGCTACATCTCGCCCTACTTCGTGACCGACACCGAGCGCATGGAGGCCGTGCTCGAGGACGCCTACGTCCTCGTGGTCAACTCCAAGATCTCCTCGGTCAAGGACCTGCTGCCGCTGCTGGAGAAGGTCATGCAGTCCGGCAAGCCGCTGGCGATCATCGCCGAGGACGTCGAGGGCGAGGCCCTCGCGACCCTGGTGGTCAACAAGATCAAGGGCAACTTCCGCTCCGTGGCCATCAAGGCCCCGGGCTTCGGCGACCGTCGCAAGGCCATGCTCGGTGACATCGCCATCCTCACCGGGGCTCAGGTCATCTCCGAGGAGGTCGGCCTGAAGCTGGAGACGGCCGAGCTCGACCTCGTGGGCACCGCCCGCAAGGTCGTCGTGAGCAAGGACGAGACCACGATCGTCGAGGGCGGCGGCGACGCCGACCAGATCGCCGGTCGCGTGTCCCAGATCCGCGCCGAGATCGAGAACAGCGACTCCGACTACGACCGCGAGAAGCTGCAGGAGCGCCTGGCCAAGCTGGCCGGTGGCGTCGCCGTCATCAAGGCTGGCGCCGCGACCGAGGTCGAGCTCAAGGAGCGCAAGCACCGCATCGAGGACGCCGTCCGCAACGCCAAGGCTGCCGTCGAGGAGGGCATCGTCGCCGGTGGTGGCGTGGCCCTCATCCAGGCCTCCAACGCCGCCTTCGAGGGTCTGACCCTCACCGGGGACGAGGCCACGGGCGCGAACATCGTCAAGGTGGCCATCGAGGCTCCGCTGAAGCAGATCGCGATCAACGCCGGCCTCGAGGGCGGCGTCGTGGCGGAGAAGGTGCGCAACCTGCCCGCTGGCGAGGGCCTCAACGCGGCCACCGGCGAGTACGGCGACATGCTGGGCTTCGGTGTCGCCGACCCCGTGAAGGTGACCCGCTCTGCCCTGCAGAACGCGGCCTCCATCGCGGCCCTGTTCCTGACCACCGAGGTCGTCATCGCCGACAAGCCGGAGAAGACCCCGGCCATGCCGGGCGGCGACGGCGGCATGGGTGGCATGGACTTCTGACCCCCGGGTCGGACCACAGCGCGCCCGCGTTCCTCGCGGGCGAACCACCACCCCGACGGGGCGGACCTTCCTTCGCGGAAGGGCCGCCCCGTCGGGCTGTCTCAGGCCGAGAAGCGCATCCGGTTGTTCTGCTCGACCGTCTCGTAGTCCTGCCCGGCGGTGCGCAGTGTCGTCGAGATCTGCTGCAGCGAGGCACGGACCCGCTCCTGCGTGCCGCTCCAGTCGTGGGTCACCGCCTGGAAGCTGCCGGAGGCGGTGCCCGTCCAGCAGTCCTGGAGCGCCGTCAGCGTGGCCATCATGGCCCGCACCTCCGACTCGATGGACGTGGCGATGCGTTCGATGTCGGCCGACGCAGCAGCGATCCTGGCCGTGTCGACCGCGAAGGTGTTGCTCATAAGGGTCCCTCCCTCGTGGGCGGTGACGTCGGTCGCCACCTCGTGCCACCGACGATAGGAGAGCAGACCGCGGCTCCGCAGAGGATGTCCACAACGCAGCCGGTGGACGACGCCCGGGTAGGCTCGGGCGCCATGACGATCTGGGTCGACGTCCCGATCTGGCCGGCGCACGGACGGCACTGGTGCCACGTGATCAGCGACGAGTCGCTGATGGAGCTGCACGACTTCGCCCGACGGGCCGGCATCCCGCTACGGTCCTTCGAGGGCGACCACTACGACCTCCCCGAAGAACGGCGGCCGGAGGCCGTCGCGGCCGGGGCACGGCCAACGACCGGTCAGGACGTGGCCCGGCGGCTCCGCGACAGCGGGCTCCGCTTCCCCAAGAGGCGCGGTGAGCGCCCCCTGGGCCGGTTCGCCGACGGGCTCGGCTGGCTGGGGCTGCCGCACACCCTCGACGTCGTCGCCTCACCGCACGAGCCGGCCACCAGCACCTCCGCCGCGGTCGTCATCGTCAGCACCCCGGCCCGCGGGGAGATCGTTCTGGTGCGCAGCGCGGGGCGCGACGGCTGGGCACCGCCCGGGGGCAAGCGTGACGCCGGCGAGAGCGTGCGCGAGGGGGCGGTGCGCGAGGTCGCGGAGGAGACCGGGCTCCGGCTGGCACCCGAGGTGCTGACACCCGTGGGCTACGAGCGGATCGTCGTGCAGCACGGTCACGGCACCGGCAGCTGGCGCGACGGCGTCAACCTGCTCGCGGTCCTGGCCGCGCCCGTGGCCGCCCGGCACGCCGTCGCCCCGCTGCTCGACGACGTCCTCGAGGCGCGCTGGGCCACCCGGCGCGAGGCCGAGCGCCTCGCCGGCCACGAGCCGTGGTGGGCGCTCGTCGACCTGTGGTGGGGCCACCACCGCTGACGCGCGGCGGTCAGGCCGGCTCGCCGGCCCCGAGGTCCGCGATCTCCGCCGCGACGTTGGCCCGCGCGCCCCCGGTCCAGGCCGCGTGAGCGTGCCCGGTGACGTAGAGCCGTTCGCGCCCGGCGAACCCGCGCAGGATCGCGGACCGTCCGTCTCGGAAGAGGCCCTCGGGCAGGTGGGCATACTCCTCGCGCACCTGCCGGCGGTATGCCGCATACCTGTCCCGGGGCGCCGAGAGGATCCACAGGTCGGCGTCGTGGACGGCGGCGACCAGCGCCGTCGACGACCCGCTGCGGGAGACGTCGTGGTCGGCGGTCATGAGGACGCCGGCCTCGACGGCGTCGACGACGTCGTCCGCCACGCCGAGCTGGTGGAGGTGGTCGCGCGCCATCGTGGCGCTGCGGTGCTCGTTGCTGCCCGGCGCCGTGGCGCGCGCGTCGTGGTGGACGTCGTGGAACCAGGCCACGGCACGCGCGATCAGCGCGTCGTCCTCCCGAACCGCCCCGGCCGCGGCCAGCTCGTCGAGGGCGGCCAGCACCTCGTGCAGGTGCTCGACCGTGTGGTAGCGCCGGTGCGGCTGCCCCCAGGCGCGGAGCAGCAGCGACCCCTCCTGCACCCAGCGCTCCCGCCCTGCGTCGGGGGCGAGGCGGGCGGCGTCGGCGAGCCAGCGGTCGAGCAGCGGTTCGCCGAGGTGGGCGTTCGGGGACGGCTGGCTCACGGCCCCACTCTGGCAGCATCGCCACGGTGAGCACCCATCCGGGTCCGGCACCGCCGCCGGGCGCACCCACCTGACCGCCCGGGGGCCGCACGGCGGGTCAGCAGAGGGGACGAGGGTCTGGTGCGACCGCGGCGACGGGCCTACTCTGAAGCATGGCCGCGGACGGTTGGAGCGTCCGGCCGCTCCTGCTCGCCGTCGAGAGTGACCCCCGACGGCTGGGCAGGACCGAGACCGAGCTCGCGCGCAGCTTCGGGCCCAGCTACCGGGTCCGGGGGGAGATCTGCGCGTCCGACGCGGTCCGGCTGCTCGAGGGGGCGTACGAGCGGGGCGAGCGGGTGGCCCTGGTCCTGGTCGACGACCGGCTGGCGGCCAGCGACCGGGAGGCCGTGGTCGCGACGGCCCGCACCCGTCACCCGGAGGCGCGCCGCTGCCTGCTCGTGGACTGGGGCGCCTGGTCAGACCCGGACGTCGCCGAGCTGATCCTGCGGGGCACGGAGATCGGGGACCTGCACTCCTACGTGCTCCGGCCGTGGACCGACGGGGACGAGCTCTTCCACCGGACCGTGGCCGAGATCGTCCAGGACTGGTCCCGCGCTGACCCGCGCAACAAGCGGGAGGTCGTCGTCGTCGCGGACAAGCACTCCGGGCGGGCGTTCGAGGTGAGCAACCTGCTGCACCGCAACCGCATCCCCTACGCCTTCCGGGACCGCGGCACCGAGGCGGGCCAGCACGTGCTGGAGTCTGCCGAGCCCCATGTCGACGGCGAGGTCCTGGTGTGGATGCCCGCGCTCGGCGGCACCACCCTCGTGGACCCCACGGACGCCGACGTGCTGGCGGCCTGGGGCATCCCGACGTCCGTCGAGGACCACTGGCGCGACGTCGACCTGCTGGTGGTCGGGGCCGGGCCCTCCGGCCTGGCTGCCGCCGTCTACGGCGCCTCCGAGGGTCTGCGCACGCTCGTGGTCGAGCGGGAGGCGATCGGTGGGCAGGCGGGCACGAGCGCGCTGATCCGCAACTACCTCGGCTTCGCCCGGGGGCTGAGCGGCTCCGAGCTGGCCCAGCGCGGCTACCAGCAGGCGTGGATGTTCGGGGCCCGCTTCGTGCTCACCCCCTCGGTGGTGGCGCTCAGCCGTGAGGGCGAGCTCTTCCGGGCCGACGTCTCCGGGCAGGGCAGCGTCGTCGCGCGGGCGGTCGTGCTGGCGTGCGGTGTCGCCTACCGCCGCCTGGGGGTCCCCGACGTCGAGGCCTTCACCGGTCACGGTGTCTACTACGGCGCCAGCGTCTCGGCCGCCCACGCGCTCGCCGGGCTGTCCGCCGCGGTGGCGGGAGGAGGCAACTCCGCCGGTCAGGCGGTCCTCCAGCTGGCCCGCTACTGCCGCGAGGTGCACCTCGTGGTCCGCGGGCCCCTGCTGGCGGACACCATGTCGGCCTACCTGGTGGACGCGATCGCCGGCGAACCCGTCATCACGGTGCACCTCTCGAGCGACGTGACCGGGGCCACCGGCACGGGCCGGCTCGAGCAGCTCGTCCTCACCGACCGGCAGAGCGGCGACACGAAGAGCATCGGCGTGGACGGGCTGTTCGTGATGATCGGCGCCGAGCCGCACACCGACTGGCTGCCGGCAGAGGTGCGCCGGGACAGCTACGGCTTCGTCCTGACCGGCATCGACGCCACCGAGGGGTCCGCGGACCCCCGGCACCCCCATGAGACCTCGGTGCCCGGGGTCTTCGCGGTCGGTGACGTGCGCAGCGGGTCGGTCAAGCGCGTCGCGTCAGCCGTCGGGGAGGGGTCGGTCGTGGTCACCGAGGTGCACCAGCACCTCACCGTGCCGCACCGGTGACGGGTATGCGGTCCGCCACCCAGCGGGCACTCCTCGCCCTCGCGCTCGTCCTCCCGCTGGCGGGGCTGGCCCTGCTCCTCGCCGTGCCCGGTGCGGACCTGCGGTGGGCCCACCACCCGGCCCACTTCTGGCTGGTCCTGGGCACGGCGGGCCTCTCGGCCGGTCTGGCATGGGCCACCGGGGACGCCGTTGCCCGACGCGGCGACGCCCGTCTGGCGCACGTCTCGCTCGCCTTCCTGGCCTCCGCCGGGTTCCTGGCGCTGCACGCCCTGGCGACGCCGGGGGTCCTGCTGGCCGAGTCCAACGTCGGCTTCGCGGTGGCCACCCCCGTGGGCGTGGCCCTGGGATCGCTGTTCGCGCTGCGCTCGACCCGCGAGGTGGCGGGCGACCGCGCCGTGGCCGAGGTCCGGCTGGCCCGACGGCTGCGGTGGGTGCTGCTCGCGGTCATGCTGGGGTGGGCGGCGGTGTCGCTGGCCGGGCTGCCGCCCCTGGACGGGCCGCCCGCGCCGGCCGAGCGGCTGCCCCTGCTCGTCGCCGTTCCGGGGACCCTGCTCTACGCCGTCGCCGCCTGGCGCTACGCGCGACTGTGGCGCGCCCGGGGCGAGGGGGTCCTCGCAGCCGTCCTCGCGGCATACCTGCTCCTGGGGCAGGCGCTCGTCGCGATGGCGCTCGCGCCGACCTGGCAGCTGTCCTGGTGGGAGTGGCACGTGCTGCTGCTGGTCGCGTTCGCGCTCGTAGCCGTGGGCGCGCGACGGTCGTGGCGGGAGGAACGGTTCGCCGGTCTCTACCTCGACGACACGGCTGCGGGGAGGCGGGAGGCCAGCGTCCTCTTCGCCGACCTGCAGGGGTTCACGACATTCTCCGAGCAGCACCCCCCCGAGGAGGTGACGGCGATGCTCAACGCCTACCTCGCCGAGGCGGTGCCGGCTGTCCTGCGCGATGGCGGGGACGTCGACCGGATCGTCGGGGACGCGCTGATGGTCACCTTCAACACCAGGGGCGACCTGCCCGACCACGCGGTGGCCGCGGTGCGGGCCGGACTGGCGCTCCAGGAGGCCACCGCGCGCGTCTCCGGGCGGCACCCGGGGTGGCCCCGCTTCCGGGTCGGCGTCAACACCGGGCCGGTCACCGTGAGCCTGCTCGGCACGCACGGCGGCCGCACCCACACCGTCATCGGTGACACGGTCAACACCGCGTCCCGGATCGAGGGTCAGGCCCCCGTCGGCGGTGTCGCGGTCGGCCCGGAGACGCTCAGCTCCCTGCCTGGCACCGCCAGGACGCAGCCCCTGGGACTGCTGGCCCTCAAGGGCAGGACCGAGCCGGTCGAGACCACGCTCGTCCTGTCCCTGTGAGACGGGTCGCCGACCGTCGGGGAACAGACGTGCCGGGCTGCCGCGTCACGCTGGTCGTCAGGGCGAGGGGCGAGACACGACACCCCGGCACGGGGGTGCTCGGTTCGCGGTGTCAGCGCTTGACCAGCGACTCCGCGAGGTCGGCCAGCGAGTCGGCCAGGTCGGCGCGGGCGTCGTGGGCGCTGTGCAGCAGACCCTTGACCCCCTTCTCCGCCTTGTGCGAGCCGGAGCCGACAGCACCGGTGACCCCGTGGGCGACCGCTCCGGCCGCACCGGTGACACCGCCGGCGACCGCTCCTGCGGCGTCGGTGACGCCACCCGCCACGGCCTCCGCCGCGTGCTTGGTGCCGGAGATCGCGGACTGCATGGCCAGGGTCAGACCGGCGCCGACGAGCCAGACGTCCTTGGCCAGGCTGGTGCCCTCGCCGGTCGGGCGGATGCCGTCGTCCTGCGTCATGCCCGGCGTCTTGAGGTAGAGCCCGGTGAGGGCTGCGCCGAACGCGGCGAGCGCGGACCCGGCCACGACGGAGGGGACCGTGGGCAGCAGCAGCGCGGCCCCCAGGCCGATCTCGCCGTAGGCCAGCGCCTTGGTGAAGTCACCGGCCTTCATGTCCTTGAAGACGGGGTAGACGCTGGAGGTCCAGCCGTGCATCTTCTCCTGCTCCTCCGGGCCGGCCTTGAGCTTGCTCAGGCCGGAGTTGAGGATGAAGGCGCCGGTGGCCAACCGCAGCGGGACATGGGTGGGGTGCATGGTCACTCCTAGATCGTGCGGGGTATGTCGTCGGCCTCCACGGTATGCCGTGCCCCGCCCGGGTGCGACCTCAGCCCTGCACGAGGGGCCCGGGCAGGGGCTCGGCGTGCACGACGGTGAGCCCGCTGACGGCACGGGTCAGCACGACGTAGAGCCTGCGCAGGCCGCTGCGCTCGTCGGGCTCGGCCGCCGCGATGACGGCGGGTTCGACCACGACGACCTGGTCGAACTCCAGGCCCTTGGCCACCGTCGCCGGCACGAGGTGGACGGGCAGCAGCCGTTCCTCGGCGTGCTCGCCGTCGAGGACCTCGTGCTCGAGGCCGGCGTCGGTGAGGGCCGCGGCGACCCGGGCGACCCAGGCGTCCGGCACGACGACGCCCACCGTGCCCTCCTCCTCGGCCGCCGACGAGACGGCCCTGACCGTGCCGGCCACGGCGTCGTCCACCCGGACGACGTCGAGACGCCCCGGGTGCGTCCTCACCGACTCGGGCGCCGCCAGACCCGGCGCGATGTGCGGGAGGAGGCGCGCGGCATACCCGATGACGGAGGCGGGCACCCGGAAGCCGCGGACGAGGACCTCGAGGTGGGTGGTGTCCCCGTCGAGGTCCTTGCCGAGGTGGGTCAGGGACTCCCGCCAGCTGTCGGTCGCCCACGGGGTGGTGCCCTGCGCGATGTCGCCGAGCACGGTGAGCGAGCCGGTCGAGGCGCGCCGGCCGACGGCCCGCAGCTGCACGGGCGAGAGGTCCTGGGCCTCGTCGAGGACGACGTGGCCCAGGCTGGGGGTGCGCTCGAGCAGGTCCGCCGCCTCGTCGAGGAGCGCGAGGTCGGCGACCGTCCAGCGCGCCGATGCTGGTGAGCGGGGTGCTTTGTCCCACACCATGTCCCGCTGGTCGGGCGCCAGCCCCTCGCCGGCGCCAAGGACGTGGGCGAGGACGGACTGCGGGGTCAGCTGCGGCCAGAGCCCCTTGACGTACGCCGTGACGGGAGCCGACCGGGCCACGGTGTCCTGGACCCGGTCGTCAGGGGAGTCCCCGGCACGCTCCATCTCCAGCAGCACGGCGTGCGCCAGCCGCTGGGGGAGCATCGCGCGGGCGGCCGTGTAGCGGACGCCGCGGGTGCGCAGCTCGTCGAGGATGTCCTGGACCTGGTAGGCGGGGACCCGCCACCGGCGCGACCCCCGCGGGACGACCAGGGCCTCGGTCGCGGGGCGCACGTGCGACCACACGGCGTCGTGGAGGACCTGCGCCATCCGCGCCTCGCCCTTGAGCCGCGCCACGTGCGGCGGGTCGACGGCCCGCACGGGGGCGTGCCCGACGAGCTCCTCGACGGTCGTGTGCCGCACGGTGATCTCGCCGAGGGAGGGCAGGACCGCGCCGACGTGCTCGAGGAAGGCGCGGTTGGGGCCCACCACGAGGACACCCGAGCGCGCCAGCCGGTCGCGGAAGGCGTAGAGCAGCCAGGCCGCCCGGTGCAGGCCGACCGCGGTCTTGCCGGTGCCCGGTGCGCCCTGGACGCAGATGGTGGTGCTCACGTCGGCGCGGACGATCTCGTCCTGCTCGGGCTGGATGGTCGCGACGATGTCACGCATGGGGCCGATGCGGGGGCGCTCGATCTCGCGGGCCAGGATGTCGCTCTGGCCCTGGCGCTGTCCCTCCGGGCCTGGGCTGTCGTCGCCCGTCCCGTGGCCCGGGGCGCTGAGCCACTCGTCCTCGAGCGCGGTGATCTGCCCGCCCTCGACCCCGAAGCGCCGCCGCCGCAGCACACCCATCGGCTCGGTCGGGCTGGCCCGGTAGAAGGGCGTGGACACCCCGGCCCGCCAGTCCACGACGACCGGGTCCCCGGACTCGTCGGTCACGTGGCGGCGGCCGATGTAGAGCCGGGCCTCGCCGTCGGAGGCGACGGTGTCGATCCGTCCGAAGAACAGCGTGGTGCGCGGGTCGTCCCGCAGGGCCTTGGCGCGCATCCACAGCGTGTGGGCCAGCACCTCCCCGGCGATCGCGTCCCCCGCGTCGGCGCTCAGAGAGAGGGTGTGCTGGCGCATGCGGGACAGCTGGGCGCGGGCGAGGTCGAGGTGGGACCGCTCGGCGGCGAGCTCCGCCTCGGGCGTACGCGGCGGCGTGGTGGTGGGGGGTGGTGGGGGCACGGCAGACCTCGGCAGGAGGAGGGGGGAGCGCGACTGTACACCCGGTGAGCAGGCGTCCACCACCCCTCTCCCCGGCAGACGGCGTTCCTACGGCCGGATGCAGCAGGGGGTGAAGAAGGCGACCTGCCCGTCAGTCGCGGCATGCGGCCCCCACCCACGTGACTCAGCGCGCGGTGCGGCCGTGCGGTGTCAGGGGTGCTTCGCGCGCAGCAGCCGGGGGACCGGGCGCCGACCCTCGTGCCGCTCGATCGTCAGCTCGTAGTCGCGCACGAGCGACTTGGTCGCAGCCCGCCATGAGTGCTGCTCCGCGTCCGCGCGCGCGGCCGCCCCCATCCGCTCGCGCAGCACCGGGTCCACGAGCAGCCGGCGTAGGCGGTCGGTGAGCGCGTCGGCGTCGCCGGGCGGCACGAGGAAGCCCGTGCGACCGTCGTCGATGACGAAGGGGATCCCGCCCGCGTCCGCCCCCACGACCGGCACACCGCTGGCCATCGACTCCAGCGCCACCAGACCGAGCGTCTCCGTCGTCGACGGGAAGGCGAAGACGTCGGCCGAGGCGTAGGCGGCGGCCAGGTCGGCGCCGCCCAGGTAGCCGGTGAACACCGTCCGCGTCCCCGCGAACATCCGCTCCAGCTCGCCCCTCCCCGGCCCGGACCCGACGAACGCCAGCCGCGCGCCGACGTCCGCCAGCCGCCGCATCGGCTCGAGCAGCTGGTCGAGGTCCTTCTCGCGGGAGAGCCGCCCCACGTAGAGGACGAGGGGTGCCCCGGGGTCGCCGCCGGTGAGGCGGTGCCGCATACCCTCCGTCCGGGTCCCGGGGTGGTAGGTGACGGTGTCGACGGCCTTGGGCCACAGGTCGACCACGCGGATCCCGACCTGACGAGCCCGGTCCACCATCTGCTGCGAGGTGCACAGGTTGACCTCGGCCAGGTTGTGCATCCCGGTGATCCACCCCTGGGACGGCGCACGCAGGAACGACAGGCCGAGCCGCGTCGTGTAGGACGGCACGTCGGTGTGGAAGCTGGCCAGGAGGGGCAGGTTGCGGCGACGCGCCGACACCACGCCGTAGGCCGCCAGCCACACCGGGTTCACGGCGTGCACGACGTCGGGCTGGAAGGCCGCGATCTCCCGGGCGATGCGCGCGGTCGGCAGACCCACCTTGATCTCGGGGTACCACGGCCGGAAGGACAACGACCGCACCTTGACCACCCGGTGCGGGCCGTAGCTCTCCGGCGGGTTGCCGGGGGCGAAGACGAGGGCGGTGTGCCCCAGCTCGGCCAGCTGGTCCAGGGTCCGGGTGACGCGGGTGACGATCCCGTCGACCTTGGGCAGGAAGACCTCGGTGAAGAGCGCGATGCGCACGGGAGGGTATGCCGTTCGCGCTCAGACGGCCTGGTCGACCGGCCGCCGCGAGGTCGGCACGCCGGGCTGCTGCTCCTGGGTCCACACGGAGGTGCAGGGGATCTTCTCGAGGTCGGCCCGGGCGGCGTAGCGCTCGGCCACGTGCTCCACCTCCAGAAGGAGGCCCTCGGAGAGGAAGGTCGGCTCCAGCCCCAGGTCGAGGAAGGTGTCGTTGGTGACGTGCAGCTCGTTCTCGGGCGCCTCGTGGCGCGGGTTGGGCACGAGCTCGACGGTGGCGCCGCTGATCCGGGCGACCAGCTCGGCCAGGTCGCGCACGCGGTGCGTCTCGGTCATCTGGTTGTAGATCTTGACCCGGTCGCCGAGCCTCGGCGGGTTCTCGAGGGCGATCTGCACGCAGCGGACCATGTCGCGGATGTGGATGAACGCGCGCGTCTGGCCGCCGGTTCCGTGGACGGTGAGCGGGTAGCCGACCGCCGCCTGCATGAGGAAGCGGTTGAGGACGGTGCCGTAGTCGCCGTCGTAGTCGAACCGGTTGATGAGCCGCTCGTCGCGCAGCGTCTGGTCGGTGTGCGTGCCCCAGATGATGCCCTGGTGCAGGTCGGTGATCCGCAGCCGGTCGTTCTTGGCGTAGTAGGCGAAGAGCTGCTGGTCCAGGCACTTGGTCATGTGGTAGATCGAGCCCGGGTTCGTCGGGTAGAGCAGCTGCTGGGGGACCCGCTCCCCCTCCTCCGTGGTCACCTCGACGTCGAGGTAGCCCTCGGGAATCTTCATACCCGCGGTGCCGTAGCCGTAGACGCCCATGGTGCCGAGGTGCACGAGGTGGGTGTCCAGGCCGGCCTCGACCAGCGCGCAGAGCACGTTGTGGGTGGCGTTGGTGTTGTTCTCGACGGTGTAGCGCTTGTGCGCCGGCGACTTCATCGAGTAGGGGGCGGCGCGCTGCTCGGCGAAGTGGACGAGCGCGTCGGGTCGCTCGGTCGCGAGCAGGTCGCGGAGCCCGTCGTAGTCCTGCGCGACGTCGATCTGCGCGAACCGGATCTCGCGCCCCGAGGTCTCCAGCCAGGCGGCCAGACGCTCCTCGACGCCGGCGATCGGGGTGAGCGAGGAGGTCCCCAGCTCCTCGTCGATGCGGCGGCGCGAGAGGTTGTCGACGATCACCACGTCGTGACCGAGGTCCGAGAGGTGGAGGGAGGCCGGCCACCCGCAGAATCCGTCGCCACCCAGGACAACTACCTTCACGATGCACTCCTTGCGCGTGGTAGCGCCGCAGGGACAGGCGACGCGGTCCGCTCACGGTACCAACCGAACCTCGGAACCACCGCCCCCGCCGTCCGGGGAGCGGGGGAGGACTCCACGGGGGTCGGGGCGGCGGCCCGGGCCGTGTGCGGGTCCGCCGGCGGTCTGCCGTCAGCGCGAGTCCGGGCGGGTGGCCAGGGTCGCCGTGACCTGCACGCGCTGCCCGTCGCGGACGACGTCGAGCACCGTCTCCTCGCCCGACGCGCGCTCGCGGACCTGGCCGACGAGAGCCAGGGCGGAGGACACCTGCTCGTCGTCGATGGCGACGATGAGGTCGCCGGCCTGCAGCTGGGCCACCTCCGCGGGTGAACCGGGCTCGACCTCGGACACCAGGGCGCCCGACGTCGTGGCGCCGCCGACCTCGGTCTCGCCGTCGGCGAGAGCGACGCCGAGGAAGGCGTGCTCGGCACGCCCGTCGGCGATGAGCTGATCGGCGATGAGCTGGACCTTGGTCGCCGGGATCGCGAAGCCGATGCCGATCGAGCCTGCCTGCGAGCCGCTGGCCGAGGGAAGGGCCGCGATGGAGGAGTTGATGCCCACCAGCTCGCCGGCGCCGTTGACGAGCGCGCCGCCGGAGTTGCCGGGGTTGATGGCCGCCGACGTCTGGATGGCGTTCGTGACCACCCGGTCGGAGGAACCCTGCCCGCCGTTCGAGCCGGTGGTCGTCACCGGTCGGTCGAGGGCACTGACGATGCCGGTGGTCACCGTGCCGGAGAGGCCGAGCGGGTTGCCCACCGCCATCACGGGGTCGCCGACGGCGAGGACGGCGTCGTCACCGACCGCGACCGGGGTCAGGCCGTCCGGGGTGGTGGCCAGGCGGAGCACCGCGAGGTCGCTCGAGGGGTCGGAACCGACGACCTCCGCGTCGTAACGGCGACCGTCCGCCAGCACCACGCTGACCTCGGAGCCTCCCTGCACCACGTGCGCGTTCGTGACGACGTGACCGTCGGCGTCCCAGACCACACCGCTGCCCGAGCCCTGGCCGGTCTGACCGGCGACCTCGATCGACACCACGCCGGGGGAGACGGCCTCGGCGACGGCCGCCCAGTCCTTCTCGCCGGTGAGCGCGACGGTGGTGCCCTGGGTGCCGGCGTCGGAGCCGCTGCCGGTGGAGGATGAGGTGGAGGAGCTGGCCTCGGGCGTCGCCGCCCGGACGGCCGCGTACGTGCCTCCCGAGGCCAGCGCCGCCGCCAGCAGGCTCGCGACCGCGATGTCGCCCCAGCGGCGCGTGCCGCGCTCGCGGGTGGGGGTCGAGGTCGGCGGTGGCATCACGGCCGCGGGGACCGCGGCCGGGGCGGCCGGGCTGGGCGCGGCTGAGGTGCGGGGCGCGTCGGTGGCGGGGGCGTAGGGCGGGGCGGAGGCGTCGACGTGGGGCACCGGAGCCGTGTCGTCCGGGCGGATCCTCGAGGTGTCGTCGTCCCCGCCGGAGAAGGGTGGACGGGGGTCGTTCTCGGGACGCTCGGACTCGGTGCTCATGAGGACCATTCCAGCAGGTCGCCATGGGACGAGACTGTGATGTCGCTGTGAGTCGGCTGGACGACCGGCGCCGGTCGACGGCGGGGCGCCGCGGAGTCGGGACGTGACCCGGGTCAGACAGGGTCGAGCGCGGGGCGTGCCTCGGCCGCGGGCAGCTCGACGCGGAAGGTCGCCCCGCCGCCGGGTGTGGGCAGGTGCCGCACGCTGCCGCCGTGCCGTCCCACGATCGCGGCCACGATCGCCAGCCCGAGACCGGTCCCGCCCGACTCGCGGCTGCGGGAGCGGTCGGCGCGGTAGAAGCGCTCGAAGACGCGCTCGGCCGTCTCCGGGTCGAGGCCCGGGCCGTGGTCGCGCACCTCGACGACGACCGACCCGCCGACGTGGCCCAGGGCCACCTCGACCGGTGTCCCCTCAGGTGTGTGGGCGAGCGCGTTGGCGACCAGGTTGGTGAGCACCTGGCGCAGCGCGCCGTCCTCGCCGGCGACCACCGCGGTGGAGCCCGGCACGAACCCCTCGACGGGCACGAGGGTCACCTTCCGGTCGGGTGCGCGGACCTGGGCGTCCTGGACGACGTCGCCGGCCAGCACCGTGACGTCGACGCGCGTGGTCTGCAAGCGCGGCCGTCCCTCGAGCCGGGTCAGGGTGAGCAGGTCCTCGACGAGCCGCGTCATCCGGGTCGCCTCGCTCTCGATCCGGCGCATCGCGCCCTCGACCTCCTCGGGCGGGACCGCGCCCACCCGGTACAGCTCGGCGTAGCCCTTGACGGTCGCCAGGGGCGTCCGCAGCTCGTGCGAGGCGTCGGCGACGAAGTCGCGCATCCGCTCCTCGGAGGCCTGCTGCACCGCGAAGGAGTGCTCGATCTGCGCCAGCATCCGGTTGAGCGAGTCCGACAGCGAGCCGACCTCGTCGTTGGAGTCGCGTGGGGGGATGCGGCGGGTGAGGTCGCCGGCCGCGATCGCGGCGGCCGTGTCCTCGATGCGGGTGAGCGGACGGAAGGCCCGCCTCACCGCGAACCACCCCAGCACCCAGACCACCGCGAGCGTGGTCAGGCCGATGCCGAGGGTGAACACCGCCAGCTGCCGCACGGTGTTGTCGACGGTCGTGAGCGGCAGCGCGACGGCGATGGTGCCGCCGATCGTGCCCTGCCCGTCCGTGATCCGTGCGGCCAGCACCCGCCACGTGCCGATCCCGTCCGTGCCGCGGACCGTGTAGGGCCGACCGAGCTGCGGGTCGTCGACGTGCACGGCGTCCAGCGCGGGCGGGCTGACGTCGAGCTGCTCGAACATCAGCTCCTGCGCGGGCTTGGTCGTGTCGGCCGGCGTGAACAGCACGTAGTACGGGTTCGGGGGGATGAACACCTGCTGCTCGAGCTCGTAGCGCCGACCGCTCGCCCCTTCGATGATCTGGTTGGCGGCCCGCTGGGCCAGCGGCTCGATGTAGGCCCGCAGGTCCGCGTCAGCCCGGTCCACCAGGTAGGAGCGCATCATCATCATCGACACGGACGTGGTCAGCAGGTAGGCCACGAGGACCAGCAGCACGACGACCGTCACCAGCCGCCGGGTCAGCGACAGACCGTGGAGGCGCTGGTATGCCGTGCTGCGCAGGCCCGGGATGAGGCTCACCTCGTGCGCGTCTGGGGCTCGCCGCAGGACGCGGGGAGGTGGCTCACCTGGGGGCGCGCAGCACGTAGCCGACGCCGCGCTTGGTGTGGATGAGCGGCTCGCCGACGACGTCGATCTTGCGCCGCAGGTAGGAGATGTAGGACTCGACGATGTTCATCTCGCCGCGGAAGTCGTAGTCCCACACGTGGTCCAGGATCTGGCTCTTGGACAGCACCCGACCGGGGTTGAGCATGAGGTAGCGCAGCAGCTTGAACTCGGTGGGGGAGACCTCGATGACCTGGCCCGCGCGGCGCACCTCGTGGCTGTCCTCGTCCAGCTCCAGGTCCGCGACGCGGAGCACGTGGTCGTCCTCCTCGTCGACGATGCGGGTCCGTCGCAGCACGGCGCGGATCCGGGCCACGACCTCCTCGAGGCTGAACGGCTTGGTGACGTAGTCGTCGCCGCCCACCGTCAGCCCCTTGATCTTGTCCTCGACCGAGTCCCGGGCCGTCAGGAACAGGATGGGCATGTCGCGGCCGGTCTCGCGCAACGTCCGGGTGATCGTGAAGCCGTCCATGTCGGGCAGCATGATGTCCAGGACGGCGAGGTCGATGGGGTGCTCGCCGGCCAGCTGCAGCGCGGTGCGCCCGTCGGGGGCGGCGTGGACGGCGAAACCGGCGAAGCGCAGGCTCGTGGTGAGCAGCTCGCGGATGTTCGTCTCGTCCTCGACCACCAGGAGTGTGGCCTCTGGGTTCTGCGTGGTGGACGTGCTCATGTCTCCATGGTCCACCCGCACCCTGGGTCTTGTCTGGACGTCTGCTGACAACGATTCATGCCTGTCGTGCCTCAGTCCAGCGTGACGAGGTCCTCGGCGTCCACGATGCGGTAGGCGTAGCCCTGCTCGGCGAGGAAGCGCTGCCGGTGAGCGGCGAACTCGGCGTCGACCGTGTCGCGGGCGACGGCGGTGTAGAAGTGCGCGGTGCGCCCGTCACCCTTGGGCCGCAGGACCCGGCCGAGACGCTGCGCCTCCTCCTGCCGGGAGCCGAAGGTGCCGGACACCTGGATGGCGACCGAGGCCTCGGGCAGGTCGATCGAGAAGTTGGCCACCTTGCTCACCACGAGCAGGTCGACCTCGCCCTCGCGGAACTGACGGTACAGCTCCTGGCGCTGCCGCACGGTCGTCTCGCCGGTGATCAGGGGCGCGTCCAGCTGCTGCGCGAGCGACTCGAGCTGGTCGAGGTACTGCCCGATGACCAGCGTGGGCTCCCCCCGGTGCCGCTCGACGAGCGCCTTGACCACGTCGTCCTTGGCCGGTGCGCACGCGGCGAACCGGTAGCGCTCCTCCGGCTCGGCCACGGCATACGCCATCCGCAGGGGCTCGGGCAGCGTGACCCGCACCTCGACGCAGTCGGCCGGCGCGATCCAGCCCTGCGCCTCGATGTCCTTCCATGGCGCGTCGTAGCGCTTGGGGCCGATGAGGGAGAAGACGTCGGACTCGCGACCGTCCTCGCGGACCAGGGTCGCCGTCAGGCCGAGGCGCCGGCGCGCCTGCAGGTCGGCGGTCATCCGGAAGATCGGGGCGGGCAGCAGGTGCACCTCGTCGTAGAGCACCAGGCCCCAGTCGCGGGCGTCGAGCAGGTCGAGGTGCGCGAAGACGCCCTTGCGCTTGGTCGTCAGCACCTGGTAGGTCGCGATGGTGACGGGACGGATCTCCTTGCGGGCGCCGGAGTACTCGCCGATCTCGTCCTCGGTGAGGGTCGTGCGCGCAAGCAGCTCGTCGCGCCACTGGCGCGCCGAGACCGTGTTGGTCACCAGGATCAGCGTGGTCGTCGAGCTGCGCGCCATCGCCGCCGCACCGACCAGGGTCTTGCCCGCGCCGCAGGGGAGGACGACGACGCCCGAGCCGCCGTGCCAGAAGCTGTCGACGGCCTGCTGCTGGTAGGGGCGCAGGGACCAGGGCGAGGTGCCCCGGGCGTGCCCGTCGACCGCGGGGCTGCCCCCCGTCTCGAGCGCGATGGGGTGGGCCTCGCCGTCGACGTAGCCCGCCAGGTCCTCCGCCGGCCAGCCGGCCCGCAGCAGCTCCTGCTTGAGATGGCCCCGCTCGGAGGCGTGGACGGTGACGGTGTCGTCGTCGACCCTGCCGGAGATGAGCGGCTTGATCTTCTTGTGGCGCAGCACCTCGGTCAGCACAGCGCGGTCCGTGGTGCGCAGCACCAGCCCGTGCTCGGGGTCCTTGTCGAGGCTGAGCCGGCCGTAGCGGTCCATGATGTCCGCGACGTCCACGAGCAGGGACTGCGGGACGGGGTAGCGGCTGTGGGTGATCAGCGCGTGCACGACCTGCTCGGCGTCGTGCCCGGCGGCACGCGCGTTCCAGAGGCCGAGCGGCGTGACCCGGTAGGTGTGGATGTGCTCCGGCGCGCGCTCCAGCTCGGCGAAGGGCGCGATGTCGCGCCGCGCCGTCTCGGCGTCGGGGTGGTCCACCTCGAGGAGGAGGGTCTTGTCGGACTGGACGATCAGGGGGCCGTTCATCGTGGGGACAACGGTATGCGGTGCCGCGGGCATTCCGGACCGCAGCGGGAAGGGGTGGCCGGCGGTGCGAGGATGAGGCCATGACGACGCCGTCGCTGCCCATGACCGTGCCGATGCCGGGGATGCCCGAACGGGTGACGATCTACGAGGTCGGGCCCCGGGACGGCCTGCAGAACGAGAAGATGGTCGTCCCCGTCGGGGTCAAGGCCGAGTTCGTCCGACGGCTCGTCGCCGCCGGGCTGGACACGATCGAGCTCACGAGCTTCGTGCCCCAGCGGTGGGTGCCGCAGCTCGGCGACGCCGAGGAGCTGCTCGACCTCCTGGGTCCGGTCGGCACGGGCCAGCAGCGGCCCGTCCTCGTGCCCAACGAGCGCGGCCTGGACCGCGCCCTCGAGAAGGGTGTCTCGGCGATCGCCATCTTCGGCAGCGCCACCGAGACGTTCGCGCAGCAGAACCTCAACCGCTCGGTGAGGGAGTCCGTCGAGATGTTCGCGCCCGTCGTCAAGCGCGCGCTGGACTCCGGCCTGTGGGTGCGCGCCTACGTGTCGATGTGCTTCGGCGACCCCTGGGAGGGGCCGGTGCCCGTCGACCAGGTCGTCGACGCGTGCCTTCGCCTCATGGACCTCGGCTGCGACCAGCTCTCGATCGGCGACACCATCGGCGTCGGCACGCCGGGCCACGTCGTGCGCCTCCTCGACGCCCTCGACGACGCGGGCATCGGTCCGGACCAGGTCGGGGTGCACTTCCACGACACCTACGGGCAGGCGCTCGCCAACACTCTCACCGCGCTCCAGCGGGGGGTGAGCGTCGTCGACGCCTCCACCGGCGGGCTGGGCGGCTGCCCGTACGCGAGGTCCGCGACCGGCAACCTCGCCACCGAGGACCTCGTCTGGGCCCTGGACGGCCTCGGGGTCGAGCACGGCGCCGACCTGCAGGCGCTGGTGGAGACCAGCGTGTGGATGGCCGACCAGCTCGGGCGCCCTGCCCCGTCGCGCGTGGTGCGGGCGCTGGCCGGGCAGTGACGCTGGTCCTCGACCTGCTGCGCTCGCGGTGGGCCCGACGGTTCTTCGTCGTGGCCGCCGTCGCGGCGGCCGTGGTGGCCGTGGTCCTCGAGCGGGACGCCGTCGGGGAGGCGCTCGCCCGGGCCTCGTGGCCGCTGGTGCTCCTCGCCGCCGTCCTGTCCCTGGTCAACGTCGTGCTCGCCGCCCTGTCCTGGCGCTCTGTCTCCGCCGGCCTGGGCGCCCCGCTGGGCGTGCGCGACGCGGGCGTGGTCTACCTCGTGGGACAGGTCGGCAAGTACCTGCCCGGCGGCGTCTGGAACCTCGTCGCCTCCGCCGAGCTGGGCAGCGACCGCGGCGTGGCCAGGCGCCGGACCGTCGGGAGCCTCCTCGTCGCGGTGCTCCTGTCCGCGGCGATGGGCGGGCTCCTGGTCGTGCTCACCCTGCCCGGCGCCCCGGGTCCGCTGCAGGACCTTCCCTGGCTCGTCCTCCTCGCACCGCTCGCCCTCCTCGCCGTGCTCCCCGCGGTGCTCGACCGCGTCCTCGCCACGCTGCTGCGGCTCACCCGTCAGGCGCCGGTCGAGGAACGGACCGGCGCCGCTGCGACGGCCGCGGCCTGCGGGTGGTCGCTGCTGTCCTGGCTGGCGGTGGGCCTGCAGGTGCTCGTGCTCGCCCTGTCCGTCGGCGCCGAGCCCGGCCCGGCGTTGCTCCGCGTGTCCGTCGGCGGTTATGCCCTCGCCTGGATCGTCGGTTTCGTGCTGGTCTTCCTGCCTGCCGGCGTGGGGGCGCGCGAGGCCGTCCTGGCCCTGGCGCTCGCACCGGTGCTCGACACGGGCGCGGTCCTCGTCGTCGTGCTGCTGTCCCGCGTGCTGGTCACCCTCGCCGACCTCGCGGCGGCCGGGCTGGCCCTGCTGGTCCCTCAGGGCAGCCGCAGGTCCCGGCGCCGGTAGCCCCAGACCCCGAGCGCCATCAGCGCGAGAGCTGCCGCCGTGCTGATCAGCACCGGGGCCCACGCCATCGGGTCGACGGGCAGGGCCGGCAGCGGGTGCCACGGGGTCAGGCGGACGAGCCAGTCGGGCAGCCCGAGGATGGAGCCGACCCAGACCACGAAGAGGGACCAGCCGACGACCACCCAGACGAGCCAGCCGAGCTGGGGCGCCCAGCCGTGCAGCAGGACGGCGATCCCGATGACCAGCAGACCGCCGGGGGCCAGCGCCAGTGCCGCCCCGACCGAGTCGGCGAGCACCGAGGCGTCGCCGCGGTCGAGGGACTCGGGCAGGGCGAGGAGAGCACCGAAGACCGCGAAGAGGGCGGTGCTGGCGACGACGGCGAGGACCAGGTGGGACAGCGCCAGGCGGGTGCGCGGAACGGCGGTCGAGAGCAGGAGCTCCGCGTGCCCGCGGTTCTCCTCGGCCGCCAGCCGGTGCCACAGCTGGACGCCGAGCACGGCGACGAGCACGGAGACGATCGCCAGCATCGCGACGAAGAAGGCGTCGACCAGCTGGTCGGCGCCCTGGCCGAGCCGGCGGAAGACCATCTCGAGCTGGGGGAGCTCCTGCAGCATGCGGTCGAAGGAGCCGGACAGCGAGCCCATGCCGAGGGCGAAGACCGCCAGGCCGATGAGCCAGCCGAGGATCCCGCCGCGCTGCAGCCGCCACGCCAGCCCGCCGGTGGACAGCAGCCCCTCGCGCGCACGGGACCGGCCGGAGCGCACGGCCCACAGGCCGGCGCCGTGGTCGCGACGGCTCTCGAGCGCGAACGCGGCGCCGACGAGGACGACCGTCAGCGCGGCGGGCAGGAGCAGCACCCACCAGCGTTCGTCGGCGTAGGGCCGGGCGAGCGCCATCCACTGGACCGGCGAGGCCCAGGCGAGGTCGCGGGCGACGGAGTCGTCGGCCGCCGCGTCGGCCACGGCACGGAGCAGGAAGGCCGCACCGAGGACCGCGAGACCGAGCCCGCGCGCCCCCCGCGACGACGACGTCACCTGGGCGGTCACGGCACCGACCCCGACGAAGACGGACGCGACCAGGGCGACCCCCAGCCCGAAGGCGGCCGACCCGACGACGGGTTCCCCGACGGCGGTCATGCCGACGGCGATGAGGACCCCCAGGGCACCGCAGGCCAGCAGGCCGACCACCACGCCGGCGGTCAGGGGTGCGTGCCGTCCCACCACGCCGGAGCGGACCAGCTCGGTGCGGCCCTCCTCCTCGTCGGCGCGCGTCACCCGCACCACCCCGAGCACAGCCATCACACCGGCGACGGTCGCCGCGAAGGTGCCGACCCGCCATACCGTGAACCCCCCCGCGGTGGTGAGGTCCGTGGGCGGCCCGAGCATCCCCCGCATGGTGGGGTTCGCCGCCATCACGTCGAGGACCCCGCCGCCGGCGAGGTCGCCGACCACGGTCTCGTAGGCCGTCGCCGTCGCCGGCGCGACCGCCGCGAGGCCGAGGACCCAGGCGAGGTAGAACCAGCGGGTCCGCCGCAGCGCCAGCCGGACGAGGGAGCCGAGCCCGGTCACGGTCGCGCCCCCTCCGGCCCCGTCGCTGCTGCCGGCGCGTCCACGGGCGGTGCGGTGCGGTCGTCGTAGTGGCGCAGGAAGAGCTCCTCCAGCGTCGGCGGGTGCGAGGTGAGCGAGCGGACGCCCAGGGGGACGAGGTGGGACAGCAGGTCCCCGAGCTGCGAGTCGTCCACCTGGCAGGAGAGGTGGTGGCCGTCGACCACGACGTCGTGGACCCCCGGGAGGGCGCTCAGCTCCGCCGGCACGGGGACGGCGAGCCCGGCGCTGACCTGGGTGCGGGTGAGGTGGCGCAGCTCGGCCAGCGTGCCGCTCTCGACGATGCGGCCCGAGCGGATGATCGAGACCCGGTCGCAGAGGTGCTCGACCTCGGACAGGATGTGGCTGGAGAGCAGCACCGTGCGCCCTCGCTCGCGGTCGGCGCGCACGACCTCGCGGAACTGCGCCTCCATCAGCGGGTCGAGCCCCGACGTCGGCTCGTCGAGCAGGAGGAGCTCGACGTCGGAGGCCAGGGCGGCGACCAGCGCGACCTTCTGCCGGTTCCCCTTGGAGTAGGTGGAGCCCTTGCGGCTGGGGTCGAGGTCGAAGCGCTCGACGAGGTCGGCCCGGCGCCGTTCGTCCAGGCCGCCGCGCAGCCGGCCGAGCAGGTCGATGACCTCGCCGCCGGTGAGCCCCGGCCACAGGGCGACGTCGCCCGGGACGTAGGCGAGCCGGCGGTGCAGCTCGGCGGCCTCGGACCAGGGGTCCCCGCCGAGCACGGTGGCGGTGCCGGCGTCGGCGCGCAGCAGCCCCAGGAGCACGCGCAGCGTGGTGGACTTGCCCGCGCCGTTGGGCCCGAGGAAGCCGTGCACCTCGCCCCGCCGGACCGACAGGTCGAGGCGGTCGAGCGCCACCGTGGTGCCGAACCGCTTCGTGAGTCCCTGGATCTCGATGGCGACGTCGTCCATGGCCACACGATATGCCTCCCGGCACGCTCGGACCCGGTGCCTCGCATACGGTGGTCCGATGCACCCCGGCATCGAACGCGCGCACATGGACCTCACGGTCCGCCCCCAGGACGACCTCTTCGGCCACGTCAACGGCACGTGGCTGGCCAGCACCGAGATCCCGCAGGACCGGGCGCGCTACGGCGCCTTCGACCTGCTGAGGGAGAACGCCGAGGCGCGGGTGCGCGAGCTCATCGAGCGGGCGGCCGAGCAGCAGCCGGCCCTCGACACCCCCGCGGGCAAGGTCGGCGCGCTCTACGCCAGCTTCATGGACACCGACCGGGTGACGGCGCTGGGCACCGCGCCGCTCGTCGAGCCGCTGCGCCGCGTCGCCGCCGTGACGTCCGTGTCCGACGTGGTGCGGGTCTCGGCGGAGCAGGAGCGCGAGGGTGCCGACGGTCTCGTCCACGTCTGGGTCACCGCCGACGCCGGCGACCCCGACGACTACATCGCCTACCTCCACCAGGGCGGCCTGGGCCTGCCCGACGAGGCCTACTACAGGGCCGACGAGCACCAGGCGGTCCGCGACGCCTACCGCGTCTACCTCGCCCGGCTGCTCGAGCTCGCCGGACCGGCCCTGTCCGAGGCCGGTCTCGGGCTCGGCGAGGACCCCGTCGGTCGGCTCTGGGCGCTCGAGGCACGCATCGCCGAGGCGCACTGGGACCGGGTGGCCGCCCGCGACGCGGTGCGGTCCTACACGCGGCTCTCCCGTGCCGAGCTGGCCGAGCAGACGCCCGGCTGGGACTGGGACGCGTGGGCCGCGGGCCTGGACGCCCCGGCCGGGTCCCTCGACCACGTCGTCGCGCGCCAGCCCGACGTGCTCGCGGCGGTCGGTCGCGCCCTCTCGGACGTGCCGGTGGCCGACTGGCAGGTGTGGCTCGCCGTGCGGGTCCTCGACTCCCTGGCCCCCTACCTCACCGACGAGCTCGTCGCCGCCCACTTCGACTTCCACGGGCGGGCGTTGAGCGGGACCCCGGCCAACAAGGAGCGCTGGAAGCGCGGGGTGGGCCTGGTCGAAGGACTGCTGGGCGAGGCCGCCGGGGAGATGTATGTCGCGGAGCACTTCCCGCCGGCCGCGCGCGAGCGCATGGAGCAGCTGGTGCAGAACGTCACGGAGGCCTTCCGCCGCCGGATCGCCGACCTCGAGTGGATGGGGGAGGACACCCGTGCCCGCGCGCAGGAGAAGCTCGCCGCCTTCCGACCCAAGATCGGCCACCCACCCACCTTCCGGGACTACACGGCATACCGGCTCGACCCCGAGGACCTCGTGGGCAACGTGCGCCGCGGCACGGCCTTCGAGACGGACCGGCAGCTGGCCAAGGTCGGGCAGCCGATCGACCGCGACGAGTGGCTCATGACGCCGCAGACCGTCAACGCCTACTACCACCCGATGCTCAACGAGATCGTCTTCCCGGCCGCGATCCTGCAGCCGCCGTTCTTCGACGTGGAGGCCGACGACGCTGTCAACTACGGCGGCATCGGGGCGGTCATCGCGCACGAGATCGGGCACGGGTTCGACGACCAGGGCAGCCGCTACGCCGGTGACGGGTCGCTGACCGACTGGTGGACGCAGGAGGACCGCGAGCGCTTCGACGCCCGGGCCCAGCGGCTCATCGAGCAGTTCAGCACGCTCTCGCCGCGCGACCTGCCCGACGAGGCCGCCACCGTCAACGGCGGCCTCACGGTCGGGGAGAACATCGGCGACCTCTGCGGGCTGGAGCTGGCCCACCTCGCCTACGCGATCGCGACCGACGGCCGGGCCCCGGACCTCGACGGGTGGACCGGGGAGCAGCGCTTCTTCCTCGGCTGGTCCTCGGTGTGGCGCACCAAGGCCCGCCCCGAGGAGGCCCGTCGACTGCTCTCGGTCGACCCGCACGCCCCGGCCGACCTGCGCGCCCACACCGTGCGCAACGTCGACGCCTTCCACGCGTCCTTCGGCACGCAGGAGGGCGACGCCCTGTGGCTCGCGCCGGAGGAGCGTGTGCGGGTCTTCTGAGCCGGTGGCGGGAGGGCTCACCGAGCTCGCACGGAATACCCCCACGGGTATGATGTGTTGAGCACCTGGACGTCACACGACCACGACACGAAGGAGCGCCCCCATGGCGACGGTAGACCTCAGCGCAGCTGACTTCGAGCAGACCATCACGCAGAACGAGATCGTCCTGGTGGACTTCTGGGCGGCCTGGTGCGGCCCGTGCCGGATGTTCGCCCCCGTCTACGAGAAGGTCTCGGCCGTGCACGAGGACGTCGTCTTCGCCAAGGTCGACACCGAGGCCGAGCAGCAGCTCGCCGGGGCCGCCCAGATCACCTCGATCCCCACCCTGATGGCCTTCCGACAGGGCATCCTGGTGTTCGAGCAGCCCGGCGCACTGCCGGCCTCGGCCCTCGAGCAGGTCATCGAGGGCATCCGCGGCCTCGACATGGACGAGGTCCGCGCCCAGATCGCCGCGCAGCAGGCCGGCGTCGAGACGCAGGAGGAAGCAGTCGGATGAGCTACACCTTCGGGGTCACCGTGCCTCAGCCCTACGAGGAGACCGTCACCGCCACCAGGGACGCCCTGGCCGAGCAGGGCTTCGGGGTGCTGACCGAGATCGACATGGCGGCCACCCTCAAGACCAAGCTGGACGTCGACGTGCCCAAGATGGTCATCCTCGGTGCCTGCCGGCCCCCGCTGGCGCACCGGGCGATCACCGTGGAGCCCTCGATCGCCGCCGTGCTGCCGTGCAACGTGGTGGTGCGCGAGCTCGAGGACGGCAGCACGCGGGTGGAGGCCTTCGACCCCGACGTGATGATGGGGATGGCGCAGAGCCCGGTGCTGCAGGAGGTCGCCACCGACGCCCGCGAGCGGCTCACGGCCGCCCTGGCGACGCTGGGCTGACCGGAGCAGGGCTGACCGGAGCAGGGCTGACCGGAGCAGGGCTGAGCCCTACTCCGCGGCGCGGACCCGCGTGACCCGGTGGACGAGGAAGGTACGGGCTGCGTCGCCGTCCCCGACGACGGCGCGGACCCGGCCACCCTCCACCCTCAGGGGACGCACGAGGTGCGTCGCGACGCCGCCGGAGTCGTCGGCATACCCGATCCACAGGGCCTCGCCCGCCGCCGCGGCCTCGCGCAGCGCCGCGGTGATGACGATCGGGTCGGTGGAGGAGGTCTCGTCCAGGCCCGCCGAGCGGGCGCCCTCGCCCCGGCGCATCAGCGCCACCACCTGCCGGGCCACCGCGGCGTCGACGCCGGTGACCACGACCGGTGAGGCGGGCCGCAGGGTGGTCCGCCGCCACTGCGGCGCCCCCACCTGGACGCCGCCGTCCCCGCCCTCGACGACGGGGCCGTACTGCTCCTCGCGCAGGACGTCGAGCACGGTCGGGGCAGGGACCGCCGAGACGAGCACGGTCGGCGCGATCCGTCGCCACTGCATCATGCCCAGCGCCCGGTCGTGCTCGATCCGGTCCAGCAGGGCGGGGTCGTCGCAGCGCAGGTAGCTGGCGGTCGCCCCGACCCGCACCTGCCCGTGCCGCCGCGCCACGTCGCGCACCAGGTAGTCCAGCGGCTGGGGCACCCCGGTCCGCGAGGCCTCCGCCAGCTCGACCAGGACCCGGTCGGCCGAC
Source organism: Ornithinimicrobium jinqii (assembly GCF_045032595.1). Taxonomy (NCBI): domain Bacteria; kingdom Bacillati; phylum Actinomycetota; class Actinomycetes; order Micrococcales; family Ornithinimicrobiaceae; genus Ornithinimicrobium; species Ornithinimicrobium jinqii. The sequence goes on from NZ_JBJFZS010000025.1 coordinate 46,011, forward strand.
CAACCGAGGTCCAGGGCCCGCCGGACGCTGGTCTCGCTGAACCGGTGCACGGTCGCCCCGCCCCGCGACTCCACGTCGCTGACCAGCCTCATGAGCGTGCGGACCGGGCCGTCGAGCCGACCGGGCGCGATGGCGGTCAGGTCCGCCTGCAGCAGCACGTGGTCCACCGGCGGCGGCACGAGCGGCGTCATCAGGCTCGCCGCGGCCTCGACGCCCCCCGGTCCTTCGCGCAGGAGCGCCCGGCCTGGCCCGGACAGGGCGCCGCGACCGGTGACCCCTGCCCACTCGGCCTCGCGCAGCACCACCTGCAGCGCCACGCCCACGTCGCCGGAGCGCGCGGTGCGCAGCGGGTGCCGCCAGCGCAGCAGGGCCGCGAGCCCCTCCTCGGTGGGGGCCGTCCCGGGAGCCAGGGTGTCGAGGGCGGCGAGGGTGTCCTGCCGCCGCTGGCGACCCCAGGGGTATGACGTGTGCGTGGAGAGGGCGTTGACCCGTCCCGTCTCGCCGGACCCGACCAGGCTCGGAGCGGCCGACATCGACCACCAGGCGCGGGCCAGCCGGGCCCAGCGACGACCCGTGTCCTCCTCGAGCCAGTCGTCCGCGGCCGTGGTCGGGACCCAGGCCGGTTCGGCGGTCTCGCGCAGGCGTCCACCGTCGTCGACGGCGACCAGGCCCGCTGCGTGCAGCGTCTCGACGAGCCAGGCCGCCTCGTCGTCGGCGATCTCCAGGTGGCCCGCGAGCCGTGCGAGGTCGCGCACCGCGAGGCCCCCGCCCCTCAGCTGCCGCGGTGGTCGCGCGCCCCAGCTGTCGACGACCTCGGTCGCCAGCACGAGCAGGTCCGCGGCGCGTCCGCCGGAGGCCAGGTCGACGACGTCAGGGTCGAGCAGCGTGCGCTCGACCTCCGGCGGCTCGGTCGCCGGGTGCCGGTGGAGCCGTCCGTCGCGCAGGGCCAGCGCCACCTGGCGGGGGAGGAGGACGTGCCCGTCGTCGACCCGGAGGAGCAGGCCGGTCCCGACCAGCGCCTCGGCGGCGGCCGCCATCGGCGAGCTCCCGGCGCTCAGCGCACCGACCGCCGGCCCCCAGGTGAGCGCCTCGACGAGGCTGCGCTGCCGCTCGTCGAGGGCGGCGAGGGCGGCGGTGAGCGCCGCACCCTGCGGCGTCTCCTCACCGGGCGGACCCAGCCCGGCCGGTTCACCGACGACGTCCACGACGGGGCGCGCGGGCCTCATCCCCTCCGGGGCCTGCCAGCACAGGGCGAGCTCGCGCAGCCGCGACGTCAGCACCGTGGCGCGGTCCTCGTCCGTGCCGAGGAGTCCGGCGACGTCCGCGGGCTGCGCGGGTGCCGCGACCACGACGGCTTCGAGGGCGTGCAGGTGGGCGACGTCGAGACCGTCGAGGGCACGCTGGATGCTGGTGCGCGTGGTGGCCCGGGCGGCCAGGGCGGTGACGTCCGTCGGGGCCGGCCGCGCCAGGTCGGGCCGGGCCCGCAGCAGGGCCGCGAGCTCGTCGTCGCTGCGCCCGCGCAGGTCGTCGGCCAGCGACCTCACGCGAAGAGAGCCTCGTAGACGCCCTGGAACCGCTGGAACCGCTCGGTGTAGTAGGGCCGGCGGCTGTAGTCGGGGGTCAGCGTCCGGACCTTCTCCGGGCGGGCCCGGCGCACGTTCGGGGCGAGCGTCTCCAGCGCCAGCAGGGCGGTGCCGTGGAGGGTGGTGCGCTTGAGGCGCACGGGGGTGACGGGCGTGCGCATCGCGTCGGCCATCACCTGCAGCAGCTCGGGGTGGTCGGTGGTCACCTTGCCGCCGGCGAGCAGCCGCTCGGGCTGGGGTGCGACCTCGCGCAGCTGGCTGGCGATGCGGGCGTAGGAGAGCGCGATGCCCTCGACGACCCCGCGGTAGACCTCGACCGGGGCCGAGGCGGCCGACACGCCGGTGAAGACCGCCTGCGCGCCGGCGGCCCACCCGGTACTGCGCTCGCCGGAGAAGAACGGGAGGACCAGCGGAGTCGTCTCGTGCGGCTCGGCGACGAGCGCGGCGGACAGCACCTCCGTCTCGACCTGGTCGACGGCCAGCGTGACGTCCGCCCAGGCCAGCGCCCGGCCGACGTCGTTGAGAGCCCCCCCGACGAGGGAGCGGTCGTGCGAGACGCGGTAGCACCACAGGCCCGGCGGCAGCTCCTCGGGCATCTCGCGCACCAGCACCCGCAGCGCCCCGGAGGTCGCGCACGAGGCGCCGATGCTCGTCTCGTCGAAGGCGCCGAGCCCCACGTTGGCGGCCAGGCCGTCGGCGACGGCCGCGAACCAGCTCGCCCCCTCCAGGGCGGGCCAGCGCTTGGCGAGCCGTACCGCGCGCTTGGTCTCCAGCGCCAGCGGCTCGTCGAGGTGGTGGATCGGCGGCAGCTGGTCCAGGCGGATGCCGGCGATCTCGACGAGCTCGTCGTACCACTGCGCGGTGTGGCGGTCGACCATCCCGGTCCAGGACGCCGTGGAGGTGCCGGTGGCCAGGGTGCCGGTGATCACGCTGAGGACGTAGTCGCCCAGCGACAGGTAGTGCGCCGCCTTCGCCACGACCTCGGGGCGCTCCTGGGCGAGCCAGCGCAGCCGCGCGGGCCAGTAGCTGGAGTGCACGCGGGTGCCGGTGCGCTGCTGCAGCGCTTCCTCGCTGAGCTCCTCCCGCAGCGCCACGACCTGCTGCGAGCAACGGCCGTCGGCGTAGGTGAAGCACGGCGTGAGCGGCGCCCCGTCGGCGTCGACGGCGACGAGCGAGGAGGCGAAGGTGTCGATCGCCACCCCTGCGATCCGCTGGTCGCCGACCGCCCCGACGAGCTTGTCGACGATGGAGCTCAGCTCCTCCACCACCTGGTCGGGGTCGATCTCGGAGGTGCCGTCCGAGGCGGTGGTGAAGGAGTGGGCCACCTTGGCCCGGCGACCGACGGGCCGTCCGTGCGCGTCGTAGACGGCGCCCCGGCTCGCCGTCGACCCGACGTCGAGCGCGAGCACCAGCGGTGGGACGGCGTCCTTGAGCTCGATCTCGAAGTCGGAGGCCATAGGCCACCACTGTAGAGCGGCGCGGAGCACGGGCCCGCACGCGTGCGAGGATCGGGGCCGTGCACCCGTCCACCGCGCTGGCCACCGTCCTCGTCGACGAGCTCGTGCGCGGCGGGGTCCGGGAGGCCGTCCTGTGCCCGGGGTCCCGCTCGGCACCGCTCGCCTACGCGTTCGAGGAGGCCGACCGCTCCGGACGGCTGCGCCTGCACGTGCGGGTCGACGAGCGCTCGGCCGCCTTCCTGGCCCTGGGTATAGCGCGCTCCTCAGGTCTCCCTGTCCCCGTGGTGACCACGTCCGGCACGGCGGTGGCCAACCTGCACCCCGCCGTGCTCGAGGCGCACCACAGCGGCATACCGCTGGTGGTGGTGTCCGCTGACCGGCCCACGGAGCTGAGGGGGACCGGGGCCAACCAGACGACGGTCCAGCCCGGGATGTTCGGCGGGGCGGTGCGCTGGGAGGTCGACCTGCCAGCGCCCGACGCGCGCCCGGGGCAGGTGGGTGCGTGGCGCTCGACCGTGTGCCGTGCGCTCGCCGCCGCCCTCGACGCCGCCGGCTCCGGAGGCTGGGTGCGGTCCGGGCCCGTGCACCTCAACGTCGCGCTCCGGGACCCGCTCGCACCCGACCTGGACGACACGACGGGATGGGGGGAGGCCCTCGACGGGCGCGCGGACGGCGGGCCGTGGGTGCGGGTGGGGAGCCGCGACGACGACGGTGACCCCCGGACGGTGGTGCTCCTGGGCGACCTGACCGACCCCGCGGTGACGGACCTGGCGCTGTCGTGGGCCGCCGCCTCGGGATGGCCGGTGCTGGCCGAGCCGTTCGGCCGGCTGCCCTCCGGACCGACCGTGGTGCCGCACGGGGTGCTGGTCGCGGCGGACACGGCGCTCGTCGACGAGCTCGCGCCGGGGCGGGTGGTGGTGGTGGGTCGGCTGACGCTCTTCCGGGAGCTCGGTGCGCTCCTGCGTCGTCCGGGCGTCGTGGTCGAGCACGTGACGGGCGCGCCGTCGTGGACCGACCCCTCGCACGTGGTGGGGCTGGTGCGCCCGGTGACGGACCTGCAGCGGGCCGAACGGTCCGCCGACCCCTCCTGGGCGCAGCGGTGGGTCGCGGCGGGGGAGTCGTTGTCGGCGGCGGTGCGGGAGGCCGCCGGTCTCGGCTCGGCTCCTGGTCCTGACGCGTCTCCTCATCTCACGAGCGTCGGGGTGGCCGTGACGGTCGCGTCGCTCCTCGGCGAGGCGGACACGCTGGTGCTCGGGTCGTCCAACGCCCCGCGCGACCTGGCGCTGGGGCTCGGGGCCCTGCCGCAGCCCGCCCGCCCGGTGGTGGTCGGCAACCGCGGCCTCGCCGGCATCGACGGCACCGTGTCGACGGCCGTCGGGGTGGCGCTCGCGCAGGCGGCACAGGGTCACCGGGACGGCGGCGGCGGGAGCGCCGGCCGCACCGTCGCGCTGATGGGCGACCTCACCTTCCTGCACGACACCAACGGTCTGCTCGTCGGCCCGGACGAGCCCCGGCCCGACCTGACGATCGTGGTCGTCAACGACGACGGCGGAGGAATCTTCTCCACCCTGGAGTACGGCGCCCCCGAGCGGTCGGCCACCCCCGAGCGCCGGACAGCGACCGAGCGGCTGTTCGGGACTCCGCACGGCACGGACCTCCAGGCCCTGTGCGCGGCGCACCACGTCGGCCACGTCCGGGTCGGGACGCTCGCCGAGCTTGCCGCGGTCCTGGCTGAGCGGGGCGGGCTGCGCGTCGTCGAGGTGGCTGTCGACCGCTGGGGCCATCGAGCCCTGCGCGACGTGCTTCGTCGCCGGTAGACCTTCGGACCACACCCTCCCGCCCGCGCCCCCGACCGCCCTCCCGACCTGCCCCCGACGTCGGACCGCGCGTGTGCACCGCGCACGCTGCGAGACCGTCGCTACGGCGCACCTGGCGCAGCGTGCGAGCTGCACGAGCGGTGCGGCGGCGGCCCGAGCGCCCGCCCGCCACCCCGCGACCGCACGCTCAGAAGCCGATCGCGCCGTAGGGCTCGGTGTCGGCGCGCATCGCTCTCGAGAGCCGACGGATCGCTCCGGGCGTGCGCTCGCTGCCGCCGAGCGCCGGGACCTGCGAGGCCACCGTGCGCCCGCCTCCGTAGGCTGCAGCCAGCACCGCGGTCGGCACGCAGAGGTCGGCCTCCTCGTCGGTGCGCTCGCACGTCGCCCTGCCGTCCGCGACGGTGAGCCGCCAGCGACCGGCGTTCCACGGGCACAGGTCGTCGGTGACGTCGAGCACGAGGTCGCAGGGTGCGGCATACCCGCGCTCGGTCAGGGCCCGAGGGAGGTCGACGAGCCGCAGCCACAAGGAGTCGTAGGCCCGGATGCCGACCGACCGTGGCCCGCCTGCCCACCAGATCACGGGGTCGTCGACGGTCCGGGCCCACAGCGTGGTCTTGCTGGTCAGGTCGAAGTCGACCAGCCGTCGCACGAGGGCCAGGAGGCTCGCGTGGTCGACCGCCCCGAGCTCGACGACGGAGACCTCACCGGCCGGCAGCTCCTCCTCCCACTTGCTCTCGCGGCGGAGCACGGCATACCCCGTGGTCTGCCCGTCGCGGGAGGACAGCAGCAGGCGGCGGGGCTCCTTGGTGCCGCGCGCCTTGGGGTGGTCGCGCCACCAGGTGCCGGACATGGCGTCGGGGCGGGTGACCGCGCCGAGCGTGGCCCGGGCGGTGGCCAGGTGCGCCTCGTGCAGGGCGGCCATCCCCTCGGCGGTGGGCGCGGTGACCATGTGGACCTGCACGCCGTCGGCTCCCTCGACGACCGCCGGGGGTGCTGTCAGCTCCGTCCCGCGACCGAGCGTCAGCTTGACGTCCAGGCTGGAGCAGCCGTAGCCGAACCGGCCGTAGATCGCGGCCTCGGAGGCGTGCAGCCCCGCGAGGGCGGCCTCGCCGCGGTCGTGCACCCGGTGCAGGTGGTCGGTCATCAGCCGGGTGAGCAGGCCCTGCCGGCGGTGGTCGGGATGGACGCCGACCCAGGTCAGGCCGTCCATCGGCAGGCTCCTCAGGGTGCCCTCCGGGCCGGGGACGGTGACCGTCATGTCGAAGGCGCCGTAGATCCCGACGAGCGGCGGCCGGTCCTGGGGCGCCTCTCCGGGCAGCGGGTCGCCGACCCGCTCCAGGGCCCGGGCGTGCCGGAAGTCGATGTCCGGGCTCAGGTCCTCCGGGGTCCCGCCGGGCAGCACCTCGAACCAGACGGTGTCCTCCAGCTCCTTGATCCTGGGCAGGTCCGCGGGCGTCAGGTCGATCAGTCGGGTCTGGCTCACGACGTCAGTCTTGTCCGCCTACCCTGTCCGGGTCCAGGGGATAGCCCCACCCGCCGCCGGAGGAGCATGCGTGTCCACCACCCCTGCGCACCCCCTGACCCGCCGGGGTTCGGTGCTCGCCGTCCTGGTGGTCTTCGCGGCCGCCGGCTTCTCGATGGGCCAGGTCCTGGCGCGACTGCCGGCGATCCGGGACGCCGTCGGCGCCGACAAGGCCGAGCTGGGGATCGCCCTGATGGGGATGGGGATCGGCTCGCTGCTGGCGATGCCGTTCACGGGGCGGATGGTGGACCGGTTCGGCAGCCGGCGGGTGGTCAGCGCCTGCGTGCTCCTGGCCTCCACGGGGTATGCCGCGCTCGCGCTGGTCCCGTCGGTGCCGCTGCTCCTGCTCGCGCTGCTGGTCACGGGCACGGCGGTCGGCGTCTGGGACGTGGGGATGAACATCCAGGGCTCGCACGTGGAGCGGCAGCGGGGGCGCTCGTGGATGCCCTTCTTCCACGCCGCGTTCTCGGCGGGGGCGGTGCTGGGCGCCGGCGCGGGCGCAGTGGCGGCGTGGCAGGGGGTGGGGCTGGTCCAGCTGCCCGTGCTGGCTGTGGTGACCGTGGTGCTGGGGCTGGTGGCGGCGAGCCGGTTCGTGCCGGAGGAGCACGTGGAGGACGTGCTGGTGCCCGCGGAGGGTGCTGCCGGGGAGGACCCGGCGGAGGGCGGGGTCGCGGTCGCGGTCGGCGGCGCGCGGGGGATCACGCGCCCCGAGGTGCTGATCGGGCTGGTGTGCCTCTCGGCCGCGCTGGCCGAGGGTGCCGCCAACGACTGGCTCGCCCTGCTGCTCGTGGACGTGCACGGCACGCCCGAGGCGTTCGGTGCGCTGACCCTGACGGCCTTCAACGTGACGATGACCGTCGGCCGGCTGGTCGGCGGGCCGTTCATCGACCGGTGGGGCCGCGTGACGCTGGTGCGGCTGGGCGGTCTGCTGGCGGCGACCGGGATCCTCACCGTCACGCTGGCGCCCTCGGTCGTCGCCGCTCTTGCCGGCGGTCTGCTGTGGGGTCTGGGCGTGTCCGCGATCTTCCCCGCGGCGATGTCCGCCGCGGGCGAGGTGCCGGGGCGGGGGAACCGCGCGATCACGGTGGTCTCGACGATCGCCTACGGCGCGTTCCTCTTCGGCGCGCCGAGCATCGGGCTGCTCGCGGAGGCGTGGGGCCTGGACCGGGCGTTGTTCCTCGTCGTGGGGTTCCTGGTGCTCATGGTGGCGCTGGCGCCGGTGATGCGCGCGCGAGGCCGGACGGGCAGGATGCCGTCCTGACGGTCGGGGTCGACCTGCCGGCGGGGCGGCCGCGGTGGTCGAGGCGTGCGGAGGGGTGCTCGAGGACGTCCGGCCGCAGGGGCGGCGGGCCGGCGAAGAGATGCTACGGGATCGACGCGGGCTGACCGAGCCCCAGCGCGTGGCGCATGGCGCTGAGCTTGACCTCGGTCTCGGCCAGCTCGGCGTCGGGGTCGGAGGCGGCGACGATCCCACCGCCGGCGAAGATGCGCATCGAGCGACGGTCGGGGGCGAGCTCCCCGCAACGCAGGGCGATGCCCCAGTCGCCGTCGCCGGAGCCGTCGAGCCAGCCCACGGGCCCGGCGTACCGGCCGCGGTCCATGCCCTCGAGCTCGGCGATGACCGCCGCGGCGGCAGCGGTGGGGGTGCCGCACACCGCAGCCGAGGGGTGCAGGGCGGCAGCCAGCGTGAGCGAGGTGGCGCCGCTGACCATCCGCCCGGTGAGGTCGCTGGCCAGGTGGTAGACGTCCGGGAGCTCCAGCACGTAGGGCGCCTCGGGCACGTGCAGCTCGACGCAGTGCGGGGCGAGGGCCTCGGTCACCGAGCGCACCGCGAAGGCGTGCTCCTCCAGGTCCTTGCCGCTGCTCACCAGCCGGAGGCGAGGGTCGACCGGGTGCTCCGGCACCGCCTCCGGCGCCCGCGGTATGCCGTGCGGCCCCCGTCGGATCGTTCCAGCCAGGACGCGGGACCGGGCTCGTCCACCCTGCAGCCGGACCAGCATCTCGGGGGTCGCGCCGACGAGTCCGTCGACGGCGAACGTCCAGGTGGCGCCGTAGCGGCGCTCGAGCCGCTCGAGGACCGGGGCCATCCGCACGGTCTCACCGTCCCGGTGGCGCACCACGACGTCGCGGGCGAGGACGACCTTGTCGACGTCGCCGGCCTCGATCCGCGTGACCGCGGCGGACACGACCGCCGGCCACTCCTCGGCGGGCACGGTGCCGTCGCTCTGCACGAGCGGGTCGAGGCGGCCGAGGTCGGGGTTGCTGCGGGCGAGCAGCTCGGCGGGGTGACCGGCCGGCGGCGGCTCGTCGTCGACGACGACGTGCGTGACCCAGGCGATCCCGTCGCGGCGGCCGATGACGATGCGGGGGACGGAGAGCCCGCTCTCGGAGGAGGAGTCGGGGGAGAAGGCGAACGAGCCGAACGCCACCAGACCGCTGCCGGGCAGGCGCACCTCGTCCTCGACCTCGGCGACCGCGCGCAGCTCGTCCCACCACGCCTCGGCGTCGGCGAACCGCCCCGGGCCACGCGTGCGCACCGCGGCCGCTGTGCCCCACCCGACCATCCCGTCGCCCTCGCGGAGCCAGGCGACCACCTCTCGGGGGTCGACCTCGTCGGGGACGCGGGCGAGCAGGTCGCCCGGTGCGTCGACCGCGGCGGAGCGCACGCGCAGACGGGGGAGGGTCGGAGACAGCGGCACAGCCGTCCAGACTAGGGGGTGGGAGGATGTGGCCATGACCCCGTCCCGCGCCAGCCTGGAGAAGAGGCCGCGCGAGGTCGCCGAGATGTTCGACGACGTCGCGCCCCGCTACGACCTCACCAACACCGTGCTCACCGGTGGGATCGACCGCCTGTGGCGCCGCACCACGGCCAGGATCGTCGACGCCAGGCCGGGGGAGCGGGTGCTGGACATCGCCGCGGGGCCAGGGACCTCGAGCGCGGCGTACGCCGACCGCGGCATCGAGGTCGTCCCCGCCGACTTCTCGATCGGCATGCTGCGCGAGGGCTACCGTCGCCGGCCGGACCTGCCGTTCACCGCCGCCGACGCGATGGCGCTGCCCTTCGCCGACGGTGCCTTCGACGTGGTCACGATGAGCTACGGCCTGCGCAACGTGGCCGACGTCGACGTCGCCCTGCGCGAGTTCCTGCGGGTGACCCGCCCCGGCGGGCGCCTGGTCGTCGCGGAGTTCTCCACCCCCGTCGTGCCCGTGCTCTCGACCCTCTACGACCAGGTCGTGCTGCGCGCGCTGCCCTCGATCGCCCGGCGCGTCAGCTCCAACCCGGACTCCTACGTCTACCTCGCCGAGTCGATCCAGGACTGGCACGACCAGCGCGGGCTCGCCGAGCGCATCCGGGCCGCGGGCTGGGAGCACGTCCGCTGGCGCAACCTCACCGGCGGCATCGTCGCCGTCCACCACGCGGTGGCCCCGCGGCCGGCGGCACCGCTGACCTGACCAGCCGGGCCGGGCGCGCACCCACTGCCACGGGGCACGTCATACCCGGCACGGACACGGCACACCCTGGAGGAGACATGGACGTCGAGCTCGCGGAGGTCCGCGACTTCCTGGCGGAGCACCCCCCCTTCGACGTCCTCCCCCCGGAGGTCCTCGCGGGGCTGCCCGCGCGGTGCAGCCTGCGCTACGCCCGCCGCGGCAGCACCGTGCTGCGCGCCGGCCAGCTCAACGACCGGCTCTTCGTGGTGCGCTCGGGCGCCGTCGACATCAGCGACGACGGGCAGCTCGTGGACCGGGTCGGCGCCGGGGGCAGCTTCGGGATGTCGGCACTGATCGAGCGGGCACCCACGAGGTATGACGTGACCGCCCGGGAGGACACCCTCCTGCTCACCCTCCCGCGGGAGGACTTCGACGAGCTGGTGGAGCGCCACCCCGCGGTCGCGGTCCACTTCGCGGCCGCCCACCACGGGCGGATCCGCACCGCGTTGAGCCAGCTGCAGCAGGCGCGGCGAGGCTCGGCTGTCTTCCGCACCTCGGTCCGCGACCTGCCGCGGGTGGCCCCCGTCGTCGCGGGCCCGGACGTCACGATCACCGAGGCGGCGCAGATCATGGCGCGGGAGGCCGTGTCCTGCCTGCTGCTCATGGAGCAGGGACGTCTGGTCGGGATCATCACCGACCGCGACCTGAGGCGGCGGGTGCTGGCCGTGGGGCTGTCGCCGGAGCGACCGGTCCGCGAGGTGATGACGCCGGACCCCGTGACGGTCTCGTCCCGGGCCCTGGCGCTGGAGGTCATGCTGGAGATGACCGGGCGCAACATCCACCACCTGCCGGTGGTCGACGAGGCGGGGGCCGTCGTCGGTCTGGTCACCACCACCGACCTGGTGCGCCTCGAGCGCTCGAACCCCGTCTACCTCGTGACCGACCTCGCCCGTCAGCAGGACCCGGACGGCGTGATCGCGCTGTCCCGACGCATCCCGCGGGTCGTGGACCAGCTCGTGGGCGAGGACGCCTCGGCGGAGGACATCGGGCGGGTGGCCACCGCGCTGACCGACGCCGTCACCGTCCGGCTGCTGGAGCTGGCCGAGGCCGACCTGGGGCCGGCACCCGGGGGCTACGCCTGGGCCACGCTCGGGTCCGCTGCCCGGGAAGAGCTGGCGATGGGGGGCGACCAGGACCACGCCCTGGTGCTCGCCGACGACGCCGACCCGCAGGACCCGTGGTGGGCGGCGCTGGCCGAACGGGTCACCGAGGGCCTGGAGGCCGTCGGGATGCGGCGGTGCGACGGCGACGTCATGGCCACCAACCCGCAGTGGCGGATGACCGCGTCGCAGTGGCGCAGCCGGTTCGCGCGCTGGACCCACGAGCCGCACCCCGACGCCGTGCTGCAGGCGGCCATCTTCTACGACATGCGGGCCCTGCACGGCGAGGTCTCCCTCGTGGAACGGCTCCGCGAGGAGGTGGTGCCGATGGGTGGGCGCTCCGAGCTCCTCCTGGCCCACCTGACCGGCCAGGCAGCCCGGATGAGACCGCCCATCGGCTTCTTCCGCGGCTTCGTCCTCGAGGACGCGGGTGAGCACCGCGACACCCTGGACATCAAGCGCGGCATCGCCGCCATCGTCCAGCTCGCCCGGGTGCACGCCCTCCGGGCCGGCTCCCTCGCGCTGCCGACCACTGCCCGGCTCACCGCCGCCCACGCCCGTGGGATGATCGGCGCGGAGACGGCCACCGACCTCACCGACGCCCTGGAGCTGATGTCCTACCTCCGGCTGCGCCACCAGGTGAAGCAGGTCCGCGACGGGCTCACGCCGGACAACCGCATCGACCCGCACCGGCTCGGCAGCCTCGAACGGCGTCACCTGCGGGACGCCTTCCAGATCGTCCGCTCGGCGCAGCACGGTCTGAGCACCCGGCTGCCGCAGGTCACCTGATGGGGCTGCGGGACCTCCTCGGGCGTCGCCGACCGATGCCGCCGCCGCCGGAGGGACCGCTGGCCGACCTCGCGGCCGCGCCGCGGCCCGACCGTGACACGCCGTTGACCGAGGTGCAGCTGCTCGCCGTCGACCTCGAGACGACCGGGCTGGACCCGCGCACCGACGAGCTCCTGTCCTTCGGCCTGGTCCCGCTCGATGCCGTCGAGGTCCGCCTCGCCGGGGCCCGGCACCTCCCCGTCCGGCCCCGGGGCGACGTGGGTGAGTCCGCGGTCGTGCACGGGCTGACGGACGACACCCTGGCGGGCGCGCCCCTGCTGGACCAGGTCCTGCCGCAGGTCCTGGAGGCGCTGACCGGGCGGGTGCTGGTGGCCCACTTCGCCCAGGTGGAGACGACCTTCCTGCAGGCGGCCTGCCGGACCGTCTACGGCACCTGGGTCCCCCCGCAGGTGGTCGACACGATGGAGCTGCAGCGCCGCCTGCTCGGGGCGCAGTTCCACGAGCTGCGACCCGGCGTCCTGAGGCTCGACGAGTGCCGCCGCCAGCACCACCTGCCCCGCTACCGCGCCCACTCGGCGGTCGTCGACGCCATCGCCTGTGCGGAGCTGTTCCTGGCCCAGGTCGGTGCGCTCGAGGAACGCCGGGGCCGTCCGCTCGTGCTCGGGGACGTCCTCGACCGGAAGCTCTCCGGGTAGACATTCGCGCATGCCAGCCTGACCTATAACAGCCGAGCCCCCCCTGTCCCGGACGCGCGAGACGCCCGTCCTAGACTGACGCGAGTTCGTGAAAGTTGGCACAAGCGAGGCGCAGACACCGTGAGTGGACAGGTCGAGACGGCTGACGTCATCGTCGTCGGAGCAGGCCCGGGAGGGTCCTCCACCGCCGCATACCTCGCAGCCCACGGGCTCGACGTCCTCCTCCTGGAGAAAGCCTCCTTCCCGCGCGACAAGATCTGCGGCGACGGGCTCACCCCCCGCGCGGTCCGTGAGCTCATCAGCCTCGGCGTGCCCATCCGTCCGGAGGACGGCTGGCACCGGACCAAAGGTCTGCGCATCCTGGGCGGCGGCGTGCGCATGGAGCTGGACTGGCCGGGCAACGCGACCTTCCCCCCCTTCGGGCTGGTGCGCACCCGGGCGGACCTCGACGAGATCCTCGTCCGCCACGCCGAGTCGCGCGGCGCCCGCCTGCACGAGCGGATGAACGTCTCGGAACCGGTGCTGGACCACCGCGGGTTCATCTGCGGCGTGACGGCCAGGGTGATGGGGGAGAGCGGCCGGGCGACCGGCGAGACCCGCGAGTTCCGCGCCCCCGTGGTCGTCGCCGCGGACGGCAACTCCAGCCGGTTGTCCCTGGCGATGGAGCGGCCCAGGCGTGACGACCGCCCGATGGGCGTGGCGGTCCGCACCTACTACACGACCCCCCGCCACGACGACGACTACATCGAGTCCTGGCTTGAGCTGTGGGCCAAGGGCGAGGACGGCCAGCAGGACGTCCTCATGCCCGGCTACGGCTGGATCTTCCCGGTCGGTGACGGCACCGCCAACGTCGGCCTGGGCATCCTCGACACCGCCAAGGACTTCGGCACCTTCGACTACAAGGACGTCATGCGCCGTTGGGTGGCGGGCATGCCGGCCGAGTGGGAGCTGGGGGAGCAGACCCAGCTCGGCCCGATCCGCGGTGCTGCCCTGCCGATGTGCTTCAACCGTCAGCCCCTCTACGACCGCGGGCTGCTGCTCGTCGGCGACGCCGGCGGCATGGTCAACCCGTTCAACGGGGAGGGCATCGCCGAGGCCATGGAGGCCGGTCGCCACACCGCCGAGGTCGTCGCGTCCGCCCTCGCCCGCGCCACGCCCGGGGAGCGGGAGGCCGTCCTGCAGTCCTACCCCGCAGTGATGAAGGACTCGCTGGGCGGCTACTACATGCTCGGCAAGCAGTTCGCCACCCTCATCGGCAACCCGGAGATCATGCGGCTCGCGGTCCGCTACGGCCTGCCGCGCCGGTCGCTCATGCGACTGCTGCTCAAGATCATGGCCAACCTGCCGCAGGAGCGCGGCGGCGGACTGGACGACCGGGTCATCAACGCGCTGAGCCGGGCGACCCCTGCGGCATGATCGTTCCGAAGATGACTAGGCTGACCCCGTGCCCGTCCTGTCCCTGGGCTGGCCCGACGCCGCGCACGACCCGAAAGGAGTCCTGGCTCTGATGGACTACCACCCCTATCTGCCGGTCCTCTTCTTCCTCTTCTTCGGGCTCCTCTTCGCGTTCGGCTCCGTCTTCGGCGGCGGACTGCTCGGTCGGGCGAGCTACAACCGGGCCAAGGCCGAGGCCTACGAGTGCGGCATCCAGCCCACCCCGCACGCCCACGACCACGGGCGGGTGCCGATCAAGTACTACCTGACGGCGATGCTCTTCATCGTCTTCGACGTCGAGGTGCTCTTCCTCTACCCGTTCGCGGTCGCCTTCGACCAGGTCGGGCTGTTCTCGGTGCTGGCGATGCTGCTCTTCCTGGTCGTGGTCTCCGTGCCGTTCGTCTACGAGTGGAGCCGGGGCGGTCTGGAGTGGGACTGATGACGCAGCTGGTGCAGTGTGGTGGCGGGTATGACGTGGTGCCGGTGACCGGGGTCCGTCCCGGCCCGGCGGAAGGACGGTGAAGACAGATGGGTCTTGAGGACAACATTCCGGGCGGCGTCCTGCTGACGACGGTCGAGGGTCTGGCCGGCCAGCTGCGGCAGCAGTCCGTGTGGCCGGCCACCTTCGGGCTGGCCTGCTGCGCGATCGAGATGATGGCCGTCGGCACCCCCGACTACGACATCGCGCGGTTCGGCATGGAGCGCTTCGCCGCCACGCCCCGCCAGGCCGACCTGATGATCGTCGCCGGCCGGGTCTCGCAGAAGATGGCCCCCGTCGTGCGTCAGGTCTACGACCAGATGCCCAACCCCAAGTGGGTCATCTCGATGGGGGTGTGCGCGAGCTCGGGCGGCATGTTCAACAACTACGCGATCGTCCAGGGTGTGGACCACATCGTCCCCGTGGACGTCTACCTGCCCGGCTGTCCGCCGCGGCCCGAGATGCTGCTCAACGCGATCATGGAGCTCCAGCGCCAGATCCGGGAGTTCAAGTTCGGGGTGCACCGCGAGGAGGCGGCCAGGGCCGCCGAGGCCGCCGCGATGGCCGCCGTGCCGCGGGCCGAGATGAAGGGGCTGCTGGCATGAGCGAGGACCGGACTCCGCCGGCGGAGGGCAGCACCCGCGACGAGGCCCACCAGCCCCGCCGCGACGAGGACCAGGTGGTCGACACGACGCACGCCCAGGAGCCGGGCGGCGGCTCCGTCCCCGCCCGTCTGGACGAGCCCGGCGAGCCGGTGCAGGTCGCCTCCCGCCACGGGATGTTCGGCGGCTCCCTGGGCACCGACACCAGCGGCTACGGCGGTCTGGACGTCCCGGTGCTCTTCCCCGGCGCCTCCGAGCGGCCCTACGGAAGCTACTTCGACGAGGTGGTCGACGCCCTCCAGGACGCCGCCCCGCAGGCCTTCGCTGCGGGCGTGGAGCGGGTGGTCGTGGACCGTGGCGAGCTCACCCTCGCCGTGCGGCGCGAGCACCTGCGCGCGCTCCTGCGCCCGCTGCGCGACGACGCCCGGTTGCGCTTCGAGGTCTGCTCCGGCGTGTCCGGCGTGCACTGGCCGCAGCAGGACGGCGCCGAGCTGCACGCCGTCTACCACTTCCTGTCCATCACCAACGGCTCACGCCGGGTCCGGTTCGAGGTGACCTGCGCCGACGCCGACCCGCACCTGCCCTCGATCGTCGACATCTACCCGGCCAACGACTGGCACGAGCGGGAGACGTTCGACATGTTCGGCATCGTCTTCGACGGCCACCCCGGCCTGACCCGCATCCTCATGCCCGACGACTGGGCCGGGCACCCCCAGCGCAAGGACTACCCGCTCGGGGGCATCCCGGTCGAGTACAAGGGCGCCACCATCCCCGCACCCGACCAGCGGAGGAGCTACTCGTGACGAGCAACGACCCGACCTACGTGGGCACCCAGGCCGACGACGGCGCCGCCTACCTCGAGTCGACCCCGACCGACCTCTACGCCGACGGTGGCCCCACCGCCGACTCGGTCGACGGCGGGGCCGTCTACACCGCCGGTGGCGGCGACTGGGACGAGATCGTCAAGGACGTCGCCTCGCTCGGCGCCGAGCGCATCGTCGTCAACATGGGCCCCCAGCACCCCTCGACCCACGGCGTGCTGCGCCTCGTCCTCGAGCTCGACGGGGAGACGGTCCGGGAGGCCCGGGCCGGGATCGGCTTCCTCCACACCGGCATCGAGAAGAACATGGAGTACCGCACCTGGGTGCAGGGCACCACCTTCTGCACCCGGATGGACTACCTGACCCCGATCTTCAACGAGGCCGCCTACTGCCTGGCGGTGGAGAAGCTGCTGGGGATCACCGACCAGATCCCGGAGCGCGCCAACGAGATCCGCGTCCTGACGATGGAGCTCAACCGTATCTCCTCGCACCTCATCTGCCTGGCCACCGGCGGCATGGAGCTCGGCGCGACCACGATCATGACGACCGGCTTCCGCGAGCGTGAACGCATCCTGCGCTTCATGGAGGCCATCTCCGGGCTACGCATGAACCATGCCTACATCCGCCCCGGCGGGGTCGCTCAGGACGTCCTGCCGGAGCACCTCGACCAGCTCGTCGGCGAGCTCTCGGCACTGCGCCGCGGCATCGGTGAGCTCGAGGCGCTCCTGCTCGAGAGCCCCGTCTTCAAGGGCCGCACGGTCGACGTCGGCCACCTCTCGCTGGCGGGCTGCATGGCCCTGGGCATCACCGGGCCGATCCTGCGCTCGACCGGCCTGCCGCACGACCTGCGCAAGTCCGACCCCTACTGCGGCTACGAGACCTACGACTTCGACGTGGTCACGCGCCGCGACGCCGACGCCTACGCCCGCGTGGTCATCCGCTTCGATGAGATCTGGCAGTCGCTGCGCATCGTCGAGCAGGGCATCGAGCGGCTCCGGGCCAGCCAGGGTCAGCCGGTGATGGTCGCCGACCGCAAGATCGCCTGGCCCGCGCAGCTGTCGGTCGGCCCGGACGGGCAGGGCAACAGCCTGGACCACATCCGGGAGATCATGGGCGAGTCCATGGAGGCCCTGATCCACCACTTCAAGCTGGTGACCGAGGGCTTCCGGGTCCCCCCGGGGCAGGTCTACTCCGCGATCGAGTCCCCCAAGGGCGAGCTCGGTGTCCACCTGGTGTCCGACGGCGGCACGCGCCCCTACCGCGCGCACTTCCGCGACCCCAGCTTCCACAACCTGCAGGCCGCGTCGGTGCTGGCGGAGGGCGGCCTGGTCGCCGACGTCATCGTCGCCGTCGCCTCGATCGACCCCGTCATGGGTGGGGTGGACCGATGAGAGGAGACCACGTGACCGTCGGCCACGGCCAGGAGGCGCCCCTGCGCCACCTGCACGGTGAGGCGCCGCTGCACCACCAGACACCGCTGCAGGCATCCGAGGAGCCCTACCCCGCGGAGGTCCTGGAGCAGCTGCGCGCGGACGCCGCGGCGATCGTGGGCCGCTACCCGGTCCGGCGCTCGGGGCTGCTCCCGATGCTGCACCTGGTCCAGTCGGTCGACGGCTACATCACCGGTCGTGGTGTGCACTTCTGCGCCGAGCAGCTCGAGCTGACGACGGCCGAGGTCAGCGGCGTGGCGACCTTCTACACGCAGTACAAGCGCCACCCCAACGGCGACTACACCGTCGGCGTCTGCACCAACACGCTCTGCGCCATCATGGGTGGCGACCGGATCTTCGACGAGGTCAGCGAGCACCTCGGCATCGGCCACGACGAGACGACCGAGGACGGCCAGATCACCCTCGAGCGGGTCGAGTGCAACGCGGCCTGCGACTACGCGCCCGTGGTCATGGTCAACTGGGAGTTCTTCGACAACCAGACCCCGGCGTCCGCCAAGGCCGTCGTCGACGACCTGCGGTCCGGCAAGGACGTCACCCCCACCCGCGGCCCGTCGCGCGTCTGCACCTTCAAGCAGGTCTCCCGCGTGCTCGCCGGCTTCCCCGACGGACTGGCCGACGAGGGCCCGGGTGCCGGCGAGGCGTCCGTGCGCGGCACCCTGCTCGCCCGCGAGAGGGGCTGGACGGCGCCCGGCGGAGAGAGCGGCAAGGACACCGGCACCGGGACCGGTGCCGGCACCGAGGCCAGCCCCGAGGGCCAGGCCGGCGGCCTGGAACGGGGCGGCTACGGCTCCGTCAACGCCCCCACGAACGAGCCGGACGAGCTGCCGGGCGACGGCGAGCTCGGCGACGGCGTCCCCGCCGGCGAGAGCCCCGAGAAGGAGGACGGTCGATGAGCACCCAGCTGACCCCGATCCTGACGAAGTTCTGGGACCACCCGCAGTCCTGGACCCTGCAGACCTACGAGGACAACGAGGGCTACCAGGCGCTCCGCGCCGCCCTGGCGGCCCCGGCCGCCGACCTCGTGCAGGCGGCCAAGGACTCCGGCCTCCGCGGTCGTGGTGGTGCCGGCTTCCCCACCGGCATGAAGTGGGGCTTCCTGCCCCCGCCGGACGGCGGCCCCCGCTACCTCGTCGTCAACGCCGACGAGTCCGAGCCGGGGACGTGCAAGGACATCCCGCTGATGATGGCTGCCCCGCACTTCCTCGTCGAGGGCATGATCATCACCAGCTACGCGATCGGCTGCGACCACGCGTTCGTCTACCTGCGCGGCGAGACCGTCCACGTGTACCGCCGTCTGATGCGCGCCGTGGAGGAGGCCTACGCCGCCGGCTACCTCGGCAAGGACATCCTCGGATCAGGCTTCGATCTCGACATCACGGTGCACGCCGGCGCGGGCGCCTACATCTGCGGCGAGGAGACGGCGCTCCTTGACTCCCTCGAGGGCCGTCGCGGCCAGCCCCGCCTCAAGCCGCCGTTCCCGGCGGTCGCCGGGCTCTACGCCCGTCCGACCGTCGTCAACAACGTCGAGTCGATCGCCTCGATCCCGCCGATCGTGCTGCACGGAGCCGACTGGTTCGCCGACATGGGTACCGAGAAGTCGGCCGGCTTCGGCATCTTCAGCCTCTCCGGGCACGTCACCAGGCCGGGTCAGTACGAGGCCCCCCTGGGCATCACGCTCGCCGAGCTGCTCGACCTGGCCGGCGGGGTGCGCAACGGTCACCGGCTGAAGTTCTGGACCCCCGGCGGGTCCTCGACGCCGCTGTTCACCGACGCCCACCTCGACGTGCCCCTCGACTTCGAGTCGGTCGCGGCGGCCGGGTCGATGCTCGGCACCCGCGCGCTGCAGATCTTCGACGAGACCACCTCGGTGGTGCACGCCGTCTCGCGCTGGACCGACTTCTACGCCCACGAGTCCTGCGGCAAGTGCACGCCCTGCCGCGAGGGCACCTTCTGGCTCAAGCAGATCATGACCCGGCTCGAGGAGGGCAAGGGTCTGGCCGGCGACATCGAGAAGCTCGACGACATCTGCGACAACATCCTCGGCCGGGCGTTCTGCGCCCTGGGCGACGGTGCCACCAGCCCCGTCGTCTCGGCCATCCAGTACTTCCGTGAGGAGTTCGAGGCCGGCATGCACACCCCGTGGTACGAGCTGTTCCCGCCGGAGCGCTCCATGCTCTTCGCGAAGGAGACGCTGCCCGCATGACCGTCAACACCTCTCCCGCCGCTGGCGGCAACGCGGTGACCGAGGGCGGCAACGCCCAGATCCCGGACGAGCCCGACCTCAAGAAGATCAGCCTGACCATCGACGGCGTCGAGGTCTCGGTCCCGGAGGGCACGCTCGTCATCCGCGCAGCGGAGGAGGCCGGGATCCACATCCCGCGCTTCTGCGACCACCCGCTCCTTGACCCGGTCGGCGCCTGCCGGCAGTGCCTCGTCGACGTCTCGACCCCGGACCGCGAGGGCAACCTCAAGGCGATGCCCAAGCCGCAGGCCTCCTGCACGATGGTGGCCTCGGCGGGCATGGCCGTGGCCACCCAGCACACCAGCCCGGTCGCCGACAAGGCGCAGCACGGCATCATGGAGTTCCTCCTCATCAACCACCCCCTCGACTGCCCCGTCTGCGACAAGGGCGGCGAGTGCCCCCTGCAGAACCAGGCGATGTCCAACGGGCGGCCGACCTCGCGCTTCGACGACATCAAGCGCACCTTCCCCAAGCCGATCAACATCTCCGCCCAGGTCCTCCTCGACCGCGAGCGCTGCGTGCTCTGCGCCCGCTGCACCCGGTTCTCGGACCAGATCGCGGGCGACCCCTTCATCGCCCTCATCGAGCGGGGCGCCCTGCAGCAGGTCGGCATCTACGAGGAGAAGCCGTTCGAGAGCTACTTCTCCGGCAACACCGTGCAGATCTGCCCGGTCGGCGCCCTCACCGGCTCGGCCTACCGCTTCCGGTCCCGGCCCTTCGACCTCGTGTCCACGCCCAGCGTCTGCGAGCACTGCGCCTCCGGCTGCGCGATCCGCACCGACCACCGTCGTGGCACCGTGCTGCGCCGGATGGCCGGCAACGACCCGGCGGTCAACGAGGAGTGGAACTGCGACAAGGGCCGCTGGGCCTTTCCCTACGCGACCCTCCCGGACCGCCTGCGCGACCCCGTGGTCCGCGAGGCGGACGGGCAGTATGCCGTGGTGCCCTGGCAGCGCGCCTACGAGCACGCGGCCCGCGGCCTCACCGCGGCCCGCACGGCCGGCGGCGTGGGGGTCCTCGTCGGTGGCCGGGTCAGCGTCGAGGACGCCTACGCCTACGCCAAGTTCGCCCGCGTGGCACTCGGCACGCACGACGTCGACCACCGCGCCCGCCCGCACAGCGCGGAGGAGGCCGACTTCCTCGCCGCCTCCGTGGTCGGTCGGCGCGACGTCAGCTACGAGACGCTGGAGAAGGCGTCCTCGGTCCTCCTCGTCGGCCTTGAGCCGGAGGAGGAGAGCCCGATCGTCTTCCTGCGCCTGCGCAAGGGCGTGCGCCGCTCGAAGACCGCCGTGTATGCCGTGGCCCCGTTCGCCACGCGCGGGCTGAGCAAGGTCGGCGGCACGCTGCTGGCCTCCGCGCCCGGCACCGAGGCCGAGGTGCTGCACGCCCTCGGCGAGCGGCGCCGCAGCGGGACCAGCCACCAGGTCGACGGCCCTGCCTTGCCCGTCCCGGAGGCCAACGAGTACCACGCGGCCGCCGACTCCCTCGGCGAGAACTCCGTGATCCTCGTCGGCGAGCGGATGGCCACCGTGCCCGGGGCGCTCTCCGCGGTCGCCGCCCTGGCCGAGCAGACCGGTGCCGCGCTGGCCTGGGTGCCACGCCGTGCGGGCGAGCGCGGCGCGGTCGAGGTCGGGGCCCTCCCCACCCTCCTGCCCGGCGGTCGCGCCGTCGCTGACGCCGCCGGACGTGGCGAGATCGCCGGCCGGTGGGGCGTCGAGCTGCCCGCCTCCGCCGGTCGCGACACCTCGGCCATCCTGGCCGCCGCCGCCCGAGGCGAGCTGTCCGCACTGGTCGTCGGAGGCCTCGAGGTCGACGACCTCCCCGACCCGCAGCTGGCCCGCGAGGCCCTGGCCAGCACCTTCGTGGTGTCGCTGGAGCTGCGCGAGACCGACGTGCACGAGTTCGCCGACGTCATCCTGCCGGTGGCGCCGCAGCAGGAGAAGTCCGGCGCCTACGCCGACTGGGAGGGTCGCCTGCGGCCCTTCGAGCAGGCCCTCGACTCGGCGGCCGTCTCCGACCACGTGGTCCTGGACCGGCTCGCGCAGGCCATGGGCGTGAGGCTGGGCACCGGAACGGTCGCCGACGTGCGTCGGGAGCTGACCGACCTCGGGAGCTCCGGCACCCGGCCCGCGGCGCCTCTGGTCGCCTCCTCGGGCCCGGCCGCACCGGGGCACGGGCAGGCCGTGCTGGCCACCTGGCACCACCTGCTCGACGCGGGGGCGCTCCAGGACGGTGAACCGTTCCTGGCCGGCACCGCGCCAGCTCCCGTCGCCCGGGTCTCGGCGGCCACGGCCGCCGGTCTGGGCGTCGTCGACGGCGACCCCGTGCAGGTCTCAACCGACCGGGGCGAGATCGTGCTCCCGGTCGTGGTGACCGCGATGCACGACGGGGTGGTCTGGGTCCCGACCAACTCCACCGGCTCCGCAGTCCGGGCGACCCTCGGCGTCGACGCCGGTGCCCTCGTCCGGATCGACACCCCGCGAGGAGAGGCATGAGCTTCGTCACCGCATACCCCGAGCTGTTGACGGTGGGGCTCGCCCTGCCCACGGCGGACGCTCCGCTCGCCGACTTCAGCGACACCCCCGCATGGTTGTCGTTCGTCAAGGCCGCGCTGCTGTTCGTCTACCTGATGCTCTCGGTCGTCATCGTCATCTGGTTCGAGCGCCGGGTCGTCGGGCGGATGCAGCAGCGTCCCGGCCCCAACCGGCTCGGCCCCCTCGGCATCCTGCAGACCGCGGCGGACGGCATCAAGCTCTTCCTCAAGGAGGACGTCACGCCCAAGGCGGCGGACAAGCTGATGTTCTTCGCGGCGCCGCTCCTCGTGGCCAGCCTGGCGTTCGTCTCCTTCGCGATCATCCCGCTCGGCGGTGACGTCCGGATGTTCGGCCACACCACCCCGCTGCAGCTGACCGACACGCCGGTCGCCGTGCTGCTCGTGCTCGCCGTCGCCGGCGTCGCGGCCTACGGCTTCGTGCTGGCCGGCTGGTCCTCCGGTTCCACCTACCCGCTGCTCGGCGGTCTGCGCTCCACCGCCCAGGTCATCTCCTACGAGATCGCCATGGGCCTCTCGCTCGTGGCGGTCTTCCTCTACGCCGGCTCGATGTCCACCAGCCAGATCGTGGCAGCCCAGACGGAGACCATCTGGCTGGGCATCCCGATGTGGTATGCCGTGCCGCTGTTCTTCAGCTTCGTCGTCTACGTCATCACGATGGTGGGGGAGACCAACCGGCTCCCGTTCGACCTCGCGGAGGGCGAGGGCGAGCTCGGCGGTGGCTTCCACACCGAGTACTCCTCGATGAAGTTCGGCATGTTCTTCCTCGGCGAGTACATCAACATGTTCACCGTGTCCGGCCTGGCCACCACCCTCTTCCTCGGCGGCTGGCACGCGCCGTGGCCGATCACCCTCATCAACGACGGCATGTTCGACCAGGGCTGGTGGGGGCTGCTGTGGTTCACGCTCAAGATGTGGATGTTCATCTTCTTCTACGTCTGGCTGCGCGGGTCGCTGCCGCGCGTGCGCTACGACCAGTTCATGAAGCTGGGCTGGAAGGTCCTCATCCCGCTGTCGCTGGTGTGGGTGGTCGCGGTGATGATGATCCGCGCCGCCCAGGAGGGCTTCCTCGGCGAGGGCCGCTGGGTCCTGGTCGCCACGCTGGCGGTCATCGGCCTGTTCGTCCTGCTCGGCATCCTCGTCTGGGACCGGTGGGCGCAGGGTCGGGCGGTCGAGCGCGAGGAGCGGATGGCCGTGCCCGAGGAGGTCGACCCGTTCGCGGACGGCTACCCCGTGCCGCCCCTGCCCGGCCAGAAGCTCGTCGAGCCGCGTCGCGCGGTCGGTGCCGCCCAACCGGTGCCCGCCCGTAGCGTCGCTCCCGAGACCGACACCACCCCGGAGGACCGCCGTGGCTGACCCGACCGACCCGACCACCGCGGGTGAGGAGCAGACCTCCCCCGCACGCAGGGACAAGGCGGGCCCCCCGGTCCGCCCGGCGACCGACCCGACCGGCGGCAAGAAGGAGCAGGGCGTGCTCGGCCAGCTCTTCGCGCCCGTCGCCGGCTTCGGCGTGACCTTCGCGACCATGTTCCGCAAGGTGCCCACGCAGGAGTACCCCGAGGTCAAGTTCCCGACCGCCAAGCGGTTCCACGGGCGGCACCAGCTCAACCGCCACCCGGACGGCCTGGAGAAGTGCGTGGGCTGCGAGCTGTGCGCCTGGGCCTGCCCGGCCGACGCCATCTACGTCGAGGGCGCGGACAACACCGACAGCGCCCGGTTCAGCCCGGGTGAGCGCTACGGGCGCGTCTACCAGATCAACTACCTGCGCTGCATCTTCTGCGGCCTGTGCATCGAGGCCTGCCCGACCCGGGCGCTGACGATGACCAACGAGTACGAGCTGGCGGACAGCCGCCGGCTCCCGCTGATCTACGAGAAGCACCAGCTGCTCGCGCCGTTGCGACCCGACATGGTCGCCCCCCCGTTCCCGATGGCCGAGGGCATGGAGGAGCGCGACTACTATCGCGGTCAGGTCACCGGCCCCACGCAGGCGCAGCGGGACTACGTCGCCGAGCACGGTCAGCACGACCGGCCCGGTCCTGCCCAGGGCGCCGCGGACCACACGCACGAGGAGGCCGGCCGATGACGACCCCAGGGGCCGAGGTCCTCGGCGGCGGGGAGACGCTGCTCTTCTGGCTGATGGCCGTGGTGACGGTCAGCGGTGCGCTGGGGCTGCTCTTCGCCCGCAAGGCGGTGCACGCCGCGATGGCGATGGCGATGACGATGGTCGGCCTGGGTGTGGTCTACATCGCCCAGGGTGCGGAGTTCGTCGGGATCATCCAGATCTTCGTCTACTCCGGCGCCGTGATGATGCTCTTCCTCTTCGTCGTCATGCTCGTCGGTGTGGATGCCTCGGACTCCATGGTCGAGACGCTCAAGGGGCAGCGCTTCTTCGCCTTCCTGCTCGGCGCGCTCTTCACGGTCGCGGCCGTCTACGGTCTGAGCCGCGTCCAGTGGCCGACGCCCGTCGGGCTGGAGCAGGCGCAGGCGGAGGGGACGGTCACCGCGCTCGCACGGGAGATCTTCGAGCGGCAGGTGCTCTCCTTCGAGGTGCTCGGCGCCCTGCTCGTCATCGCCGTGATGGGCGCGATGGTGCTCGCCCACCGCGAGCGGCTGACGCCGCGACGCACCCAGCGCGAGCTGTCGCAGGAGCGGGTCCGTTCCAGCCACTGGCTGGCGGGCAAGCCCAACCCCGGCGTCTACGCCCGCCACAACGCGGCCGACACCCCCGCCCTGGCCCCGGACGGCACCCCGGTCGAGGAGTCGGTCCCGCGGGTGCTCGTGGCGCGCGGTCAGGTCGGTCGGCCGGAGGAGTACCGCCTCCAGGACACCCGTGAGACCAGGGCGTCCGTGGAGCCCGAGCCGGCGGAGCAGGACCGCTCGCAGGCCGGCTCGACGACCGAGGAGGGTGAGCGCTGATGGGGCTCGAGGCCTACATCTACCTGTCGGTGGTGCTCTTCGCCCTCGGCTCGATCACGGTGCTGACCCGCCGCAACACGATCATCGTGTTCATGGGCATCGAGCTCATGCTCAACGCCTGCAACCTGTCGCTGATCACCTTCGCCCGGCTCCACGGCAGCCTCGACGCGCAGGTCTACACCCTGTTCGTCATGGTGGTGGCCGCGTCCGAGGTCGTGGTCGGCCTGGCGATCATCATGTCCATCTTCCGTGCGCGTCGTTCGGCCTCGGTCGACGACGCCAACCTGCTGAAGCTGTAAGGAGCGAGTGTGTTCTTCCTGACGCGCCTCGCCGGCGACGCCCTGGCGGCCAGCACGCCCCACGAGACCCAGCTGGCCGCCCCCGTGTCCGGGGGTGTGGCCGAGGTCGGGTGGCTCATGATCGCGCTGCCGCTCCTGGGTGCCGCGCTGCTGCTGCTGGGCGGCCGACGCACCGACGGCTGGGGGCCGTTGCTGGCCACCGTGCTGTCGTGGGCCTCCTTCGTCGTGGGGGTCCTGGTGATCCTCCAGCTGCGCGGGCTCGCGCCGGAGGACCGTGCCCTGCAGCTCCCGCTCTGGGAGTGGGTGTCCGCCGGTGACTTCAGCGTGACCGCCGGGCTGCTCCTGGACCCGCTGTCGCTGACCTTCGTCATGCTCATCACGTTCGTGGGCTCGCTCATCCACGTCTACTCGCTGGGCTACATGGAGCACGACCCCGACAAGCGCCGGTTCTTCGCCTACCTCAACCTCTTCGTGGCGGCGATGCTGGTCCTGGTGCTGGCCGACTCCTACCTGCTGCTGTTCGTCGGCTGGGAGGGTGTCGGTCTGGCGTCCTACCTGCTGATCGGCTTCTGGAACCGCAACCCCGCCTTTGCGACCGCAGCCAACAAGGCCTTCATCGTCAACCGCATCGGCGACGCCGGCCTCATCACTGCCATGGCGCTGATGCTGACCACCTTCGGCGCGCTCGACTACGCCACCGTGCACGGCAGCGCGGGCGGGGCCAGCGGCACCATGCTGACCCTCATCGGCCTGGCGCTGCTCCTCGGCGCGGCCGGCAAGTCCGCCCAGTTCCCGCTGCAGAGCTGGCTGGGCGACGCGATGGCCGGCCCGACCCCCGTCTCTGCGCTGATCCACGCCGCGACGATGGTCACCGCCGGCGTCTACCTGGTCGCCCGCTCGCAGGCCATCTACGACCTCACCCCCGACGCACGCCTCGTGGTCGCGCTCGTGGGCACGGTCACCCTGGTCTACGGAGCGATCGTCGGCTGCGCTAAGGACGACATCAAGAAGGCGCTGGCCGCCTCGACGATGTCGCAGATCGGCTACATGATGCTGGCCGTCGGGCTCGGCCCGATCGGCTACACCTTCGCGATCTTCCACCTCCTGACCCACGGCTTCTTCAAGGCCGGCATGTTCCTCGGTGCCGGCTCGGTCATGCACGCCATGAACGACCGGGTCGACATGCGCCGCTTCGGAGCGTTGTCCGGCAAGGTCCGGACCACCTGGCTGACCTTCGCCGCCGGGTGGGTGGCGATCATCGGTGTGCCGTTCCTGTCCGGCTGGTGGAGCAAGGACCTCATCATCGAGGCCGCCTTCGTCGGCGAGGGCTGGCGGCCCTGGTTCTTCGGCCTGGCGGCCCTCGTCACCGCCGGCATCACCGCCTTCTACATGTCGCGCCTGTTCTTCATGACCTTCCACGGCAAGGCCCGCTGGGAGGACGACGCCCACCCCCACGAGTCCGGCCTGCTGATGACCGTCCCGATGATGGTGCTGGCGCTCGGCTCGCTGGGTCTGGGCGCCGCGCTCTGGCCGACCGGCATCCTGTCCTCCTGGCTCGAGCCGGTCTTCGGCCACGTCGAGCACGACGAGCCGGTCATCCCGGTCCTGGCGATCCAGGTCGCGGTCTTCGTGCTCATGCTCGCCGGCGTCGCGCTGGCCTGGCTGCGCTACGGCCGGGACGAGGTGCCGGTCGTCGCGCCGAGGGGCAGCCTCCTCACCCGGGCGGCGCGTGCCGACCTCTACCAGGACGACGTGAACGAGGCGTTCTTCCGCGGCCCGACCGACGCCGTGGTCCAGACCCTGGTGGAGACGGACAGGACCCTCGTGGAGGGCAGCCTCACCGGCGGCACCGCCGCGGGCCTGACCGGGGCGGCCGGTGTCCTTCGCCGCGCCCAGAACGGCTTCGTCCGTTCGTATGCCCTGACGATGCTCCTGGGCATCGTCGCCGTCCTCGGAGCCGTCTGGGTGATGCAGTGATGAACTTTCCCTGGTTGACCACCCTGCTGGTGCTGCCGCTCCTCGGCGCGCTCGTGGTGGCCCTGCTGCCCAAGGGGAGCACGCTCGTCCGCCCCGTCGCGCTCGGCGTCTCGCTGCTCACCCTCGCGGTGGGCGTGGTGGCGACGACGCAGTACTCCATCGGCTCCGACGAGCAGTTCCAGCTCACCGAGGTGTACTCCTGGATCCCGCAGTTCGGGGTGTCCTACGCCCTCGGGGTGGACGGCATCTCGCTGTCGATGATCCTGCTCGGTCTGATCCTCGTGCCGATCTGCATCCTGGCGGCCTGGGACGACGTCCCTGCGGTCGACCGCCGCCAGCACACGTACTTCGCGATGATGCTGGCCCTGCTCTCGACGATGGTCGGTGTCTTCGCCGCGATCGACGTGTTCCTGTTCTACGTCTTCTTCGAGGCGATGCTCATCCCGGTCTTCTTCCTGATCGGCATGTTCGGCGGCCCCCGCCGGTGGAAGGCGGCCACGACCTTCCTGCTCTACTCCCTCGTCGGCGGACTCGTCATGCTTGTCGCGGTCATCGGTCTCTTCCTGGCCGGCCCCCGCGGCACCGACGGCTTCCTGGTGACGAACCTGACCGGGTTGGACCTGTCGGTCGAGGCCGGCCGCTGGCTGTTCCTCGGGTTCTTCATCGCCTTCGCGATCAAGGCCCCGATGTGGCCCGTCCACACCTGGCTGCCGCTGGCGGCCGAGCAGGCCCGCCCGGCCACCTCGGTCCTGCTCATCGGCGTCCTGGACAAGGTCGGCACCTACGGCATGATCCGGTTCTGCCTGTCCTTCTTCCCCGAGGCCAGCCGGTGGGCCACCCCCGTCATCCTCGTGCTGGCGCTGACCTCGATGATCGTCGGCGCGCTGCTCGCGATCGGCCAGAACGACATGCTCCGCCTGATCGCCTACACCTCGATCAGCCACTTCGGCTTCATCGTCATGGGCATCTTCGCCTTCACCACGGTGGCCGGCTCCGGAGCGACGCTCTACATGGTCAACCACGGCTTCACCACCGCCGGGCTCTTCCTGGTCGCGGGCATGCTCATCGCCCGGCACGGCAGCCGCGACATGCGCGACTACGGCGGGTGGCAGCGCGTCACCCCGATCATCGCCGGGTCCCTGCTCGTCGCGGGCCTGTCCGGCCTGGCGCTGCCCGGTCTGAACTCCTTCGTCAGCGAGTTCATGGTCATCGTCGGCGTCTTCCAGAGCCACCCCTGGATCGGGCTCCTCTCGATCGTCGGGGTGATCCTGGCCGCCGTCTACATCCTGCGGATGTACAGCATGATCGCGACCGGCCCCCGGCCCGACCTGCCGCACGTCCCGGACATGACCGGCCGCGAGAAGCTGGTCGTGGCCCCGATCATCGCCGCCTTCCTCGTCCTGGGGTTCTTCCCCAAGCCGGTGCTGGACCTGCTCGAGCCCGCCGTGCAGCAGACCCTGCAGCACGTCGGGGTCACCGACCCGGCCCCCACCGTCGACTCCGCACACGCTGAAGGGAATGGCCGCTGATGACGGACCTCTTCGTCCCCCCGGCGATCAACTACGTCGCACTCCTGCCGCTGATCATCGTCTTCGTCGGTGGCCTGGTGGGCGTGCTCGTGGAGGGCTTCGCGGGGCGGGAGCACCGGTATGCCGTGCAGGTGCCGGTCTCGGTGGCCACCCTCGTGCTCGCCTTCGTCGCCCTCGTCGTCCTCGGACCCGGCGAGCAGGGACTGACGGCGGCCGGGGTCATCGCCCTGGACGGTCCGGCGCTGCTCCTGCAGGGGCTCATCCTGCTGCTGTCGCTGATGGGCCTGCTGGTGATGGCCGAGCGGTTCGGCGGGCAGCAGCCCGACACCTTCACCCAGGCCGGGGCCTCCACGCCCGGGTCCGCGGAGGAGTCGTTGTCCACCCGGCTGGGCGCCACGACGACCGAGGTGTTCCCCCTGACCCTGTTCTCGGTCGGCGGCATGATGCTCTTCGTCGCGGCCAACGACCTCATCCTGCTGTTCATCGCCCTCGAGGTGCTGTCGCTGCCCCTCTACATCCTCACCGGCCTGGCCCGCCGCCGGCGCCTGCTCTCGCAGGAGGCGTCGTTGAAGTACTTCCTGCTGGGCTCCTTCAGCTCGGCCTTCTACCTCTTCGGTGCGGTGCTCGTCTACGGCTACGCCGGGTCGATGCGCTTCCCCGAGATCGCGGTCGCCGTGTCCTCCGGCGTCGGGATGGACGGGATCCTGATCCCCGGCGTGCTCCTCATCGTCTCCGGCCTGCTGTTCAAGGTCGGGGCCGTGCCCTTCCACGCCTGGACCCCGGACGTCTACCAGGGTGCCCCCACCCCGGTCACCGGGTTCATGGCGGCCTGCACCAAGGTAGCGGCCTTCGGGGCGATGCTGCGCGTCCTCTACGTCGCCTTCGAGGGTGTGCGCCTGGAGTGGCAGCCGATCCTGGCCGCCATCGCCGTGCTCACGATGGTGGTCGGTGCGGTCCTGGCGATCGTGCAGACCGACGTCAAGCGCATCCTGGCCTACTCCTCGATCGCGCACGCCGGCTTCGTGCTGGTCGGGCTGATCTCGATGGACCAGGCCGGCATCTCCAGCACGATGTTCTACCTCGCGGCCTACGGCTTCATGACGATCCCGGCGTTCGCGATCATCGCTCTCGTCCGGTCCTCGGGCACGGAGGCGAGCCAGGTCGGCCAGTGGGCCGGGCTGGGGCGGCGCTCCCCGTGGCTGGCCGCCTCGTTCACCTTCCTCATGCTCGCCTTCACCGGCATCCCGCTGACCTCCGGCTTCACCGGCAAGTTCGCGGTGTTCTCGGCGGCGATCAGCCAGGGTTGGGCGTGGCTGGCCGTGATCGGCGTGCTGGCCAGCGCGGTCACCGCCTACATCTACTTCAAGCTCGTGGTGACGATGTGGGTCGGTGACGAGGCGGGCGGCACGACCGTGGCGGCCCCGTCCCTGCTGACCACCTTCGCCATCGTCGCCGGGCTGGCCGTCACGCTGGGGCTGGGCGTCATGCCCTCACCGCTGCTCGACCTGGCGCAGAGCACCGCCTCGTTCCTGCGGTGACCCCTCCTCCCAGCCCCGGTACCACGGTCGTGGCCTCCATCCCGGGGGTCGACGAGGAGCTGCAGGAGCGGGTGGCCACCGGGCTCGACCGGGTGGGTGTGCGGATGGCGGAGGTCGTGGACCACCACGACCCCTTCATCGCCGAGGCCGCCGGCCACCTGGCCGCCGCCGGTGGCAAGCGGTTCCGGCCGCTGCTGACCCTCCTTGCCAGCGAGGTCGGTCAGGGCTGGAACGAGCAGGTCGTCGACGCCGCCGTCGGCGTCGAGCTGACGCACCTCGCCTCGCTCTACCACGACGACGTCATGGACGAGGCAGACCTGCGCCGCGGCGTCCAGAGCGCCAACGCCCGCTACGGCAACGCCACCGCGATCCTGGTCGGCGACCTCCTTTTCGGCACCGCCTCCGCGGTCGTCGCCGGGCTGGGGGCGGAGGCCGTCAAGATCCAGGCGGAGACCTTCGTCCGGCTCTGCGCCGGCCAGATCCGCGACGACCGGCAGACCCTGGACGACCTCCCCTCCGCGGCCGCCCTGGCCGGTGACGCCGACGACCCGGCCGCCGTCACGGCATACCTGCAGATCCTCGCCGACAAGACCGGCGCCCTCATCGCCACCGCCGCCCGCTACGGGGGCATGTTCGGCGGCTGCGACGCCGAGACCGTGCTGACGCTGACCGCCTTCGGTGAGCGGCTCGGCGTGGTCTTCCAGCTCGCGGACGACCTGCTCGACGTGTCGTCCGACATCTCCGGCAAGACGCCCGGCACCGACCTGCGCGAGGGCAAGGCGACCCTGCCCGTGCTCTACGCCCGCACCTCCGAGGATCCCGCCGACGCGCGCATGCTCGCGCTGACGCGCGGCCCGGTCAGCGACCCGGACGAGCTGGACGAGGCGCTGACCCTGCTGCGTGCCCACCGGGCCATGGGGCAGGCGCGCGCACACACCCGACGGGTCGCCGACGAGGCCCGCGCGCTCCTCGACGGGCTGCCCGACGGTCCTGCGGTCGAGGCCCTGCGCGCCCTCGTCGACGGCGTTGCTGAGCGCTCGGCCTGAGGAGCGACGGACCATGACCGGGACGACCACCTCCGCCGACGGGCCGATCCGTGTCTACCTGCTGGACGACCACGAGCTGGTCCGGCGTGGGCTGCACGACCTGCTGTCCGCCGAGGGTGACCTGGAGATCGTGGGGGAGTCGGGCAGCGCGGTGCGCGCCGTCGCCGACATCGTCCGGCTCGCCCCGGACGTGGCGGTGCTCGACGGCCGGCTGCCGGACGGGTCCGGGATCGAGGTCTGCCGCGACGTGCGGGCGGCCAACCCGCAGATCCGGGCACTGATCCTGACCAGCTACGACGACGACGAGGCGCTCTTCGCCGCGATCATGGCGGGCGCCGACGGCTACGTGCTCAAGCAGATCGCCGGCACCGACCTCGTCGACGGCATCCGCAGCATCGCCTCGGGCCGCTCGCTCCTGGACCCCTCGCTGGTCAGCAAGGTGATGCAGCGGCTCAGGGACGGCGACCCGCAGTCCGACAAGCTGGCCCTGCTCACCGAGCAGGAGCGACGGGTGCTCGGGCTGATCGCCGAGGGGCTGACGAACAGGCAGATCGCGCAGTCGCTCTTCCTCGCCGAGAAGACGGTCAAGAACTACGTCACCAGCCTGCTCGCCAAGCTGGGGCTGGAGCGCCGCACCCAGGCCGCGGTCCTCGGCTCGAAGCTGTTCGACAAGTAGCGTCCGTCGCCGACCGGTGACCGGACCCGCCGGGGGGCCGTCCGTGGCCCACCACGTCATACCGGGACGGACCACCTCAGCAGGGTGCCGTGCGGCTCGGTCCGGACCAGCTCCACGGAGCCGCCGCGCTCGGTCGCCCGCGCCCGGACGTTGCCGAGGCCGCTCTCGCCCGCGCTGTCGGAGAGCCCGACGCCGTCGTCGCGCACGCTGACCGTCAGCACGTCGGTGTCGGCCTCGACCTCGACCACGACCGATGTCGCGTGCGCGTGGCGAGCCACGTTGGACAGCGCCTCGCGCACCACCATGAGCACCTGGGTCTGCACCTCGTCGTCCGCGGCCGTGTCGAGCGGGCCGACCAGCTGGACGACGGGGGCAAAGCCGAGGGTCGAGGCGTAGGACTCGACGAGCTGGCGCAGGTCGGCTCGGAAGCTCCCCGCCCCCGGTCGGTGACGCAGCTCGAAGATCGTGGCCCGGATGTCGCGGATCGTCTGGTCCAGCTCGGCCACCGCACCCTCGAGCCGTTCGACCACCTCCGGGTTGGCGCGTCTGCTCGCCCCCTGCAGGGTGAGACCGACCGCGAAGAGCCGTTGGATGACGAGGTCGTGCAGGTCGCGCGCGATGCGGTCGCGGTCCTCGAGCACGGTGAGCAGGTCGTGCTCCCGCTCGCGCTGCTCCCGGTCCAGGATCACCGACGCCTGCAGTGCCAGGGCGCTGAGCACGTCGCGCACCTGGCGCGCGCTGACGCCGCTGGCCGGCCGCCAGTCGTGCACCGCCAGCACCACGGGGTCGCCGGTGCGGGTGTCGAGGGGCACCAGGCTCGTCGACCCGCCGCCCGCGTCCGCGGTCAGGTTCTCGACGGTTGTCGTGCTCCAGTGGTGCGCGCTGGCGGAGCCCATCACCTCGGTGAGGTCGGTCGAGAGCTCGGCCACCACCGCCCCGGCGTCCGACCCGGTCGCCGCCAGGATCCGGTGCTCACCGTCGGGTCGGGTGCCGACCAGGGCGACCACCCTGGCAGCGGTGAGCTCCAGGACCCGCTCGACGAGCAGCGGGAGGGTGATCTCGAGGTCCACCTCGTCGACCATGGTGCGGTTGAGCTCCCACACGGTCCTCGTCACCCGCTCGTGCAGCTCGCTGACCCGGTGCTGGCGCAGCGTGTCCAGCCGCAGCTCGACGGCGGAGGCCAGCACCTGCAGCCAGGCTCGCTCGCGGGTGCCGGGGGTCGTCGGCCAGTCGGTCAGGAGCAGGGCGCCGTAGACCTGGCCGTTCAGACGCAGGGTGGCCCGCAGGACGGGGTCGGGGGGGTCGTCGTCCGGGTGCAGCTCCAGCAGGGACCGTGCCCGGGGGTCGTCGGCCGCCAGACCCCGCGTCAGCACCTGGCTGAACCAGGTGGGGTGGTTCTCGTCGCTCACCCCCACGACACCGACCCGCGCGCCGGCGAGCCGGCAGGCCGCCCGGAGCGCCCGCCGCAGCAGCTCGACGGCGTCGTCCGCGTCGCTGAGGTCCTGCACGGCGTGCAGGACCGCGAGCGTCTCCTCGCCGGGCTGGCTGGGAGTGGTGGAGATCGTGTCCATGGCTGCCTGTCACGGTAGCCGAGACGGATCGGCCGACCCCACGGGGGGACCGCTGGCACTACCTGGCACATGTCGTGCTTCCCGCCGGAAGCATCCGGCGGGAAGCACGATGTCTGCCCGGTGGTGCGGGGTGCGGCATACCCTGGTTCTTCCTCCCGCCCCGCCCGAAGGACGTCATGACACCCAGCCGCCCGCTCGCCGGCCTGCTCGCGATCCTGCCGCTGGCGGTGCTGCTGCTGACCGTCACCGTGCTCCCGCCGCCGGACCGCGTGCCGACCCACTGGGCGGGGCGCACGCCCGACGGCTGGACCTCCGGCCCGGCCTTCCTCAGCGCCGCGCTGACCGCCACGGTGCTGGGCGCGATCGCCGCTGCGACCGTCGCCGTGCTGCGACGTGCCGTCCCCGAGGCCTGGTCCCGCTGGGTGGTCACCACCGCCGCCACCGTGGGCTGGGGTGCGGTGCTGCTGTATGCGGTGAGCGTCTGGCGCACCGAGGTCGACGGGCCCGACGACGTGCGCGAGGTCTGGGCGCTGCTCGCGGTCGCCGGCGCCCTGGGGGTCGGGGCGCTGGCGTACGTCGTGCACGGCCGTCGGGTGCCGACCCTGGCGCAGGTGCGCGACCGGGTGCCGGAGCGCTCCCGCGTCCAGGCGCTCCGCGGACGCGCGGCCCGGCCCGTCGACCCCTGGGCCACCGAGGTGTCCTCGACCACAATGCGGGTCCTGGGCTGGGGGGTGCTCACCCTCTTCGCCGCCATGACCGTCTGGGTCGTCGTCTCCGGCGAGAGCCTGCTCCTCGGTGTGTTCGTCGCGGTGGTCGGGGGGACGACCGCCGCCCTCGCTCTCGCGTGGTCGGCGGTGCGGCTGCACGTCGACGAGGACGGTCTGGCGGTGCGCTCCCGCGTGCTGCCCGTCCGGGTCGCGCGGGTGCGCGCGGAGGACGTCGTCGGCGTGGAGACGATGGACCTCGACCCGATGCGCTGGGGCGGCGTGGGGCTGCGCGCGCTGCCGGACCGCACCGCCTACATCGTCGACGGGGGACCGGGCATCGTGGTGTGGAAGCGGGACGGTCGCCGGCTGGCCCTCCAGGTCACCGAGGGCGAGGAGGTGGCCAGGGCCGGCGCGAGGGCGCTGCTGCGTGCCGCCGGTCAGCGGCTCGGAGAGGTCTCCTGACGGTCCACGCGGGAGCCAGGGACCTCCGGGGTGCTCGCGCGACGCTCGAGGGCCGAGCCCTCGACGTCCACGTCCGGGAGCAGCCGGTCGAGCCAGCGAGGCAGGTACCACGCCCTCTCGCCCAGGAGCGACATCACGGCCGGGGTGAGCGTCATCCGGACGAGGAAGGCGTCGACGAGGACGCCGACCGCGAGCCCCAGGCCGATCGGCCGGATCATCGCCAGGTGCGCCCAGACGAACCCGCCGAAGACGGAGATCATGATGATCGCGGCGGCGGTGACGACACGGGCGCTGTGGTTGAAGCCGGTCACCACGGCGCGGCGGGCGTCGGTGCCGTGCACGTGGGCCTCGCGCATCGCGGTGACGAGGAACACCTGGTAGTCCATCGCCAGCCCGAAGAGGATGCCCACCAGCAGCGTGGGCAGGAAGCTGAGGATCGGACCCGGCTCGTTGACACCGAACACCCCGGAGAGATGCCCGAGCTGGAAGACGGCCACGACCGCGCCGAACGCGGCGACCACGCTCAGGAGGAAGCCGGCGGTGGCCAGCAGGGGGATGACGAGCGAGCGGAAGACGAGCAGCAGCAGCACGAACGACAGGCCGACGACGACCCCGAGGTAGAGGGGCAGCGCGTCCGCGAGCTTCTGGGAGATGTCGACGTTGGCGACGGTGGCGCCCGTGAGGCCGAGCTCGGCACCCTGGGCCTCGCCGATCTGGGGGACGGCGATCTCGAGGCGGTCCACGAGCTGCTCGGTCGACTCCTCGGCGGGTCCGCCCTCCGGCACGACCTGGAAGGCCAGCGTGCCGCGGTCCGCGCTCACCCCGAAGGGCAGCACCCGCACGACCCCCTCGACCTCGGCGAGCTCCTCGCCGAGGTCGGCCTGGGCCTCCAGCAGCGCTGTCTCACCCTCGCCGACGGGGGCGTCCAGCTCGGCGACGACGACCAGGGGTCCGTTGGCGCCGGCGCCGAACTCGTCGCGGACCGTGTCGAAGGTCCGGTATGCCGTGGAGCCGGCGGGCTCGGAGGACCCGTCGGGCAGGCCGAGTCGCAGCTGGGCCGCCGGCCACCCGAGACCGGCGACGATCGCCAGCACCGCCACGACGACCAGCCACGGGCGGCCCTGCACCCAGGCGGCCCAGCCGTGGTGAGTGTCCGCCTCGCGGGCGTCCTCGTCGAGGGCCTCGTGCAGGTCACCGGCCTCCAGGGCGCGGCGGTCCTTGCGCGGGAGCACCCGCAGACCCATGAGCGACAGCAGTGCCGGCGTCATCGTGACGGAGACCGCCACGGCGAAGGCGACGGTCGCGGCGGCGACCAGGCCCATGACGCCCAGGAACGGGATGCCGGTGACCGTCAGCGCGGCCAGCGCGACGATCACCGTGAGGCCGGCGAAGACCACCGCGTTGCCGGAGGTCCCGACGGCGAGCGCGATCGACTCGCGCACCCCCATCCCGTGCCGCAGCTGCTGACGGTGCCGGTTGATGAGGAAGAGGGAGTAGTCGATGCCCACCGCCAGCCCGAGCATGAGTGCCAGGGCGGGGGTGACCGAGTTCATCGACACCCAGTGCGTCAGCGTCAGGGCGCCGAGCAGGCCGGCGGCCACGCCGACCACCGCCATGAGCAGCGGCAGCCCCGCGGCCAGCAGGGAGCCGAGCATGACGATGAGCACGACGGCAGCGATCACGATGCCGAGGATCTCGCCCGGCCCCATGATGCTGCTCAGGTCGTCGTTGATCTCCTTGCTGTAGTCCACGCTGAGGCCGGCCTGCTCCAGCTCCGAGCCGACCTCGAGGATGGCCTCGCGGGTCTCCGGCGCGATCGTGCCCCCGGAGTCCTGCATGCTGATCTGGGACATCGCGACCGTGCGCGACTCGTTCACGAGCCGGGTGCCGTCGGTGAGGGCGGCCACGCGCTCGCCCGCGGCCAGCGCGGCCTCGGCGTCGGCGACCTCGGCCCGGCCGTCCTCGAGCTCCTGCTCCGCGGTGGCGAGCTGCGCCTCGCTGGCCTCGATCTGCTCCAGACCGGCGTCGAGCTGCGCCTGACCGGCGTCGAGCTGCGCCCGACCGGCCTCGAGCTCGGCGCGGGCAATCTCCAGCTGGGCCCGCCCGGCCTCGAGCTGCTGACGTCCGGCGTCCAGCTGGGCCTGGGCGGCAGCGATCTCCTGGCGCGCGGTGGCCTCCTGCTCCGGAGGGACGACCCCCGCGGCGACGCCGGCCTCGAGCTCGGCGAGCTGCTGGTCCAGCTGCGCCTGCCCGGCCTCCAGCTCGCTCTCCTGGGTGGCGAGCTCGGCCTCGCCGGCCGCGAGCTGGGCGAGTCCTGCCTCGAGCTCCTCGCGGGTGGCGTCGAGCTGGGCCTGTCCGTCCTCCAGCTCCGTGCGGCCCGCCTCGAGCTCTGCACGACCGTCCTCCAGCTGCGCACCACCCGCCTCGAGCTGGGCGCGACCGTCCTCCAGCTGCTGGCGTCCCTCGGCGAGCTCGTCCGCGGTGCCGTCGAGCTGGGACTGGGCGGCCAGCGGGTCGACGGCCTCCACGGACTCGATCTCGCTCCACGCGGCAGCGGCGTCGCTGATCGCCCGTTCCTGGTCGGTGGTGAAGGGCTCGTCGCCGCGGATGACCACGGTCCCGGTGGCGCCGGCGGCCTCGGGGATCTCGGCCTTGAGGGTCGTGAGCACCGCCTCGAAGCGGCTGCCCGGCACCGAGAACTCGTTGGTCAGCGGCCGAGACAGGGTGAGCATGCCGGTCGCCAGGATCGCGAGCAGGGCGGCCCAGGCGGTGAGGACGATCCACCGGCGGTCGGCGCACCAGGTGCCGAGGCGGTGCAGGAGGGAGGCCACGGGGCGGGTCCTTTCGTTCGGAACGTGGGGGAGAGCGTGCGGGGTCGGGCGGAGGATCAGGGGGTCGGCCGCCAGCCCTGGGCGAGGTAGCCCAGGGCGCGGTCGAGGTGGACGTGGAAGGCGGCGTAGTCGTCGGCGGTGGGCGAGCAGGGGTCGGCGAGCTGCTCCAGCCAGGTCTGCTCGGTGGCAGCGAAGGCGTGCATCACGGCGCTGGCGAGCGTCGAGACGTAGAGGGGGTCGCGCGCCTCGGGGAGCCGCTCGTGCAGCACCCCCTCCAGCCAGGCGCCCATCTGCGCCCAGACCGCCCGCTCGATCAGCACCGAGCCGTCCCCGGAGTGGGGGTGGCAGTTGAGGGCGACCAGCCAGTCGAGGAACTCGGGGGGCAGGCCCCCCGTGCGGACCAGGGCGCGGAGCGCCTCGACGGGACCCTCGCGCAGGGCCTCGAGACTGACCCGCTCGACCAGCAGCGCGGCATACCCGGACAGCACCTCGATGAGGACGGCGGGGATGCCGCTGTAGTAGTTGAAGAAGGTGCGCCGTGAGATCCCGGCCTCGTCCGCGACCTGGTCGGCGGTGATGTCGGCGACCGGGTGCTGCTCGAGCAGGGTGCGCACGGCGGCGACGATCGACTCCCGGGTGCGTGCCTTGTTGAGCTCGCGGCGGCCGGTCGTGGGGGCGGTGGTCACGAGGACACGCTACGTCAATAATGCACGCTGTGCACAATTGCCTGGCGTGCACCCGCGGGCGCCGCGACGGTGCTCAGGGAGCGGGGTCGACGAGGTCCTGGCGGGCCCGGCGCGAGCGCCGCACGTGGCCGACCATGTCCACGGTCAGGAGGACGAGGGCCACCCAGACCATCGCGAAGCCGACCCAGCGGGAGGCGGGCAGGACCTCGCCCAGGAGGAGCACGCCGGTCATGAGCTGCAGCACCGGCGTGAGGAACTGCAGCAGCCCCACCGTCGACAGCGGCACCCGGCTGGCTGCCGCCGCGAAGAGCAGCAGCGGGACGGCGGTCGCGACGCCGGTGGAGAGCATGAGCAGCGTGTGGCCCGCGCCCTCGCTGGCGAAGGTGGTCGCTCCCTGCCGGTCCAGCACGACGAGGATGACGACCGCCAGGGGCAGGATCGCCAGGGACTCACCGGCGAGCGAGCGCAGCGCCGACAGCGAGACCCCGAGCCGGTTCTTGAGCAGGCTGTAGCTGGCGAACGAGAACGCCAGGGTCAGCGAGATCCACGGCGGCCGGCCGTAGTCGATCGTCAGGTAGACGGCGGCGACCAGACCGATCCCCACCGCGACCCACTGCATGCGGCGCAGCCGCTCGCGCAGGACGACCACGCCCAGGGCGACCGTGACCAGGGGGTTGAGGAAGTAGCCGAGCGCGGCCTCGGTCACGTGGCCGCTGAGCACCGCGTAGGTGTAGATGCCCCAGTTGACCGCGATGAGTGCTCCGGCCAGGACCACGCCGGTGGCCCTGCGGGGTCGCCGGACCAGGTCGACCAGCCAGGCCAGGTCGCGGGTCGCGACGAGGACCACGGTGCAGATCACGAGGGTCCACACGATCCGGTGGGCGACGATCTCCCAGGGGCCGGCGGGGCGCAGCAGCGCGAAGTAGAGAGGGAAGACGCCCCACAGCAGGTAGGCCAGGAAGCCGTAGAGCGTGCCCTCCTGGGTGCGGGTGGCCCTGGTCACTCCTGGAAGGCCTGGTCACCCTCGGTGGAGAGCGCGTCGCCGGCCGCCGAGGTGGGACCCTCGGTCGTCTCGCCCTCGAGGGTCTGCTCCACCTGGCCGGGACGGGTGCCGTCCACGGTCCAGGTGTCCCGGCCGCGCAGCAGCGCGTCCAGGGCCTCGGTCCCGTCGGGGGTCCCGGCGGCCTCGACCGCCTCCTGCACCTGGGCGCGGACGGCGTCGTCGTAGGTCCGCCGTTGCACCTGGCGGAAGATGCCCATGGGCACGTGGTGCATCGCGGCGTCCTCGAGCCGGGAGAGCGCGAACGCGGTGCTCGGGTCGGGGTCCGCCGGGTCGTGGACGAGGACCTGGGCCGGGTCGGCGTCGACCTCGGGGATGACGTGGAGCCGGCCGGTGGTGTCGCGCACCACGACCTGCTCGGTGCCCACGCGCACCGGCTCCCCGGCGCGCAGGTGCGCGAGGCGGGCGGTGGCCTCGTCCTTGTCCTTGAGGAGCTGGAAGGCGCCGTCGTTGAAGATCGGGCAGTTCTGGTAGATCTCGACCAGGGCCGTGCCGCGGTGGGCGGCGGCGGCGCGCAGCACCTGGGTCAGGTGCGCCCGGTCGGAGTCCATCGTGCGGGCCACGAAGGTGGCCTCCGCCCCGATCGCCAGGGACACCGGGTTGAACGGGTGGTCGACCGAGCCGGACGGTGTCGACTTGGTCACCGAACCGACGTCGGAGGTGGGGGAGTACTGGCCCTTGGTCAGCCCGTAGATCTTGTTGTTGAACAGCAGGATCGTCAGGTTGACGTTGCGGCGCATGGCGTGGATGAGGTGGTTGCCGCCGATCGACAGCGCGTCGCCGTCACCCGTGACCACCCACACCGAGAGGTCCTCGCGGGAGGTGGCCAGCCCGGTCGCGATCGCCGGGGCCCGCCCGTGGATCGAGTGCATCCCGTAGGTGTCGAGGTAGTAGGGGAAGCGGCTGGAGCAGCCGATCCCGGAGACGAAGACGATGTTCTCCCGGCGCAGGCCCAGCTCGGGCAGGAACCCCTGCACGGCCGCGAGGACGGCGTAGTCGCCGCAGCCGGGGCACCAGCGCACCTCCTGGTCGGAGGTGAAGTCCTTCTTGGTCAGCGCGGTGGCGTCGCCGAGCGACGGAACCCCGGCGACGCCGGAGCGGTGCGCCTCGGAGGCGACCGGTGCGGAGGTGCCGGCAGACGGCATGCCGAGGTCGATCCTCACGGCGTGCCCTCCTCTCCCTGCAGGTCCAGCAGGTGCTCGTGGATGACCCGGGCGAGGTCGACCGCGGTGAACGGCAGCCCGCGCACGGACGTGTGGCTGCGCACGTCGACGAGGTAGTGGCCGCGCAGGAGGAGGGCGAGCTGACCCAGGTTCATCTCGGGCAGCACGACCCGCTCGTAGCGGCGCAGGACCTCGC
Source organism: Ornithinimicrobium jinqii (assembly GCF_045032595.1). Classification (NCBI taxonomy): domain Bacteria; kingdom Bacillati; phylum Actinomycetota; class Actinomycetes; order Micrococcales; family Ornithinimicrobiaceae; genus Ornithinimicrobium; species Ornithinimicrobium jinqii. Next base: position 86,702 of record NZ_JBJFZS010000025.1, read on the forward strand.
CGAGGTCGGCGGGCAGCGGGTTGAGGTGGCGCAGGTGGAGGCGGGCGACCGGGGCGCTGGTCGCCCGCACCAGCCGGGTGGCAGCGGCGATCGGTCCGTACGTGGACCCCCAGCCGAGCATCAGCAGCCGCGCGTCGCCCGTGGGGTCGTCGACCTGCAGCGGGGGCAGGGTGTCGGCGATGCGTTCGATCTTGGCCTGGCGCAGGCGGACCATCCGGTCGTGGTTGCCCGGGTCGTAGGAGATGTGCCCGGTCACGTCGGCCTTCTCGATGCCGCCGATCCGGTGCTCCAGGCCAGGGGTGCCGGGAACGGCCCAGGGGCGCGCGAGGGTCGCCTCGTCGCGCAGGTAGGGGTGGAAGGCCGGCTGGCCCTTGTCGTCCGTGGCGTTCGGCTCGGTCGTCTGCGTGACGGTCAGGTCGGGCAGCTCGGCAGCTGTCGGCACCGACCACGGCTCGGAGCCGTTGCCGAGGTAGCCGTCGGAGAGCAGGATCACCGGGGTGCGGTAGGCCGTGGCGATCCGCACGGCCTCAAGGGCGGCGTAGAAGCAGTCGCTGGGGGACTGGGCGGCGACGACCGCGACCGGTGACTCGCCGTTGCGGCCGTAGAGCGCCTGGAGCAGGTCGGCCTGCTCCGTCTTCGTCGGCAGTCCTGTCGAGGGCCCGCCGCGCTGGATGTCGACGACGACCAGGGGCAGCTCGGTCGAGACGGCCAGGCCGATGGTCTCGGACTTCAGGGCCAGCCCGGGGCCGGAGGTCGTGGTGACGCCGAGCGCCCCGCCGAAGGAGGCGCCCAGCGCCATCCCGACCGCGGCGATCTCGTCCTCGGCCTGCAGGGTGGTCACCCCGAGGTGCTTGAGCGCTGCCAGCTGGTGGAGCACGTCCGAGGCGGGGGTGATCGGGTAGGAGCCGAGCACCAGGTGCAGGCCGGTGCGCTGCGCGGCGGCGACGAGCCCGAGGGCCATCGCCTGGTTCCCGGTGATGGTGCGGTAGGTCCCGGGCGCCATCGGCGCGGCGGCGACCTGGTAGCGGACCGCGAAGTCCTCGGTCGTCTCGCCGTAGGCGTAGCCGGTGCGCAGCGCGACGAGGTTGGCCTCGAGGATCTGCGGGGCCCTGGCGAACTTGGCGCGCAGGAACGCCTCGGTGCCGCCGGTGTCGCGGGAGTAGAGCCAGGACAGCAGGCCCAGGGCCAGCATGTTCTTCGCCCGCTCCTTCTCCTTGCGGGTGAGGTCGAAGGAGGTCAGCGCCTCGACGGTCATGCTCGTGAGGGGCAGCGCGTGCAGGTGGTAGCCGGCGTCGACGAGCGACCCGTCCTCGAGGGGGCTCGCGGCGTACCCCACCTTGGCGAGGTTGCGCTTGCCGAACTCGTCCGCGTTGGCGATCACCGTCGCCCCGCGCGGCAGGTCGGCCAGGTTGGCCTTCAGGGCGGCGGGGTTCATCGCGACGAGGACGTCGGGCGCGTCCCCCGGTGTGGCGATGTCGTGGTCGGCGAAGTGGAGCTGGAAGCTCGAGACCCCGGGCAGCGTGCCCTGGGGCGCGCGGATCTCCGCCGGGAAGTTCGGGAGGGTGGACAGGTCGTTGCCCAGGGCGGCGGTGTCCGAGGTGAAGCGGTCGCCGGTCAGCTGCATGCCGTCACCGGAGTCCCCGGCGAAGCGGATGACCACCCGGTCGAGCTGGGTCAGGGGAGTACTGGACATATCACCCTCCAGCCTACGCTTCCGTAGGTCGTGCTATCTCACCACTGTAGCCAAGGTCACGTTATGGAGCGTGGGCGACACGCTGGCGGGGTCGACCGCCGGCGGTGCGACGGGTCAGCGGGAGACGGTGACCCGGTTCTCGGAGGAGGGGAGGCGGGCAGCGCCACCGCGGGCGACGCGGGAGCCATGGGTGCGGCGCAGCAGGGGCAGGCGCGAGCGGTGGTCGCCGCTGCGGCGGGTCGACGGTCCGCCGAGGACGACAGGCACGAGGGCCAGTGCCTCGAGCTCGGAGGTGTGGGGGTTGCTGGGGGTCTGCGTGGTGTTCGTCATGTCTCAAGTATGCCGTGAGCAGGCATCATGCGTCCAATGTACGGATGACATATCACCTTTGTCGTGCAAGCATAGAAGGCATGGACATGCGCGACCTCAGGTGGTTCCAGCAGGTGGCCGACGGCGTCACCCTGACCGAGCTCAGCGACCTCGAGGGCGTCAGCCAGTCCGGGATCTCCCGGGCCCTGGCGCGTCTCGAGGACGAGGTGGGCACCCCCTTGCTGCGCCGGTCCGGCCGCACCCTGCGGATGACCCGGGCAGGGCTGGACTTCAAGCGGCACGTCGACGCCGCGGTGCACGAGCTCGACGACGGACTGGCCGTCGTGCACCAGCTGCTGGACCCGGAGTCGGGGACGGTGAGCCTGGCGTTCCAGCCCTCCCTGGGCACCTGGCTCGTCCCCGGGCTCGTCAACGGGTTCCACCGCGCGCACCCCCGGGTGGGCGTGGAGCTGAGGTCGAAGCGCGACGAGCTGACGCCGGCGGTGGGGGGTGGGACGGACGTGGAGCTGGAGCTGACAACACTGCCCCCGCAGGACGGCACGACCCGCTGGCGCGTGCTGGTCCGCGAGCCGCTCATGGTCGCCGTCGGCCCCGAGCACCGGTGGGCGCGGCGGGAGAGCGTCGACCTCGCGGAGGCGGCGCAGGAGGACTTCGTCGCCAACCACCCGCGGTCGCACCTGTGGGAGGAGACCCTGCGGCTGTGCCACCAGGCCGGCTTCGAGCCGCGCGTCGCCCTCGTCTGCGACGACCTGCCCACGATCCGGGCGTTCGTCGCCGCGGGGCTGGGGGTGGCCCTGCTCCCGGTCCCGGACGCCTGGGTGCCGACGCACGAGGGCCTGCACCTGATCGCCCTGGAGGACCGCAGGGCGTTCCGTGAGGTCGGGATCGCGTGGTCCACGGAGCAGCAGATGCTGCCCTCGGCCCGGTTGTTCCTGGAGCATGCCGTCCGGGAGGTGGGCGGCGGACCCGAGCCGGACCCCGGGCGCCCGTGATCTGCCGCCGGCCCTCCAGGGCGGTCAGCGGCCGTGCGCCACGCAGGTGGTGGCCCACGGGCGGGCCTCGAGCCGTCCCTCGGGGATGGTCTCCCCGCAGACCTCGCACACGCCATACCGGTCCTCGTCCAGCAGGGCCAGTGCGTGCCGCACCTCGTCCAGCAGGCCCCGAAGGTTGTCGTGGGCGGTCACGGCCGTGATCCGATCGACCGCCATCGCCGTCCCGTCGCCCACCCGTTTGCCGAAGGAGATGCTGCCCTGCTCCTGCATCGGGCGGCTCAGCGTCGTCATCTGCTCGACGATCTCGGCCTCCTTGGCCTCCAGCTCCGTCCTGACCCGGGCGTCCATCGGGCCAGCATCGCACGGGTGACAGACTTGCGGCCATGCGCATCATGACCGTGTGCCTCGGGAACATCTGCCGTTCGCCGGCGGCCGAGGCCGTGCTCGTCCGCCGGCTCGCCGAGGCGGGCCTCGACCACGTGAGCGTGAGCTCGGCGGGCACCGCCGACTACCACGTGGGCGAGCGACCGCACCCGACCTCGGTGGCCGAGGGCGAGCGTCGTGGTTACGTCTTCTCCACGCGCGGGGCCCAGTTCGAGCCGGAGGACTTCGACCGGGCGGACCTCGTCGTGGCCATGGACAGCTCGAACGAGGCTGAGCTGGTCGCGCTGGCGCGCACGCCGCAGGACCGGTCCAAGATCGTGCGCCTCGGCGCCTTCGCCCCCGACACCACCGACGGGATCCTCGACGTCCCCGACCCGTGGGGGGAGCCGGACCATGCCTACGTCGCGATGTACGACCAGATCGAGGACGCGGTCGACGGGCTCGTCCGCGCGCTGCGGGACGGCACCGTCCACGAGGTCGCCGCGGCGCACCGGGACACCCGGTGAACGGCACGCCCCGCGAGTCCCTGGAGGCGCGGGTCGCCGAGCTGCGGAGCGAGGCGATCGACGCCATGGGCGTGCTGACCGGCGACGTCAGCGCGTGCGCCCGGGCGCGCGACGGGCAGTCCTTCCCCGCCTACAAGCTCCACGAGGGGCGCTACGCCGCGGCCACCTCGCTGCACCGGGAGCTGCGCTCCGCCGCCGACGCCGACGTGCCGGGGCTCGTCGAGCATGCGTGGGAGACGTGGCAGGCGGAGCAGGAGCGGCGTGCGAGCCAGAGCCGGGACTGGCAGGCGTATGCCGCAGGCGGGCTGGAGACCGTGACCCAGCTCCGCGAGCTCCTCGGCGGGAGCTCGTCGACGGGGGCGCCGTGAGCACCACCGGCACCCCGTCCGTCGACCGGCTGGCGGACGGCACCGAGGTCTTCACCAAGACGCTCGCCGGGGCTCCTCCGCTGTTCTTCGTGCGCGAGGCGGCCGGGCTGCGCGCGCTCGCGGAGGCGGGGGCCCGCGTGCCCGAGGTGCTCGCGGTCGACGAGCGGCGGATCACGCTGAGCCTGGTCGCCCAGGGGCACGAGCGGACCCCGGCCTCCGAGGAGGCGTTCGGACGCGAGCTCGCCGAGCTCCACCGGACCACCGGGCCGAGGTTCGGCTCGGTGGACGCGGATCCCGCAGGCTACCTGGGGGCGTGCCCCGTCGACCTCAGCCCGACCGGCTCGTGGGCGGAGAGCTGGCTCGCGCGCCGGGTCGTCCCGCTGGCCCGCCGGGCGGCGGGCGAGGGGCGGGTCGACCCGGCCACCGCGGCCCTGGCGGAGCGCGTGGGGGACGAGCGGCTCGGGCCGGCAGAGCAGCCGACCCTCGTGCACGGCGACCTGTGGGCGGGCAACCGGCTGCTCGACCCCGCCGGTCGCAGCTGGCTCATCGACCCGTGCGCCCACTACGGCCACCGTGAGGTGGACCTGGCGATGATGCAGCTCTTCGGCGGCTTCAGCGGGAGGGTGTTCGCCGCCTACGTCGAGGCGTTCCCGCTCGCTGACGGGTGGCGGGAGCGGATCCCGGTCTACCAGCTGGTGCCGCTCCTCGTGCACGCGCTGCTCTTCGGGGGCGGGTACGGCGTGCAGGCGGGGGACGCGCTGCGGGAGGCGGCGCGGTGAGCGGCGCCGACCACGGACCGCCGGCGCCGCGCACGGACGGCGAGGTTCCGGCATACCTGCGCGCCCTTGACCTCCCGGGACTCGCGGACCTGCACGTGCACTTCCACCCCGACCGCCTGATGGACCGGATCTGGGCCTACTTCGACGAGGGTGAGCGGCACTACGGCGTGCCGTGGCCGATCCACTACCGCACGGGGGTGGAGGAGCGGCTCCGGGTGCTGGCCGAGCTCGGGGTGCGCAGGGTGCCCGCGCTGACCTACGCGCACAAGCCGGGGATGGCCGAGGGTCTGAACGCCTGGTGCCGGGACTTCGCGCACGAGCACGAGCAGGTGCTGCGGTGCGCGACGATCTATCCCGAGCCCGGGGTGACCGAGCAGGTGCGGGAGGCCGTCGCCGACGGGCTGCAGCTGGTCAAGGTGCACCTCGTGGTCGGCGACCTGGCGCCCGACGACGACCGGCTGCACGAGGCATGGGGCCTCCTGGCGCAGGCGCGCGTCCCGGTGGTGATGCACGCCGGGCACGGTCCCCGGGCGGGACGCTTCAGCGGGCCCGAGGGCGTGGCGCGGCTGCTGGCCGACCACCCGGACCTGACGCTCGTCGTCGCGCACATGGGGATGCCGGACTACGACGCGTTCGCCGACCTCGTGGAGCGGTACGAGCGGGTGCACCTCGACACCACGATGGTCGGGACCGACTTCATGGAGCGGCTCGCGCCCGTGCCGCCCCGGTTCCTCGGGCGGCTCGCGGAGCTGCGCTCCCGGGTGGTGCTGGGCTCGGACTTCCCCAACATCCCCTACCCCTACGCCCACCAGCTGGAGGCCCTGGACCGGTGGGGTCTGGGCGTGGACTGGCTGCGGGACGTGCTGTGGCACAACGGGAACCGCCTCGTGGATCGCCCGGACGGCGCAGCGACGGGGTGACCGCGAGCGGGTAGCGGACGGCGCCACACCGCGCGTCCTCGGGCGGGCCGGTGCGTGCTGTGGGCATGATGGCAGGCATGGGTCCGGCCCGGTCGTCACGGTACGAGGCTGCGGTGCGCTCCGCCCGGGAGTCGTACGCCGCGCTGCCGCTCGACGCCCCCGTCCGGCTGGCCAAGAAGACCTCAAACCTTTTCCGTCCCCGCGCCGACACCGGCACGACCGGGCTCGACCTGTCGGCGCTCCAGGGGGTGTTCGAGCTCGACGACGAGGCGGGGCAGGCCCGGGTGGGTGGACTGACCACCTACGAACGCCTCGTCGACGAGCTCCTGCCGCACGGGTACGTGCCGCTGGTGGTGCCGCAGCTGCGCACGATCACGATCGGCGGCGCGGTCAGCGGTCTGGGGATCGAGGCCAGCTCGTTCCGCTCCGGGCTGCCGCACGAGTCGGTGCTCGAGATGGACGTGCTCACCCCCGACGGCGAGGTCGTGACCGTGACGCGGGACGGGGAGCACGCCGACCTCTTCAGGATGCTGCCCAACTCCTACGGCTCCCTGGGCTACGTGCTCGGGCTGGTGATCGAGCTCGAGCGCACCAGCCCGTATGTCGTGCTGGAGCACCTGCGGTTCTCCGACCTCGACGCCGTCGGTGCCGCCATCGGTGAGGTGATGGGCACCGGCGCCCGTCCAGGTGCCCACGGTGGTGCGCCGGTCGACTTCCTGGACGGTGTCGTCTTCGGCCCGACCGAGGCCTACCTGACGCTGGGGCGGTGGTCGGACAGCACCCAGGGGATGATCCCCAGCGACCCCACCGGGCCGGTCCCGTTCTACCGTTCCCTGCAGCACCGGCGGCGCGACGTGCTCACGGCGCACGACTTCCTGTGGCGCTGGGACACCGACTGGTTCTGGTGCTCGCGGGCCTTCGGGGCCCAGCAGCCCCTCGCCCGGAGGCTGTGGCCCAGGAGGTGGCTGCGCAGCGACGTCTACTGGCGGGCGATGGCCTTCGAGCAGCGGCACCGCTGGGTGGACTCCTACCGGCAGCGGCGCGGCCACCCGCCGCAGGAGCGGGTGGTCCAGGACGTCGAGGTCCCGCTGGGCCGCACCGCCGACTTCCTGCGGTGGTTCCTGCGCGAGGTGCCGATCGAGCCGGTCTGGCTGTGCCCCGTCCGGCTGCGCACCACGACCCCCGCTCCCGACGGGGGGCCGCCCTGGCCCCTCTACCCGATGCGGGTCGGGCACGACTACGTCAACGTCGGCTTCTGGTCCGCCGTCGACGTCCCGCCGGGCGGCGTGCGGGGCGACACGAACCGGGCGATCGAGGAGGAGGTCCATGCGCTGGGCGGTCACAAGTCGCTCTACTCGGAGTCCTTCTTCGACGAGGCAACCTTCGCCGCCCGCTACGGCGGTGCGGCCTACCACCCGGTGAAGCAGCGGTACGACCCCCGGGGTCGGCTGCCGACCCTCTACGACAAGGCGGTGAGAGCACGATGACGACCCGGACGGTTGCTCGGACGATCTACGAGCTGATCGGCGAGCCCGCGGCGCTCGGCGTGGTGGCGCACGACGGCTCCAGCGCCGGCAACCTCGACGGCAAGGTCGTCCGGATCCGCACGCCTCGGGGGCTGAGCTACGTCGCCAGCCACCCCGGTCAGGTCGGGTTCGTGCGGGCCTACCTCCAGGGCGACCTGACGGTCGACGGCATGGACGAGGGCAACCCCTACGAGGAGCTGCTGCTGGCCGACGGCTTCGTCGTGCGGCTGCCACCGGTGCGCGAGGTCCCCGAGATCGTGCGCGTCGCCCGGGAGGCCGGCCTGCACCTGCCGGAGCTGCCCGAGCTCGAGACGCCCTCGGAGCTGCGCAAGCTCGTCCACGGTCTGCGCCACGGTCGCCGTCGCGACGCCGAGGCCATCCGCCACCACTACGACGTCTCCAACCGGTTCTACGAGATGCTGCTCGGCCCCTCGATGACCTACACCTGCGCGGTCTACCCGCAGGCGGACGCCACGCTGGAGGAGGCGCAGGAGGAGAAGTACGACCTCGTCTGCCGCAAGCTCGGGCTCCGTCCGGGGATGCGTCTGCTCGACGTGGGCTGCGGGTGGGGCGGCATGGTGCGGCACGCGGTCACGCACTACGGCGTGACCGCACTGGGGGTGACGCTCTCGGAGGCGCAGGCCGCCTGGGGCCAGGAGCGGCTGGAGAGGGAGAGCCTCGGCGGCGTCGCGGAGATCCGGCACCAGGACTACCGGGACGTGGCCGAGCGAGGTTTCGACGCCGTCTCCTCGATCGGGCTGACCGAGCACATCGGCGTGCGGCACTACCGCAGCTACTTCACCTTCCTGCGGGACCGGCTCCGCGACGAGGGCCGGCTGCTCAACCACTGCATCACCTGGCGCAGCCCGGACCACGTGCCGATGCGCCACGGAGACTTCGTGGCCCGCTACGTCTTCCCCGACGGCGAGCTGGCGGCCTCCGGACGCATCGTCTCGGAGATGGAGCGGGTCGGTCTGGAGGTGCACCACCACGAGAACCTCCGCCAGCACTACGCGCGCACCTGCGGTGCGTGGTGCGAGAACCTCTCCGCGAACTGGGACGAGTGCGTGGCCGAGGCCGGACTCGCCACGGCCCGCGTGTGGGGCCTCTACCTCGCCGGGTCCCGCTACAACTTCGAGCGCGGCTCGATCCAGCTGCACCAGGTGCTCGCCACCCGCACCAGCGCCGACGGCGAGGCCGGCTACCCCCTGCGCCCCGACTTCTGAGCGAGCGGGCGCACGGCATACCCTGGTCCGTCCCGCCTCCCTGCCCGCCCCTCGTCGAGCGACTAGGGTGAGCGCGATGCGTGAGTACCTCGTCGTCGCCGTGGTCGTCCTGGCAGGTGTCGCCCTCGTGGCCACCGCCATGGGCGTGCGACGGCTGCTCGCGCCGAGCGACCCGCACCCCGGCAAGCTCACCACCTACGAGTCCGGCGTGGACCCGATCGGCAGCGGCTGGGAGCAGGGCAGCGTCCGCTACCTCGTCTTCGCGCTGCTCTACGTGATCTTCGCCGTCGACGCCGTCTACCTCTTCCCGTGGGCGCTGGTGATCCGCACCGACCTCGGGCCCGCCAGCCTGGTCGAGATGACGGTCTTCATCGGTGTCCTCGTCGTCGCCCTGCTCCACGTGTGGCGTCGCGGTCTTCTCCGGTGGTGGTGACGGTGGCCACCAGCCTGCCCACCCCCCGCGTCGGTGCGCCCGTCGAGCGCGCTCCCCGCGCGGTGCAGGTCATCCTCAACTGGGGCCGCAAGTACTCCCTGTGGGTCTTCAACTTCGGCCTGGCCTGCTGCGCCATCGAGTTCATCTCCGCCTCGACCTCCCGGCACGACTTCATCCGGCTGGGCGTCATCCCGTTCGCCCCCGGTCCCCGCCAGGCCGACCTCATGGTCGTCTCCGGGACGGTGACCGACAAGATGGCACCGGCGATCCGCCGCCTCTACGAGCAGATGCCCGAGCCGAAGTACGTCATCTCCTTCGGTGCCTGCGCCAACTCCGGCGGCCCCTACTGGGACAGCTACTCCGTGACCAAGGGTGTCGACCAGCTCATCCCCGTCGACGTCTACGTCCCCGGCTGCCCGCCGCGCCCCGAGGCGCTGCTGGCCGGCATCGTGCGCCTCCAGGAGCAGATCGCCGCGGAGGTCCCGGGGCGGGTGCGTGCCGGCGCCAGGTATGGCGACCGCGTCGTCTCCGCGGGCGAGGCCACGCGTGGCCTCGTGCGCCCGCCCACGGCCTGACCGGCTCCCGGGCTCAGCTCTGGTCGGCGAGCCGCTGCAGCTTGTCCCGGTGCGCGGCCCAGCCACCCTCGGGCTCGGAGATGTTGTCGCCCTCCTGCCGCAGCCCGGTCACCCCGTCGACGCCCTCGCGGAGGATGTCGGCGTGCCCGGCGTGCCGGGAGACGTCGAACAGCACGTGCACCACCAGGTGGCCCAGCGTGGTCTCCGCGCGCTCGCCCCACCACGGCACCCGGGCGGGGGTGTCCAGCGGGAGCTCGGCGAGGGTGGCGTCGACGTACGCGCCGACGCGCCGGTAGAGGTCGAGCAGCTCCTCGGCGGACTCCTCGGCGGTGGCGTAGAGGTCGCCGTCGGGGTCGGTGTCGAGGTCGACGTCGGGCATCCGGATCCCGGAGTCCCGCCCGAGGCAGCTCGAGAAGTACTCGAGCTCGACGGAGGCGCAGTGCTTGACCAGGCCCAGCAGGTTGGTCCCGGTCGTGGTGCGGGGTGTCCGCAGCTCGCGCTCGGACAGGCCCTCGGTCTTCCACATCACCGACTCCCGGGAGGTGCGCAGGTACCGGATCAGCTGCTCCTTCTCGCTCATCGCCCCATCGTGCCGCGCAGGAGACCGGCGCGCGACGCCCCTGGGTAGGGTGGGCGCGTGAACGAGCCGGAGCTGGTCGAGCGCAGGGTCCCGCCGCAGGAGTGGTCGGACGCCGTGCGGGCGGCGCTCGACGAGGGCTTCGCCTTCTTCGACTGGCTCTCGGCCGTCGACGAGACGGACAGCGAGGACGAGCACGGCCCGGGCCTCGACGTCGTGTGCCACCTCATGGACGTGCGCGGCGCCGGCCACGGGCGCGGGGTGCGGCGCGTTCTGCTGCAGACCCGCGTGCCGGTGGGGACCGCGCTCGCCTCCGTCACCGCGATCTTCCCGGGGGCGGGCTGGCACGAGCGCGAGACGCACGAGATGTTCGGGCTGGAGCTCGACGGTTTCGAGGACGGCACCGGTCTGGGGGTGCGTCCCCTCCTCCTGCCCGAGGGCTTCGAGGGCACGCCGCTGCGCAAGTCCTTCCAGCTGGCCGCCCGGGCCTCCAAGCCGTGGCCGGGCGCCAAGGAGCCGGGCGAGGGGTCCTCGGCCAAGCGCTCGCCGTCCCGGCGCCGGTTGCTGCCGCCCGGCGTGCCGGACCCCTCGTGGGGGCCGCGCGCGGACAGCACGGCGGTCGACGGGCCGCGGGTGTGAGCGTCCGCCCCCGCATCGAGGCGACGTCGGTGTCGATCAGCACGGGCCGACCCCGAGAGCTGGCGCGCTTCTACGCCGCGCTGCTGGGCGTCGCGGTCGGGGACGAGGAGGGACCGCGCGAGGGGGAGCCGGAAGGCGCGGGCTGGGCGCAGCTGCAGCCGACGCCGGGGCGGCTGCGCATGACGCTGAACCTGGAGTGGGACCCCCTCTACGAGCCGCCCGTGTGGCCGAGCGAACCCGGCGCCCAGCAGCCGCAGGCGCACCTCGACCTCTGGGTGGACGACCTCGACGCCGCGGAGGCGTGGGCGGTGGCGTGCGGTGCGCGCCGCCACCCCCACCAGCCCCAGCCGACCGTGCGGGTTCTGCTCGACCCGCACGGTCACCCGTTCTGCCTGTTCGCCGACTGAGCCGGTGGCTCGGGTGGCTCGGGTGGCGGACCCTCAGGGGTGACGGACGGTCACGTTGCCGAGACCGCTGCGGGCGCGCACGCTGAGGTAGGGCTGACCCTCCGCCGGGGCGCCGACCGGCTCGACGTCCTTGCGCACCGACCCGAGGCCGGCGTCGAGGTCGAGCCACACCGGCTGGTCGCGCGGCACCACGACCGTGACGTCGCCCGCGCCGCTGCGGCACTCGCAGCGACCGGAGAGCAGCTCGAGGTGGATGGCGCCGGCGCCGGTGGCGGCCGAGACGTCACCACCGCTGCTGGCCATGACGCGGACGTCGCCGGCGCCGGTCCGGGTGTGCAGGTCGCCCTCCGAGCTGTCGACGGTGACGCCGCCCGCCCCGGTCGTGGCGCTGCCTCCGGTGCACGAGCCGACGCTGACGTCACCGGTGCCCGTCGACGCCGTGAGGACGAGGCAGCGTTCGACGCGCACGTCGCCGGCGCCGGTCCTCGCTGCGACGTTGCCGGAGGAGCCCTGGACCCGGACGTCGCCGAGCTTGGTGGACGCCTCCACCGGGATGCCGGCGGGCACCTCGACCTCGACGGCGACCGAGCTGCCGCGGCCGCCGATCGTGATCGGGCCCAGGGAGAATCCTCGCCGTCGGCCGGTGCCGTCGACCTCGTCGAGGTGCGGCACCTCCACGAGGAGGACACCGTCGACCAGCTCGACGGTCGCCCTGCCCAGGTCGAGGTCGCCGTTCGGCACCAGACGCACCCGCGCTGCACCGGGACCAGCGAGCGGGTCCTGCATGTCGGGAGCCGGGGCCACGTGCGTCACCGTCACGTCGCCCCGGTGGTCGTGCACGACCAGCGAGGTGCATCCGGTGAAGTCGTGGGCGCGCGGGTCGGTCGAGCGCAGGTCGTGGGTGGGGTCGTGGTGCGTGTCCATGAGTGTCTCCTGCGGTGGTCAGGCCCAGCCGGAGATCCGGCGGGATCCGGTGAGGGGGGAGGTGGGCGGCTCGTCGGTGGAGGCGGAGCGCCGGACGGCCTGGACGAGCCAGGTGTTGAGCGACTGGTCGGCGCGTCCCGCCAGCTCCTCGGCGCGTGCTTTGAGCTGCTCCGGCAGGCGCAGCGTGATGCGGACGAGGTCGCCGTCCTCCGCCGGGGCCGCCTCGCCCGGTGCAGGGTGGGCCTCCTCGGTGGGTCCCGTCCGCGTGACGGTGACGACGGGGTCACGGCCGTCCATGGTGACCGTCACGACGGCGTCGTCGAGATCGGTGTTGACCCGGGCCGCGGTGTCGGAGACGGCCCGGACGAGGGCGAGCCGCAGCCCCGGCTCGAGTGCGACGGCCAGGCGGTGCGCGACGTCTCGCACGTGGTCGTCGGCCAGGGCGGTGGCCCGTCCGAGGTCGTCCGCGACGGAGTCGAGGTAGGGAGTCAGATCCATGACGTCATCATGACACCATCATGACGTCACACGCAAGGTCGCCGGTTCCCGGCGCGGGGGGAGCGGGTCGCCACCGGACTTGGCTAGTGTGGCGACGATGCTGACCGAGCTACCCCTCCTCGTGGAGGTCGTCCTGAAGGCCGCGGTGGTCCTCGCGGCCTTCCTGACGCTGCCCCTGGCCCTGGGTCAGCTGGAGCACAAGCTCATGGGTCACATGCAGGGGCGCCTCGGTCCGATGGAGGCCGGACCGCACGGCATCCTCCAGCTCGTCGCCGACGGCATCAAGTTCGTGCAGAAGGAGGACGTCACGCCGGCTGCGGCCGACCGTCCCGTCTTCCGGCTCGCCCCCGCCGTGGCGCTGATCCCCTACCTCGTGGCCCTGGCGGCCATCCCGTTCAGCGCCACCTGGGTGGCGGCGGACGTGCCCGCCTCGCTCCTGTTCGTCCTGGCCGCGACCAGCGTCGGCGTCATCGGGACGCTGATGGCGGGCTGGGGCAGCGGCAACAAGTACTCCCTCGTCGGCGGCATGCGCGCCGGGGCCCAGCTGGTGTCCTACGAGCTGCCGCTGGCCGTCTCGGCCGCCTCGGTCGCCCTGGCCGCCGGGACGCTCTCGCTGACGGGCATCGTCCAGGAGTGGTCGTGGTGGTGGCTGCTCTGGCAGGCCCCGGCCGCCTTCGTCTTCCTCGCCGCCAGCGTCGCCGAGCTGCAGCGCACCCCCTTCGACGCCCCGATCGCCGACTCGGAGGTCGTCTTCGGCCCCCTCACCGAGTACACCGGCCTGCGCTTCGCCTTCTTCCTCCTCTCCGAGTACGCCGGCATGGTCGTGATGGCCCTGCTGTTCACCGTCCTCTTCCTCGGCGGCTGGCGCGGGCCGTGGGGGGACGTCGCGGCGGTCGGGGTGGTGTGGACCCTGCTCAAGGCCACCGCGGTGGGGGCGATCTTCCTGTGGCTGCGGGTGGCCTGGCCGCGGGTCCGTGAGGACCAGCTGCAGCGCTTCGCCTGGCTGGTGCTCCTCCCGATCGCGCTGCTGCAGCTGGCTGTGACCGGCGTCGGGGTGGTGGTGCTGTCGTGAAGGGACTGCTCAAGGGCCTCACGACCACGGCGAAGGTGCTGGCGCGTGGCTCCCACACCGTGCAGTACCCGCATGTCGAGCCCGACCTGCCCGTGCGCTCCCGCGGGGTGATCGCCCTGCTCGAGGAGAACTGCACCTCGTGCATGCTCTGCGCCCGCGAGTGCCCGGACTGGTGCATCACGATCGACTCCCACAAGGAGACGCTCCCGGCCACCACCGAGGGCGGTCGTGACCGGCAGAAGAACGTCCTCGACCGCTTCGACATCGACTTCTCGCTCTGCATGTACTGCGGCATCTGCATCGAGGTGTGCCCCTTCGACGCGCTCTTCTGGGCCCCCGACTTCGCCTACGCCGAGGGCGACATCCGCAACCTCCTGCACGACAAGGAGCGGCTCGGCGGGTGGATGCGCACCGTCCCGCCCGCCACCCTTCCCGAGGGGTATGACGTACCGCAGGCGGGTGAGGAGTGAGCGGCCTCGACGTCCTCTTCCTCGCCGTCGGCCTGCTCACCGCCGGCTCCGGTCTGCTCGCGGTGACCTCGCGGAACGTCCTGCACGCCGCCCTGTGGCTGGTCGTGGCACTGGGCGGTCTGGCCGGGTGCTACCTCGTCCTCGGGGCCGAGCTGGTCGCGCTCGTGCAGCTGCTCGTCTACGTCGGTGCGGTCGTGGTCCTCATCCTCTTCGCGCTCATGCTCACCCGCAGCGGCGGAGTCCCGGCGGTGACCTCCCGCAGCCAGCGAGGGGCGGCAGCCGTCGTGGGGGCGGGGACGACGGTGCTGATCGGGGGGTCGCTCGTGGCCGCCTTCGGCTGGGGCGCCGTCGAGGTGGACGGGCCGTCGAGCATGGACGTCGCCGCCGGCATCTTCGAGGCCTACGTCTGGCCCTTCGAGCTGCTGTCGGCCCTCCTGCTCCTGGCCCTCGTCGCCGCCGTCGCGATCGCGCGGGCCCCGGTGGGGGGGCGCGACGCCCCGAGCGCCCGCCCGGACGCGCCGCCGGACGTCGTGGACCAGCAGGGAGGCGCACCGTGATCAACCCCGCCCTCCCCTACCTCCTCGTCGCGGTCCTCGCCGGTCTGGGGGCGTACGGCGTGCTGGCCCGCCGCCACGCCGTCCTCGTCCTGGTCGGCGTCGAGCTCATCCTCGGCGCCGCCGGCCTCCTGCTCGTGACCGTCGGGCAGACCGGTGGCGGCGCCGACGACCTGGCCGCGGCGACCTCCGGGCCGGTGCTCACGCTGTTCGTCATCACGATCGCCGCCGCCGAGGTCGTGCTGGCCCTCGCGGTTCTCGTGGCGCTCCACCGCGCCCGGGGTGACGTCGACCTGCACGCCGACCTGGATCCCCGGACCCGTGACGAGGGTGTCCCGACGTGAACATCGACTGGCCCGACCTCTCCTGGAGCGACCTGCAGCTGCCGAGCTTCAGCGTGCCCGGGGCCGGGCTGCTCGCCGACCTCGTGCCGGTCCCCGACCTTCCCGGCACCCCGACCCAGTGGGTCGTCCTGGTCCCGGCGCTGGCGGCGCTGGCCGGTCTGCTCCTGAGCGGTCGGTCCAGCCGGCTGGCCGCCTGGATCGCCGTCGGCGGCGGACTGCTGACCGTCTTCTTCGCGCTGGCCCAGCTCTACGTCCTGCTCAACCTCGAGGACCCACGGCTCACCGCGGGGACGACCGGGGCCCTGCCGCTGGGTGAGCTGCAGGTGCCGTTCACGCTGGTGACGACGTGGCCGCTCGCCCTCATCGCCGTCACCGTCGCGGCCGTCGCGCTCATCGTGCAGGTCTACTCGCGGTGGTACCTCTGGTACGACCCGCGCTACCGCGTCTTCGCCGCGACGGTGTCGGTCTTCACCGCCGCGATGCTCCTCACCGTGCACGCCGACGACGTGCTCCTCCTGCTCGTCGGCTGGGAGGTGATGGGCTGGTGCTCCTACCTGCTCATCGGCCACCACTCCACCAAGGCGGCCGCCCGCCGGGCCTCGACCAAGGCGCTGCTGGTGACCCGCACCGCCGACGCCGGCATGGTCGTCGGCCTGCTCGTCCTCGCCGCCGGCGCAGGGACCACCTCGATCGCGGGGATCGTCGAGCACTGGGGGCGGACCGGGCCCAGCACGACCCTCACCGCAGCCATGGTGCTCGTCGTCGTCGGTGTCGCCGGCAAGTCCGCCCTCTTCCCCTTCCAGGACTGGCTGCCCGACGCGATGGAGGGCCCCACGCCCGCGTCGGCGCTCATCCACGCCGCCACCATGGTCGCCGCCGGCACCGTCGTGCTCACGCACCTCTTCGACCTCCTGGCGGTGACGGACCCGGCGCGCCTGCTGCTGGCCGTGCTGGCCGCGGTGACCACCCTCGGCGCGGCCATGCTGGCCTTCGCGCAGGGCGACCTCAAGCGGCTCCTGGCCTGGTCCACGGTCAGCCAGGTCGCCCTCATGCTCGCCGCGCTGGCGGCGGCGACGCCCCAGGTCGGCCCGGACGCCGCGGCGCAGCACCTCGTGGCGCACGCCTGGTTCAAGGCGCTCCTCTTCCTGGCCACCGGATGGCTGGCCGTGCTCGTCGGCGGCACCGCCATGGCCGCGATGGCCTCCGGCACCCGGCGCTACCGCGTGCTGCGCCGCCGCTTCGGCTGGGGCCTGCTCGCGCTCGCCGGGGTCCCGCCCTTCGTGGGCTTCTTCTCCAAGGAGATGATCCTGGGCGCGGCCGAGTCCGGCTCCGTCGCCGGCGGTGGCCTCCCCTCGGTGATCGTGCTTTCCGCGGTCGGTGCGGCCGCGCCGCTCACCGCGGCCTACTGCATGCGCGCATGGCTGGTCCTCGACCGTCCGACCGACGCCGAGAGGCACGCCCGCGACTACCACCAGGGCGCCGTCGA
Source organism: Ornithinimicrobium jinqii (assembly GCF_045032595.1). Lineage (NCBI taxonomy): Bacteria > Bacillati > Actinomycetota > Actinomycetes > Micrococcales > Ornithinimicrobiaceae > Ornithinimicrobium > Ornithinimicrobium jinqii. The sequence goes on from NZ_JBJFZS010000025.1 coordinate 103,405, forward strand.
GCGCATCGACGACTTCTTCGACCAGCCCCAGGTGGTCCACGAGGCCGAGGGCATCGAGCGGGCGGAGTCCGCGATCAGCTCCTCGGCCCGGTCCGGGACCTCGATCCTGACGCTGATGACCCTGCTCGGCAGCCTCATGGTGCTGCTGCCCGTCTGGCGCACCGACGTGCACCTCAACCTCCAGCTGCTCCTGGCCACCCTGCTGCTCATGGTCGTCGCGGCCACGGCCGTGGCGCTCGCTGCGCGCGGCGTGCGCACCCGCGACGCCGGCGCGCGCATCCCCGCCTCCCTCAGCCTGGCCGCCGAGCGCGGCCTCGGGGCCGACTACGCCTACCGGTTGCTCGTGGCCACGCCGGTGCTCGCCCTCGCCCGGGCCGTGGCGTGGTTCGACCGGGAGGTGCTGGACGCGTGGGTGCGCGGGGCCGGCGCGGGCGCCCGCCTGCTGGGCCAGGGCACCGAGCTGCTCACCCCGCGCCGGGCCACGCCCGCGCTCGCCCTGGTGCTCGCGGGCGTCCTCGTGCTCGGCACGATCGGGGTGCTGACCACGTGAGCGACTCCCTGCGGGCGGCCGTGCGTCAGGCCGTCGACCTCGTCCCGGACCTCGGCACCGGCTGGCTGATGCTCGCCCTGGTCCCGCTGCTGCTCGCGGCGGTCGCCCTCCTCACCGCCGGGCGGTGGAGCGACGCACCCGGCCACCGGATGATCCGTGCCCTGTCCATCGGCGCCGCGACCCTGTCAGCCGTCGGGGTGGCCGGCACCACGCTGCACCGTCCGGTCGTCGAGACCCCCTGGATCCCGAGCCTGGGGGTCTGGCTGCGCCTGGGCGTCGACGGGCTGAGCATCCCGCTGCTGCTGCTCACCGCCGTGGTCGGTGTCGTCGCCGTGGCCCTCCACCTGCACCTGCCCCCGGCGCTGCGACCGGTGCGTCCCGAGGACGAGGGCCTGGAGACCACCTCGCCCGTACCCGTCCTGCGCAGCACCGACGTGCCGGGCCTGGCGACCTACCACGCGTGCCTGCAGCTGGTGCTGCTCGGTGCGCTCGTCACCTTCCTGGCCGGCGACGCCCTCCTCTTCTTCGTCGGCTTCGAGCTGGTGCTCGTCCCCATGTGGGTGCTCGTCGCCCGCTACGGCGACGTCGGCAGCGACCGTGAGGGCGCGGCCCTGCGCTTCCTGCTCGTCACGGTCGTCGGTTCGACACTCATGCTCGTCGGCATCCTCGGGGTGGCCACCGCCACCGGCACCACCGACCTCGGCCAGTGGGCGGCCCAGCGGGGTGAGGGGATCGGCACCGGCACGCAGGTCGTGCTCGCCGCCGTCCTGCTCACCGGCTTCGCCCTCAAGATCCCCCTCTTCCCGCTGCACACCTGGCTCCCGTGGGTCCACGCCACGGCACCCACGGCCGGGTCGGTGCTCCTGGCCGCGGTCCTGCTCAAGCTCGGCACCTACGGCATCGTGCGGCTGGTGGTCCCGGTCGTCCCCGACGGCTTCACCACCCTTTCCCCGTTGCTCGGGGGCCTGGCCGTGACCGGTGTCGTCTGGGCCTCGCTGGCCTGCCTGGTCGAGCGCGACCTCAAGCGGCTGATCGCCTGGTCGTCGGTCGCGCACCTGGGCTTCGTGGTCCTGGGCCTGGCCACCGGCACCGAGACCGGGCTGCAGGCTGCGCTCTTCGGCAACGTCGCGCACGGGCTGATCTCGGCCCTCCTCTTCGTGGTGGTCGGCGGCCTGAAGCACCGCTGGGGCAGCGCGGACCTGTCGGTCGCGCGGGCGGCACTGCGCGAGGTCACCCCGCTTCTCGGCGGGGCGCTGGCGCTGGGGATGGCCGCCTCGATGGGCCTGCCCGGGCTCGCCGGCTTCTGGGGGGAGATCGGGGCCCTGTATGCCGCGTGGGCCCCGGCCCCGGACCGTCCAGAGGGGTGGTTCCGGGTCTTCATGGTCGCCGGCGCGCTCGGCGGGGTGCTCGCCGTCGCCTACAGCGCGCGGGTGCTGCGCGAGGTGTGGTCCGGCGACCGCGTCGAGCCGCGCATCCCCGACGCGGTGCGCACCGAGCGCGTCGCGCTGGGGCTGCTCGGCGCGCTCGTCCTCCTCCTGGGCGTGCTGCCCGGGCTGCTCCTCACCGTCACCGCGTCCGCGGCCGGGCGGGTGATCGGCGGATGAGCACCGACGTCAACATCCTCGCGACCGTGCCGGTCCTCGCGCCGCTGCTCGCCGCCGTCCTCGTGCTCGTCCTCGACGCGGCCCTGCCCGGACGGCGCGAGGCCCACCTCCTGCTCGCCGGTGCCGGTCTGCTCGGCGGGGTCATCGGCGTGCTGCCCGGCCTGACGCTCGGACCGGGTGACGCCCTCGCCGCCTTCTGCCTTCCCTCCGGACAGTGCCTCTACGAGGCGAGCCGGCTGACCTCCGTCCTGCAGCTGACCGCCCTCCTCGCCGCCGGCGTGGTGCTCGTGCTGGCATGGAAGGACTGGTCGACACGCTCGAGCACCGGCCGCGCTCCGGTGGTCGCGGCGCTGGTCCTGGGCGCGACGGCAGGCGTCGTCGCGGTCCCCGCGGCGGGTGACCTCGGCACCCTGCTCGTCGCCCTCGAGCTGTCCACCCTGCCCACGGTCGCGCTCGTGGTGCTGACCGACCCCCGGTGGTCGGACGGGCGACGGGCCCGTGCGGTGGACGGCGCGGTGGCGCTGCTCATGACCTCGCTCGTGTCCTTCGCGCTGATCGCCCTCGGCGCCGCGCTCTGGGTCGCGGCCACCGGCACCGCGCTGCTCGGCGCTCCGTCGTCCCGAGAGCCCACCCTCCTCGGGCTTGCGTCGGTCCTGCTGCTCGCCGGGCTGGCCTTCAAGGTCTCGGCCGTGCCCTTCCACGCCTGGACCCCGATCACCTACACCAGTGCCCCCCTGCCGGTCACGGCATACCTGTCCACGGTGTCCAAGGTGGCTGCGCTCGGCGGGCTGCTCGTGCTGGTCCGGGCGCTGGGCGCGGTGGAGGACACGACGCTGCTCGCGATCGCGCTGCTCGCCGCCGCCTCGATGACGGTCGGCAACCTGGTGGCGCTGACCCAGGCCGACGCCGTCCGGCTGCTCGCCTGGTCGACCGTCGCGCAGGCCGGCTGGGTGCTGCTGCCGCTGGCGACGCTGTCCGCGCGCGCGGCCAACGCCGCCGGGTCCTACCTGGTCGTCTACGTCCTCGGCACGCTGCTGGCCTTCGTCGTGGTGGTGGCCGTGGCCGGCGGCGGCACCACGCTCGAGGACCACCGCGGGCTGCTGCGCACCCGGCCGCTGCTGGCGGTGCCGCTGGCCCTGGCGCTGCTGACCCTGGCCGGCCTTCCGCCGGCGGTCGTGGGGCTGGTCGCCAAGGTCGTCGCCCTCCGGCCGGTCGTCGGCGACGGGATGTGGTGGCTCGCCCTCGTGGCGGCCGTCAACGTCGCGCTCGGCATCGCCGTCTACGTGCGCTGGCTCGCGGTCGTCGTGGCCGTCCCCAGCCTGCGGACCGCCCGCGAGCGCTCGGCGGTGCCCCCCACCCCGGTCGCCACCTGGGTGCTGGTCGGGGTGCTGACCCTGCTGGTCGTCGTGCTCAGCATCGCGCCGGTCGGCATCTTCTAGCACCCCCGCGCCCGGGACCTCGACGGCGCCACCGGCGTGCGGGGGCATGCACAGGCACGTCAACGGGCTCAGGACGGTCGTGCTCCTGGCGGTCAGTCCGTCGGCTCGCCGCGCACGCCGAGGGCCGGCGGCCGGTCGCCACGGATGCTGGCCACCATGTCGACGACCCGCCTGGTCGCGCGGACGTCGTGGGCGCGGAAGACGGTGGTGCCCAGCCAGGCCGCCACCGCGGTCGCCGCGAGCGTGCCCTCCAGCCGCTCGTCCGCGGGCAGGTCGAGCGTCTCGCCGACGAAGTCCTTGCGCGAGACCGCCTGCAGCACCGGGTAGCCCAGCGCCGCCACGTCGGCCGTGTGCCGCAGCACGACCAACGAGTGGCGCGTGGTCTTGCCGAAGTCGAGGGTGGGGTCCACCAGGACCCGCTCGGGCGGCACCCCCGCGGCGACGGCCGCCTCCGCGCCCGCCCGCAGCACGGCGACCACGTCGCGCACCACGGCGAGCTCGTCGGTGCCGTGCGCGTCGGCATACCGCATCGCGACGGGGTCGGTCCGCGGGGGCAGCCCCCCGGTGTGGGAGCAGACGACACCGGCGCCGGTGCGCGCCGCGACGTGGACGAGGGCGGGGTCGTGCCCGGCCCAGGTGTCGTTGACCAGGTCGACCAGTCCGTCGACGGCCTCGGCGACCTCGCTGCGCCACGTGTCGAGGGACAGGACCAGGTCGGGGTATGCCGTGCGCGCCGCCTCCAGGAGGGGCAGGACCCGGTCGATCTCCTCCGCGGCGGCGACGTGCTCCCCCTCCTGCCCCGCGCGGACCCCGCCGACGTCGACGATGTCGGCACCCTCCTCGACGGCCCGCTCGACCGCCGCCACGGCGTCCTCCAGGGCGGCGTGGCGGTTGCCGGACCAGAACGAGTCGCGGGTCCGGTTGACGATGGCCATCACCGCCGGGCGGGCGGCGTCGAAGCGGTGACCGCGCAGGACCAGGGCCGGTGTGCGGGGGAGCTCGAGCGGCCTCGGCAGGTCGACGCGGCCGGGGAGAGAGGTCATGCGGGGCATCGTGTCACCACCCCGCACGCCTCACTCCCAGCCCTGCCAGGCGATGCCCTCCTCGGCGACGGCCAGCACGGTGTAGTGCATCCCGTCGGGCGTCATCAGCTTCCACACCGGGACCTCGAGCTGGCCGCCGGTGGGCGACCACAGCATGCCCCGGACCAGCTCGGCGCCGGTGACGACCTTGTCCATCAGCAGCAGCGGGATGGGTGAGCCGGGCTCCAGCGGCACCGGGTCCGGGAACGTGAACTCCGGGGCCGGCAGACTGGTGGCGTCGCCCCCGACGGTCGTGTCCTCGGCGATCATGACGCCGTAGTCGTTGGTGAACTCCCGCTGGCCGTAGCGCTCGACGGCCTCGGCGGCGGAGATGACCGGGTAGTCGCCCAGGGAGGTCAGCTCACCCGTGCTGCCCCACGCAGAGAAGACGCCCTCGGGCCCGACCTGGACGTTGAGCTGCTCCCCCGTGAGGGCCCCGGTCCCGGTGAGGGTGCCGACCACCGTGACGATCGACCCGGCCGGGTCGTCCCACTCCGCGACGCTCAGCGCGTAGGAGTCCAGGTCCAGCCCCGTGGTGGTGAGGAAGTCGGTCGCCGACGCGAGCGCCTGCTCGTCGGCCGGCCGGGCGCCCTCGAGGTCCCGGCAGCGCTCGGAGTCGGGGAAGGGGATGTCGGCCCCGACGCCCCGCGACCACTCCTCCTTGGCCAGCGCCAGGTCCTGACCGCTCATCTCGGCGTACATGTCGCCGCAGTAGGGGCTGCCGTACATGTCCTCGTAGCTGAAGGTCAGCGGCCCGCTGCCGTCCGCGCTCACGCTCACCATCCGGCCGCTCTCGGCGTCGACGAGACCGTTCTGCCCGAACCATCCGGCCTCGTCGTCCGGCGTCAGCGGCGTGCCCTCGAGACCGAGCCGGTCGGCCCACGCGTCGAGGAACTCCTCCGGGTCGGCGTCGGAGACGACGACCCGCACCTCACCGGTGCCGCGCTCCGTGGGCAGGCCCTCGCCCGCCACCAGGCGGACGGGACCGGGGCCGTAGGCCGCGCCGGAGCCGGCGTCGCCACCCATGGCCTCGGTGGACGACGGGTCGCCGAGACGTTCCGCCTCACCGGTGACGACCCCGCCGGTGCTGTCGCCGACGGGACCACCGGTGGACGATGCCTCGTCGGTGGCCGAGCCCTGGCCGGCGACCACCCCGCCGTCGCCGGGCGCGGTCGCCGCACCGACGGCATACCCGCCGCCACCCACGGCGAAGGCCGCGATCGCTGCGGCGGCGACCCAGGGGGCCCGCACACGGGGGCCCTGGAGCGTGTCGTCCGACAGCGCGGTGGCGCGCTCGGAGCCCAGGCTGGCGGGGGCCTTCTGGGCGATCCGTCCGCGCAGGGAGTGCAGGTCCGGGTGGGAGCCGGTCGCGGGGTCGCTGGCCTGAAGCCGTGCGAGGGCCTCGTCGTCGTGGTCGACCATGATGTTCTCCTCGGAGCTGGTGGTGGTCAGGAGGGCTGGGGGAGGGGCACGGTCAGTGCTCCTCGGCCCAGGCGTCACGAAGGCGTGCGCGGGCCCGCGACAGGGCGGCGGCCGCGCCGCCGCGGGTGAGGCCGAGCGCCCGCGCCAGGCCCTCGCCGTCGAGCCCCTCCCAGGCGTGCAGCATCAGCAGCGAGCGGTCCCGCGCGCTGAGCCTGGACATGGCGCGGCGCACTTCGTCGTCGGCCATCACCAGGTCGGCCGGGTCCACGCTGCGCGTGGTCGGGCCGTCCTGGTCCTGGTAGTCGGAGATGAGCGTCAGGGTCGGCTTGCGGCGGTGGTTGGCCAGCACGTAGGACGCCGTGCGGTAGAGCCACGGCAGCTCGAAGCCCTCGGGGATCTTCTCGCGGCGCCGCCACGCGGTGGCGAACACCTCGGCCGCCAGGTCTTCCACGTCGCTGTGGGCGGCCCGGCGCACGAAGTAGCGGTGGACCGAGGTCGCGTGCTGGGCGAAGAACCCGTCGAACCAGGTGGCGTCCCTGTCCTCCACGACCGTGCCGGTGGACCCGTCGCTGCCGGCGAGGCGTACGGCCATCGCTCCTCCTACCGGATCGTCGTTGGTGCCGGCGCCCCGGTGGGCGCCGACACCTGCACTATGTCGCGCCCGCGAGGAGTGTTGCAGGAGGGGGACGACGAGACGGGCACCGGGAGGATCCCGGTGCCCGTCTCGTCAGGGGTGGCAGGTGCAGGATTCGAACCTGCGTAGGCGTACGCCGACGGATTTACAGTCCGTTTCCATTGGCCACTCGGACAACCTGCCAGTGCGCGCAAGCGCGGCGCGCGGATGAAAGGATAACAGTCAGTCCGAGCAGGTCCGAACCCGACACAGGAGGTATGCCGCCATGGCCGACTCGTCCTTCGACATCGTCAGCAAGGTCGACCACCAGGAGGTGGCCAACGCCGTCAACCAGGCCGCGAAGGAGATCACCCAGCGCTACGACTTCAAGAACGTCGGCGCCCGCGTGGAGCTGGTCGGGGAGACCATCAAGATGGCCGCCAGCTCCCCGGAGCGTTGCCTCGCCGTCCTCGACGTGCTGCAGACCAAGCTGGTCAAGCGCGGCGTCTCGCTCAAGCACCTCGACTACAGCAACGACGGCGAGCCCTCGCCCTCGGGCAAGGAGTACCGCCTCGAGGCGGCGATCAGCGAGGGCATCACCAGCGAGAACGCGAAGAAGGTCTCCAAGATCATCCGCGAGGAGGGGCCCAAGAGCGTCAAGGCCCAGATCCAGGGCGACGAGCTGCGGGTCACCTCCAAGTCGCGCGACGACCTGCAGGAGGTGCAGCGGATGCTCAAGACCAAGGAGCTGGACTTCGCCGTGCAGTTCACGAACTACCGCTGACCTGCGCTCGGGCGAGGGCCGGCGCTGACCCGTGCGGTCAGTCCCGCCCCTCGACCTGGTTGCGCATGCCGCTGAGGTCCGAGGAGCCGGTGTCGAGGGTCGCGGCATGCTCCTCCCACGGCTGCAGGAAGGCGAAGCCGACGACCTCCTCGGCGGTGAGGTCGTGCCGGGCCAGCGCCTCCAGCACCGCCTCCCGGCACAGGCCGTAGCGGACCGGTTCCTCACCCAGCCCGTAGGCGCGGACCACCGGGCCCGTGGTCGCCCACCCGTCGTCCCGCCGTTGCAGGCGCTCCCCGCTCACGCTCACCCGGACACGGACCTCGCGCGGGGCGCCCGGCTCGGAGACGTGGTCGGTCTCCACCGTGATGCGGGTGGCGCGGATCGGCGGGTGGTCGTTGAACGCCTCGAAGAGCACGTCCGTCAGGTAGGTGTCGGTGTACGCGGCCTCGACGTGGCTGATCCTGGTCACCCTTCCATCGTCCCACCGTCCCGACGGCACGGTGCAACGGGTCCGGGCGCGGCGGCATACCATCCCCTCCATGTCGATGACGACGCCCTCGGGCCCCGCTGACCTCGGGGCGGCGCCCCCACCCAGCAGGCCGGAGCGGATGGGGCGCCTGCCCTACACCCGCGAGCACACCCGGGTCCTGCTCGCGTCCGGCACCGGGTGGGCGCTGGACGCGATGGACGTCGGGCTCATCTCCTTCGTCGGGCTGGCGATCGCGACGCAGTGGGACCTGACGCGGACGGAGCAGTCGTGGCTGCTGTCGATCGGCTTCGTGGGGATGGCGCTGGGCGCGACGTTCGGCGGGATGCTCGCCGACCGCTACGGCCGGCGCACGGTCTTCGCGCTCACCCTCGTGGTCTACGGACTGGCGACGGGGGCCTCGGCCTTCGCGACCGGGCTGGCCGTCCTCCTGCTGCTGCGCTTCCTCGTCGGCATCGGGCTCGGCGCCGAGCTGCCGGTCGCCTCGACACTGGTCAGCGAGCTGTCGCCGACGAGGATCAGGGGCCGCATGGTGGTGGCCCTCGAGTCGTTCTGGGCGGTGGGCTGGTTGCTGGCGGCCCTGATCGGGTTCTTCGTGGTGCCGCGCTTCGACGACGGCTGGCGCTGGGCCTTCGCCCTCGGTCTCGTGCCGGCGCTGTGGGCGGTCGTGGTCCGGTGGGGTCTGCCGGAGTCCCCGCTGTTCCTCGAGCGCCGCGGCCGCGCGGAGGAGGCCGAGGCGGTGGTGCGACGCTTCGAGAGGTCGGCCGGGGTGGCGCACGTGGAGAGCCGTCCGCTGCCCGACGTGCCGCCCCGCACCCCCGCCCAGCTCTGGTCGCCCGCCTACCGGGTGCGCACGGCGGGCATCTGGCTGGTGTGGTTCTGCGTCAACTTCTCCTACTACGGAGCCTTCATCTGGCTGCCCAGCCTCCTCTACGCCCAGGGCTACGACATGGTCCGCTCCTTCGGCTACACGCTGCTCATCACGCTCGCCCAGCTGCCCGGGTATGCGGCCGCCGCCGTGCTCGTCGAGGTCTGGGGGCGTCGCGTCACGCTGGCGAGCTTCCTCCTCGGCTCCGGGGCGTCGGCCGCGCTCTTCGGGTTCGCCGACGGGCCGACCCAGATCGTCGCCGCCGGCATGGCGCTGTCGTTCTTCAACCTCGGGGCCTGGGGGGCGTTGTATGCCGTCACGCCCGAGATCTACCCCACGACGGTGCGCGCCTCCGGTGCCGGCGCCGCGGCGGGGTTCGGGCGGCTGGCCTCGATCATCGCGCCCCTGTCGGTGCCCGCGCTGCTGGGCTGGTGGGGCAACGCCGGGTTGTTCGCCCTGTTCGGGGTGACCTTCGTCGTCGGGGCGGTGATCGCCTACCTGACGCTGCCGGAGCAGGCCGGCGACGCCCTCGACGTGGGGTGAACCACGCTGCATAGCTATGCTGACCCCTGCATGAGTAGCCAACACCGGACCCACCCTAGGATGACGCGCATGACTGAGCTGTCGACAAACCAGGACTTCATCGACCTCGAGGACAAGGTCGCTGCCCACAACTACAGCCCGCTGCCGGTCGTGGTCGAGCACGCCGAGGGGATCTGGGTCACCGACGTCGAGGGCCGCCGCTACCTGGACGCGCTGTCCGGCTACTCCGCGCTCAACTTCGGGCACCGTCACCCCGCCCTGGTGAAGGCCGCCAAAGACCAGCTCGACAAGTCGACGCTGACCAGCCGGGCCTTCCACAACGACCAGCTCGGCCCGTTCTGCGCCGCGCTCGGCGAGCTCGTCGGCAAGGACATGATCCTGCCGATGAACACCGGTGCCGAGGCCGTCGAGACCGCGCTCAAGATCGCCCGCAAGTGGGGCTACCTCGTCAAGGGCGTCGCGCACGACCGGGCCGAGATCATCGTCATGGACGGCAACTTCCACGGCCGCACGACGACCATCATCTCCTTCTCCGACGACCCGGAGGCGCGCGACCACTACGGCCCCTACACCCAGGGCTTCGTCTCCGTGCCCTACGGCGACCTGGCCGCCATCGAGGCCGCGATCCACGAGAACACCGTGGCGGTGCTCGTCGAGCCGATCCAGGGCGAGCAGGGCGTGAAGATCCCCAAGGAGGGCTTCCTGCCCGGGCTGCGCGAGCTGTGCACGGACACGAACGTGCTGCTGATCGCCGACGAGATCCAGGCCGGCCTCGGCCGGGTCGGCACCACGCTGGCCTGCCAGTACGAGGGCGTCGAGGCCGACATCTACACCCTCGGCAAGGCCCTCGGCGGCGGCATCGTCCCGGTCTCCGCGGTGGCCGCCGACGCCGACGTCATGAGCGTCATCACCCCCGGCACCCACGGATCCACGTTCGGCGGCAACCCCCTGGCCGCGGCCGTCGGCAAGGCCGTCTGCGACCTGCTCGCCACTGGTGAGCACCAGCAGAACGCCGCGACCCTCGAGGGCCAGCTCCGTGACTCCCTCGAGGCGCTCATCGGCCACGGCGTGAGCGAGGTGCGCGTGCGCGGGCTGTGGGCCGGCGTCGACATCGACCCCGAGCTGATGACCGGCAAGGCGGCGTGCAAGGGGCTGGCGAGCAAGGGCGTCCTGGCCAAGGACACCCACGGCTCCACGATCCGCCTGGCCCCGCCGCTGACCATCACCGCCGAGGAGCTGACGATCATCACCGACGCGCTCGCCGAGGTGATCGCGGAGGCCCGCCAGGGCTGAGTGCGGCGGGGAGGTCGCATCGTCAGGGAACGGCTGCGCGGAGACGTCCGCCCAGCTCCCGCACCCTGTCCCGGAGCTCGGGCGGGTCGAGGACCTCGAACGCGACGTCCAGCCAGAGGGTCTCGCCGACGAGGTAGTCGAGCGTCTCCGCCCCTGTCTCCAGCTGGCACGTGCCGTCGCCCAGGTCGGTGAGCAGCCCGGCGTTCTGCGGCACACGGGCGGCCATCTCGTCCAGCGGGGCGTGCAGACGCAGCCGTGCGACGTAGCGGTAGGGGGAGCGCAGCACCGACTCGCGCACGTACTCGACCGGGTCGGGCGCTGGTCGGGGCGGAAACCGCAGCGTCGTGGCGTGCGCCGAGGCGGGCTCGACGCGGTCGAGGCGGAAGGAGCGCCAGTCGTCCCGCTCCAGGTCGAGCGCGAGCAGGTACCACCGCCGGCCCATGGCCACCACCCGGTAGGGCTCGACGCGCCGGGTGCTCTCCGCCCCGTCGCGCGCCCGGTAGGCGAAGTCGAGCAGCACGTGGTCGCGGCACGCGCGCGCCACGGTGCTCAGCAGCCGGGCCTCGACGGGGGCGGAGACCCCCGCCACGGCAACCACCGCCTGGCTGATCGCCTCCACCTCGCTGCGCAGCGCGGCAGGCAGCACCTGGTCGAGCTTGGCCAGGGCCCGCAGGGCCGACTCCTCGACCCCCGTGACCGAGCCCCCCGCGGCGAGACGCAGGCTCACGGTCACCGCCACCGCCTCCTCCGGGTCGAGCAGCAGCGGCGGCAGCTTGCCGCCCGCCCCCAGCTGGTAGCCGCCGCCGACGCCGGTGCTCGCCCGCACGGGGTAGCCCAGCTGTCGCAGCCGCTCGACGTCACGCCGCACGCTGCGCGTGGTCACGCCCAGCCGGTCGGCGAGCTCGGGCCCCGTCCACATCGCGCGCCCCTGGAGCAGGCCCAGCAGCTGCAGGACGCGCGCGGTCGTGTCGGTCATGCAGCCCAGCGTGGCAGAGATCGCGGACACAACCGGTCCGCAGGTGGGTGCATGCTCCTCCCATGAGCGAGATCCCGCCCGGTCCCACGATGCCATCGCACGTCGTCCTCGTCCCTGGCTTCTGGCTCGGTGCCTGGGCCTGGGACGACGTCGTCCACCACCTGCGCGAGCAGGGACTCGACCCGGTGGCCCTCACCCTCCCCGGTCTGGAGACCGACCACCCGGACCGCGGCGCCGTCACGCTCGAGGACCACGTCCGGGCCGTCGAGGAGGCTATCGCCGCAGCGCCGCCGGGCACCCGCACCGTCCTCGTCGCGCACAGCGGCGCAGCGGTGCCCGCGACCGCAGCCCTCGACCGGCTCGTCGACGAGGTGGCACACGTCGTCTGGGTCGACACGGCGCCGGTCGTCGACGGCTACGCCATGGACCCGGCTGCGGAGGGTTCGGAGCACCCGCTGTCCGCCCAGTGGGACGACGAGCTGGAGCAGGGCTCGATGAGGGGCCTGAGCGAGGAGCAGCTGGCCACCTTCCGCGACCGGGCCGTTCCGCAGCCGGCAGCGACGCTGCGCGAGCAGGTCTCGCTCCACGACGACCGACGGCTCGACGTGCCCGGCACCGTGGTGTGCACCGCGTTCACGTCGGCCGACTACCGGTCCTACGCCGAGCAGGGTGCGCCGTTCCTCGCTGGGCTCCTCGAGCACCGGGCCCTGCGGCTGGTCGACCTGCCCACCGGACACTGGCCGATGTGGAGCGAGCCCCAGCAGCTGGCCGACCTCATCACCGCCCGCGCCCTCGGGGCCGTGGCCGGGGCCTGACGTCAGCCGACGGTGGCCCCCGGGGTCCACCGCTCGGCGTCGACGAGCATCTGCGACCCGAGCCAGGCCTCCGGCACTCCCAGCCCCTCGACGAGGCCGAGGGCGTGGGGGCGCAGCTCGCCGCACAGCCTGTTGACCTGCGCGGTGACCACCTTGGAGCGGCCGGCCGACATGCGGTTGTGCTGCTGGAACCAGCCGGAGTCGGCCTCGATGGAGCTGAGCGCGTAGAGGGTGCACAGCCGCTCCAGCACGTCCCGGGTCTGCGGGTCGCCGCACTCCTCGATGCCGGTGACGAAGGCCTCGAGCACCACGCGGTCCATGTGGGTGCGGGCCGCGAGGAGCACGTGGTCCTGAGCGTCGTTGAACACCCGGAAGGAGTCCTCGTCCTTGGCTCCGCGGCGCAACCGGGTGGCCAAGGTCTCCAGGACGTGGCGCTCGCGGTCGACGAACATCGACAGGTGCCAGCCGCGCTCGAGGAGCGTGTCCGCCTCGGACCGGCGGGCGGCCGCCGCGATGAGCCGGCTCACGAGCGGCCTGGCCGACGTCGCCTCGACGACCTGACCGCCGAAGGACCGGGCGGCGAACTGCACCATCCCCCGCGTGTCGAGGTCGCCGAACATCTCTTTGTAGCCGCTGAGCAGGCCCTTGGCGACCAGCTGCAGCAGCACCGTGTTGTCGCCCTCGAAGGTGGCGAAGACGTCCGCGTCGCCGCGCAGCACCGTCAGCCCGTTCTCGGCCAGGTACCCGGCCCCGCCGCAGGCCTCACGGCATACCTGGAGCGTGTCGTTGGCGAAGCGGGTGGTGAGGGCCTTGAGCCCCGCGGCCCGCGTCTCCACCTCGCGCTGCGCGACCTGGTCCTTGCCCGGCTGCTCGTGCAGCTCCTGGAGCCGCTCGACGACCTCGTTGACGGCGAAGGTGTGCGCGTAGGCGGTGGCGATCGCCGGCAGCAGTTTGCGCTGGTGGGCGAGGTAGTCGAGGAGCACGACCTCGGTCCCGTCCCCCGGGCGGGTGAACTGGTGGCGGCGCAGGGCGTAGCGGGTGGCGACCGACAGGCCCTTGCGGCTGGCGACCGCGGCCCCGGCGGCGACGCACACGCGTCCCCGCACGAGCGTGCCGAGCATCGTGAAGAACCGCCGGCTGTCGCTGTCGATCTCGGAGACGTAGCGGCCCTCGTCGTCGATGCCCCCGAACCGGTCGAGCAGCATCCTCCGGGGGACGCGCACCTGGTTGAAGCGGATCCACCCGTTGTCGACGCCGGCGAGCCCGCCCTTGGCGCCGTTGTCGCCCAGCGTCACGCCGGTCACCGGCTGCCCGTCCTCGTCGCGGACCGGCACGAGGGCGACATGGACGCCGTGGCCGGTGCCGTCGACGACCAGCTGGCCGTAGACGGCGGCGATCTGCGCGTCCTCCGCGGCCGCCCCGATGTAGGTCTTGACCGACGACGCGGTGGGGGAGTGGACGACGAGCTCGTCGGTGTCGGGGTCGTAGGTGATCGTCGTCTCCAGCGACGCCACGTCGGAGCCGTGCCCGAACTCGGTCATCGCGTAGCACCCGACGCGCTCCAGGGTGATCGTCTCCGGGAGGAAGGTCTCGTGGTGCCAGGTGGTGCCCAGCGAGGTCACGGCGCCGCCGAACAGGCCGAAGTGGACGGCCGACTTCACGGTCGCGGACAGGTCTCCGTGGGCGGTCATCTCGAAGTCGACGCAGGAGCGGCCCACGTCGTCGAGCCCGCCCTGGGCGACCGGGAAGCCGCTGCCGGCCAGGCCGTGGCCCACCAGCTCGCGGACGGTGCGCCGCGTCCACTCGCGCGCCTCGGGCACCGTCATCGCGGGGTCGCGCACCATGAGCTCCGCAGGGACCGTGGCGCGGACGTGGTCGCGCACCTGCCCGTAGCGGCCGCCGGTCGAGGCGCGGAGCGAGGCGCCGAGGACGGTGAGCTGCTCCGTGGTGCTGACCGTCGTCGCCGCCCGGGTGGCGGGGGCCGGCATCGGCAGGTCGGTGTCGACGTGGACGTCGGTGCGGGTCTGGGTGTCGGGCTGGCCGTGGGTGGTCATCGTCGTCCTCCGGGTGGCGGGTGAGGCTGGGCTTCTCGGGCAGGTACGGGGCAGCGGTCAGGTCTGGCGCGCCCCGCGCAGGGCGGGGCGGATGAGGTCGACGACGGCGGCGGTCACGTCGTCGGCGGACAGGACGGGTGGCGAGGCCGGGTCGGTGCTGTCCTGCCCCAGCCAGTGCTCGGACGCCGAGCGCACCAGCCCGACGATCCCGTGCCCCCACACCGGGGCGAGCCGGTCGGCGTCGACGCCGCGACCGGTCGCGGTGAGGTGCTCGTGCACGGTCGTGGTGAGCTGGTGGGCGATCCGGTCGGTGATCTGGTGGACCGGGTCCGCGGGGTCGCCGTCGTGGGTCTCGAGCGGGCGCGTCACCACGAAGCGGTAGATCGCGGGGTCGCGCTCGACCAGCGCGAGGTAGGAGCGGACCATCGCCTCGATGCGCGAGACGACGTCGCCGTTGCTTGCCCTGGCCACGGTCAGGTCGGCCAGGATCGTCTCGTCGACCGCCGCGACGACGGCCCGGTAGAGGCCGGTCCTATCACCGAGGTGGCGGTAGAGCACCGTCTTGCTCGTGGCCGCCTCGGCGGCGATCTCGTCCATGCCTACGCCGGGTCCGTGCTTGCGGATGGCGCGCAGGGCCGCCTCGACCAGTTGCCGCCGCCGCCGGGCACGGTGGGCCTCCCAGCGCATGTCTCGGCCGTCGCGCGCACCGCTGGGGAGCGTCGTCGGCACGGGCAGGGTGTTCCTCATGACCGACAGGGTATCGCGTACGGCGTGTATCGGCTACAGTCGGTAGCGGATAGTTTGCGCGTCCTGCCCACCACGACGCGCACCGCATACCCGCGCCGCTGTGCACGCCCCCGCACCCGAGGAGTGTCGATGACCGACCAGCCCACCCTCCGAGACGCCGTCGTCGTCGGCGGCAACCGGATCCCGTTCGGCAAGGCGGGCGGCGCGTACGCCGCAGCCTCCAACCAGTCCATGCTCACCGCCGCGGTGGACGGGCTCGTCGCCCGCTTCGGGCTGGCGGGCGAGCGGATGGGCGAGGTCGCCGCAGGTGCCGTGCTCAAGCACGCGCGCGACTTCAACCTGACCCGCGAGGTCGTGCTCGGCTCCGCACTGGACCCGACCACGCCGGCCTACGACCTGCAGCAGGCCTGCGGCACCGGCCTGGAGACCGTCATCCAGGTCGCCAACAAGATCCGCCTCGGCCAGATCGAGTCCGGCGTCGCCGGCGGTGTCGACTCGGCTAGCGACGCACCGGTCGCCGTCGGCGAGGGGCTGCGCAAGGCGCTGCTCACGGCCAGCCACGCGAGGACCCCGATGGCCAGGGTCAAGGCCTTCGCCACGATCCGACCCGGAGACCTCGCGCCGGAGTCCCCGCGCAACTCCGAGCCGCGCACCGGCCTGTCCATGGGCGAGCACCAGGCCCGCACCGCCAAGGAGTGGGGGATCACCCGCGAGGCGCAGGACGAGCTGGCCGCGGCCAGCCACCACAACCTGGCGCGCGCGTGGGACTCCGGGTTCTTCGACGACCTCGCCACCGGCTTCCTCCGGCTCTCCCGCGACCAGGGCCTGCGGCCCGACACCTCGGTCGAGAAGCTCGCGGCGCTGCAGCCGGTCTTCGGCAAGGGCGAGGGCGCCACCATGACCGCCGGCAACTCGACGCCCCTCTCCGACGGCGCAGCTGTCGTCCTCCTCGGCAGCGAGCAGTGGGCGCAGGAGCGACGGCTGCCCGTGCTGGCGCGGTTCGTCGACGCCGAGGTCGCGGCGGTGGACTACGTCAGCGGCGACGAAGGCCTGCTCATGGCGCCGGCGTATGCCGTGCCGCGCCTCCTCGCGCGCCAGGGGCTGACCCTGCAGGACTTCGACTACTACGAGATCCACGAGGCTTTCGCCTCCACGGTGCTGGCGACGTTGGCTGCCTGGGAGAGCGAGGACTTCGCCCGCGACCGCCTGGGCCTGGACGCGCCGCTGGGTCCGATCGACCGGGCGAAGCTCAACGTCAACGGCTCGTCGCTCGCCGCGGGTCACCCGTTCGCCGCCACCGGCGGCCGTATCGTGGCCACGACGGCCAAGCTGCTGCACGAGAAGGGTCCGGGCTCGCGCGGTCTCGTCTCGATCTGCGCCGCCGGCGGCCAGGGTGTCGTCGCGATCCTGGAGGGATGCTGACATGTCCGACTTCCTGACCAACCTCGCCTCGACCGGCTGGGGCCGGACCGTCACCAAGCAGCTGGGTCTGCCCCAGCCGGCGCGGCTGCGCCGGGGGCGCACCCTGCCGCAGGGCCCCGTGGTCCTCGGTGCGGCGGGCGGCACCCCGTCGCTCGTGCGCGAGACGCTCGCCCTGCTGGCGGTGCTCCCCCAGGACGCGCTCGTCGACACCGCGGCCACCCGGGTCACCGAGACCACGGAGGACGGGGAGACCCGCCAGGTGCCCGCGCCGTACCCCGCGAAGATCGGCGCGCTCGTCATCGACGCGACCTCGGCCACCGCGATCGCCGACCTGGAGACCGTGCGCGGCCTGCTGCGCCCGGCGATGAAGGCGGTCGAGACCTCGGGCCGCGTCGTGGTCGTCGGCGTCGAGCCGGAGACCGCCGGGGCACCCACCGCCGTCGCGACCCAGCAGGCCCTCGAGGGCATCGTCCGTAGCGTCGGCAAGGAGCTGCGGGGCGGTGCCACCGCCAACCTCGTGCGGGTCGACCTGCTCACGGACGAGCCCACGACGCCGACGGACCTCGCCTCGACCCTGTCGTTCCTGCTCGAGGGACGCTCGGCCTACGTCGCCGGCCAGGTGCTGCACGTCGGGCACGCCGCCGAGGGACGGGTCAGCGAGATCAGCTCTGAGCGCCCGTTCGAGGGCCAGGTGGTCGTCGTGACGGGCGCCGGTCGCGGCATCGGTGCCGGCATCGCGGAGGTGTTCGCCCGGGACGGAGCCATGGTCGTCGCGGTCGACGTGCCCGCCGCGGGCGAGGGCCTGTCGTCGGTCGCCAACAAGATCGGCGGCACCGCCCTCCAGCTGGACATCACCGCCCCGGACGCGGGGCAGCGCGTCGCCGCGCACGTCGCGCAGCGCTTCGGCGACGCGGCCCGGATCCACACGATCGTGCACAACGCGGGCATCACCCGTGACAAGCTGCTCGCGAACACCGACGAGGAGCGGTGGGGGAGCGTGCTCGAGGTCAACCTCGCCGCCCAGATCCGGATCAACGACGTCCTGCTGGACGCGTCGTTGCCCGGCGGGCTCGACGAGGGCGGTCGGGTCGTCGGGGTCGCCTCGACGTCGGGGATCGCCGGCAACCGGGGCCAGACCAACTACGCCGCCTCCAAGGCAGGCGTCATCGGCCTCGTCCGCGCCATGGGCGCCGACGAGCGGCTCGCCCGACGCGGGATCACCGTCAACGCCGTGGCTCCCGGGTTCATCGAGACCGAGATGACCGCCCGGGTGCCGCTGGCGACCCGCGAGATCGGACGGCGCATCAACTCCCTGCAGCAGGGTGGACGGCCGGTCGACGTCGCCGAGACCATCGCCTGGTTCGCCCAGCCCGCCACGGCCGCGGTCACCGGCCGGGTGCTGCGCGTGTGCGGCCAGTCCCAGCTGGGGGCCTGAGGTGAGCGACCTCGACGTCCGCCTCGTCGACGCCCCGCCAAGCATCCCGGCGCTCTTCGCCCGGGCCGTGGCCACCAGCCGCGGCCGGGCGGGGGCCACGGCGCCGCTGCCGACCCACCGGCTCATGATGACCGGGGTCCGCCAGGACGTCCGACGCCTCGCCGACTACGCCGAGGTGACCGGGGGTGTCCTGTCGGACCGCCTCCCGGCCACCTGGCTGCACGTGCTGACCTTCCCGCTGCAGGTGCAGCTGATGGCCGGGCGTGACTTCCCGTTCCCGATGGTCGGCCTGGTGCACGTCGCCAACGCGATGACCCAGCACCGTCCGGTCCGGGTGGAGGAGGAGCTCATCCTCTCCACGTGGACCGACACGCTGGCCCCGCACCGCAAGGGCCACACGGTCGACCTGGTCGGCGAGGTCCGCGTCGGCGACGAGGTCGTCTGGGAGGGGCGCAGCACCTACCTGGCCAGGGGGCGAGGTGCGGAGGCAGGGCCCCCCAGCCCCAGCCCCGGCGCCCCCGGCCCCGGCCCCGGCGCCCCCGGCCCCGACGCCCCCCAGCTCGCCATACCGCAGACAGAGCTCGCCACCTGGAGGCTGCCGGCGGACCTGGGTCGCCGCTACGCCGGTGTCTCCGGCGACGCGAACCCGATCCACCTCACGGCGCTGACCGCCAAGGCACTGGGTTTCCCCCGCGCGATCGCGCACGGCATGTGGACGCACGCCCGCGCGCTGGCCGCGGTCCAGCCCCGGCTCGTCGACGCCTTCACGGTGGACGCCCAGTTCGTCAAGCCGATCCTCCTCCCGTCCACCGTCGTCCTCCGGGGCGGCGTGACCGACGGCGTGGGCGCGCTCGCGGTGACCTCCCGCGACGCCGCGAGCAGACACCTGTTCCTGCAGGTCAGCAGGCCTTGACCTTCCTGCGCGGCGGGGTCGGGGACGTCGTTTTGGAGGTGTCCGACCCCGTCGTGTAAAGTTGCCTCTCGCTGCCTGCGGGTCAATCATGACCGGCAGGAACCACAGTCCGCCCCCATAGCTCAGTCGGTAGAGCGTCTCCATGGTAAGGAGAAGGTCAACGGTTCGATTCCGTTTGGGGGCTCGCTGGGAGCGGCCCTCGGTCGCCTCCTCGAGGCGGGATAGCTCAGCTGGTTAGAGCGCACGACTCATAATCGTGAGGTCGCGGGATCGAGCCCCGCTCCCGCTACCCGACAACGCACAGTCCACCGAATTTTTCGAGAGCAGGTTGCATCGTGGCCAAGAGCACCGACGTCCGCCCCAAGATCACCCTGGCGTGCACGGAGTGCAAGGAGCGCAACTACATCACCAAGAAGAACCGTCGGAACAACCCCGACCGGCTCGAGATGGCGAAGTTCTGCCCCCGCTGCGGCAAGCACACCCCGCACCGCGAGACCCGCTGACACCACGTCAGACCGAGGGCCGTCACCCAGACAGGGTGGCGGCCCTCGGCGTTTCCCCGGGTAGCCGGTGCCCCTCGTCTCCCGGACGGGGTCGCGGGGCCGCCCCGATAGGCTGACCCGCATGCCCGTCAACCCCGACTTCGCCGGCCGGGAGTACCCGCCTGCCGGTCCGTTCCCCGTGACCCGCGAGGAGATCGTCGCCTTCGCCGACGCGATCGGCTCGACGAACCAGGCGCACCGCGACCCCGAGACCGCTCGCTCGCTGGGGTACGCCGACGTCGTCGCGCCCCCGACCTTCGCGGTCTCGCTGGCCCAGCGGTGCGAGGCGCAGCTGGTCCAGGACCCGGTCGCGGGCATCGACTTCTCGCGCGTCGTCCACGGCCAGGAGGGGTTCGTCCACCACCGTCCGGTCGTCGCCGGAGACACCCTGAGCGGGGTGCTCCACGTCGACACCATGCGCGAGGCGGGCGGGCACGGCATGGTGTCGACCCGAGTGGAGCTGACCGACGCCGCCGGGCAGCCCGTCACCACCGTGACGTCGACGATCGTCGTCAGGGGCGGGTCATGACGTCCGGGCCGACCACGGTTCCCGGCGCACTCCGCCGCACGGTCACCGTCGACCGCGCCCGGCTCGTGGCCTACGCCGACGCATCGGGGGACCAGAACCCGATCCACCAGGACTCCGGCTTCGCCCGCTCCGTCGGCCTGGACGACGTCATCGCGCACGGCATGTGGACGATGGGCGCCGCGCTCGACGTGGTCACCGCCTACGTCGGCGGTGACCCCGGCCGCATCCTGTCGTGCGCCACGAGGTTCACCGGGATGGTCGTCGTCCCCGAGGACGAGACCGTCGAGGTGCTCGTCGAGGGCGTGGTGAGGAAGACCGACGAGGCCGCCGGCACGCAGATGCTCGAGCTCACCGCGACGTGCCGCGGGGAGAAGGTCCTCGGCCGCTGCCAGGCTGTGGTCCGCGCATGACGCAGCCGCTCGCCGAGCTCACCACCATGCGCGTCGGCGGGCCTCCCCGCCGTCTGGTCACCGCCACGACCGAGGCCGAGCTGATCGAGGCCGTCCGGGAGACGGACGCGGCCGGGGAGCCGCTGCTCGTCGTCGGGGGCGGCTCGAACCTGCTCGTCGCCGACGCCGGCTTCCCGGGCACGGTCGTGCACGTGGCCACCCGAGGGATCGAGGTCCCCCACGACTCGGCCTGCGGTGGTGTCACGGCCACGATCGCGGCGGGCGAGGTGTGGGACGACGTCGTCGCGCACGCCTGCGAGCACGGCTGGTCCGGCATCGAGGCCCTCTCGGGCATCCCCGGCGCCACGGGCGCCACCCCGGTCCAGAACGTCGGGGCCTACGGCCAGGAGGTCGCGCAGACCGTCGCCCAGGTCCGCGTGTGGGACCGCGAGGAGGCCCGGGTCCGCACCCTCTTTGCCGGCGACCTGCAGTTCTCCTACCGCCACTCGCTCCTCAAGGAGTCGATGCTCGGCCCCGATGTACCCGCCGGCGCCGTGACGCCGCGCTACGTCGTGCTCACCGTCACCTTCTCGCTGCGCCCCACCGAGATGTCCCAACCCGTGGGGTATGCCGCGCTCGCGGACGGCCTCGGCGTGCAGCTGGGGCAGCGGGTCCCGCTCGGCGAGGCTCGCTCGGCGGTCCTCGACCAGCGACGGCGTCGCGGCATGGTGCTCGACGCCGCCGACCACGACACGTGGAGCTGCGGCTCGTTCTTCACCAACCCGATCCTCACCGCGCCGCAGATGGCCGAGCTGCGGGTTCGTGCGCTGGACCGGCTCGGGGCTGACGGGCCGACCCCTCCCGAGTTCCCGGCACCGCAGGACCGCATCAAGACGTCCGCCGCCTGGCTCATCGACCGGGCCGGGTTCGCCAAGGGGCACGGCACGCTCGACGGGCGTCCGGCGGGGTTGTCGACGAAGCACACCCTGGCGCTGACCAACCGCGGGGGCGCGACCGCCGCAGACGTCCTCGCGCTGGCCCGCGAGGTGCGTGACGGGGTCGAGGCAGCCTTCGGGGTACGCCTGGTGAACGAGCCGGTCCTCGTCGGGCTGACCCTCTGAGCGCTGCAGCGCAGCACCGGCGCCCGCCCCGACACAGACGGGGTGGACGCTGGAAGGATGGGACGATGCGCCACCGACATAGGGCAGGGCTCTCCGCCCCGTGCACCACCCTGCTGCTCGTCGGGCTGAGCGCGGGGGCGCTCGTCCTCGGCGCCTGCGGGTCGGCGACCGACACTCCGGCCGCGCCCTCCACGGACGAGGACCCGGCCGGGACGCACGTGCGCATCGTGCGGCCGGGGGAGGAGCTCGTCGCCCACGGCATCCTCATGCAGACCGCACCCGAACGCGTCGAGATCTGCCTCGGCGGCGTCGCCGAGTCCTACCCGCCCCAGTGCGACGGCCCGGTGCTCAGGGGCGACTTCTCGTGGGACGACGTCTCGCAGCAGCGATCTGGGACCGTCACCTGGACCGACGACCCCGTCTTCGCCGTGGGCACCTTCGACGCCGACGACGGCGACACCGGGTCCTTCACCCTCGCGCGGGCCATCAGCACCGGTCCGCCACCGGGGTATGCCGTGCCCGCCCCGCAGGAGCCGGCCTTCCCCCAGCTGTGCGACGACCCCTACCGCGACGGTGCCGAGGGTCCCCCCGACCAGGCCGAGCAGGAGGCCCTGAGGACGGCGCTGGAGGACCTGGACGGCTATGTCACCTCCTGGGTCTCGGACGGCTCCCACCTCTACAACGTGGTCGTGACCAGCGACCCCGAGCAGGCCCACGACCAGCTGCGCGAGGTCTGGTCCGGAGGCCTGTGCGTGGTCGAGCGCGACCTGCCCACCCAGGACCGGTTGCGCGCGGCGCAGGAGGCGCTGTCGGCCCGCTTCGAGGAGGTGGGGCTGCTGTCGTCCGGCTCCGGCGGCGTCACCGGCCTGCTGGACGTCGGCGTGGTGGTCACCGACCAGGCCTCGGTCGACGCGGTCCGGGAGATCGTCTCCCCCTGGCTGACGCCCGACCAGGTCGTCATCACCGGTGCACTCCAGCCGATGAGGGCCACGGGCACGTCGTGAGGGCGACCACCCGCGCCCGCCTCAGCGCGGGATGAGGATCTCCTCGATCCCGTCCACGATGTGGGAGTAGTCGGCTGTGGGATCCATCCCCAGGACCCCCGCCCACAGCGGCACCATCTCGTCCTTGTACTCGTGGCCGTGGCCTGGCGGCACCTCGACGGACAGCGGCATGTCGGTGGCGAGCTGCCAGAAGGTCACCCACGCGGCCCAGTCCAGCGCCGGTGACAGGTCACGGCCCACCTGCTCGCGCAACCAGTCCGGCTCGGCCCACAGCAGCGCGGGGGACCACCAGATGATCGGGTCGGACGCGTGCTGACCGTAGACGATGCGCGGCTCCTCCCACTCCACGTAGGGGCCCCCGTAGAAGTCGTGCACCAGCTCCTCGGGCCGCGTGGCGAAGCGGACGTGCCGACCGTTGTCCACCACCGGTGCGATCTCGGGGCTTCCCTCGCGCCGCTGCTCGGTCAGGCTGGACCACAGCGGGCTGAAGCGCGGGGTGCCGGTCCACACCGCGCCGTCGACCCGGGCCAGCATGTCGTCCGCGGAGTCGAAGGCACCCTGCCCGCCGAAGGACCCCAGCGACTCACCGCTGACGAGGAGGAGCGGCCGTTCGTCCTCCGGCAGCGCCAGCACGAGCGCCTCGACCCGGTCGAAGAGGGCCCGCCCCGCCTCCGGAGGCGTGGTCCGGTCCGAGAGGTAGGCCAGGGCGCTGGGAAAGTAGCTGTACTGCACCGAGACGGTCGCCACGTCGCCCGCCGTGAGGAACTCGAGCGCCTGGACCGACCACTCCTGCACGAAGCCTGTCCCCGTCGACGTGCTCACCAGCACCACGGACCGGTCCAGCCCGCCGGCCCGCACCAGCTCCGCCGCTGCGGCGTCGGCGGCCTCCTCGACGCCGTCGTGCTCCTCCTTTCCGGCGTAGACGCGCACCGGCTCACGGGCAGCCTCTCCCGTGGCAGCCTCGATGTCCGCCGCCCTGGGCCCGTCCGCCACGAACGCCTGGCCGTCGCGGCCCAGCGACTCCCACGCCTCGAACGACCCTGGGCCTCCCGAGCGCTCGGGCTCCGTGGGGACCTCGCGACCCTCGGGAGGCTGCGCGTTGAGCTGCTGGGCGTTGCCGAGCGCCCAGTTCATCCCGCGGCGGTAGATGACCTGGTCGCTCACCAGCCAGAGCGCCCCGAGGACCAGCGCGGCCGCCACGACGGGCACCACGACGTGCGGGATCACCGGCCGGACCAGGTGGCGGACGCCCCGCCACAGCTGGACCACCGCCCGCCCGGCCAGCAGCAGCACGGCGAAGATCACCATCCCCGCGAGCAGCCCCAGGAGCTGGCTGAGGTGGCCACCTGAAGGGACCCCGATAAGGTCGGCGATCACCTGCTGCTGGCGCACACCGTAGGCCCAGACCCCTGCGCTCACCACGACGAGGAGCAGCTGCCAGCCCGTGCGCAGGCCCCAGTCCGACCGGGCGTTGATGCGCAGGACGAGGTCGGTGCGGCGCGCGAACCAGCCGACGAGGCGACCGAGCAGGTCGCCCACGACGTACCCGAAGGCGAGCGAGACGCCGACGTTGACCGCCGTCATCCACCACGCACGGGGGAGCAGGCTCGGCGAGAGCGCGATCCACAGCATGACCAGCCCGAAGGTGAGCCCGGGCACCGACAGGCGCCGCAGCAGGGATCGGGAGCGGTCGCCCCGGGGCACCGGGTAGACCGAGTGCGGGGTGCCGCGCTCCGGCATCCGGAACGGGTTGGTCACCGACGGGTGGCCCCAGAAGGGCCGGGCCGACGAGCGCCCTCCCGCCGAACCACCCACGCCCGCGCCCGGCGTCGACGTGTCGCTGCCCCCCGCTCTGCTCACCCGGTCATGCTAGCGCCGCGGCCCCTGACCGACTCAGTCCGCGACCGGCGTGGCCAGCCACGCGTCGATGCCCGCCAGGAGGGTATGGCGAACGTGCTCGGGCGCCCGCGACCCCCGCACCGAGTCGCGGGCCAGCGCGGCCAGCGCCACGTCGTCGAGGCTGTGGTCGAGGCGCGCGCTCGTGTACTGGTCGGCGAGCCGGCTGCCGAAGAGCAGCGGGTCGTCGGCCCCCAGCGCCACCCGCGCCCCGGCGTCGACGAGCCTCCGCAGGGGGACGTCCGCCAGGGTGGGGTAGACGCCGAGCGCGACGTTGCTGCCGGGGCACACCTCGAGCGTCACCCCCTCCTCCACCACCCGCCTGAGCACCTCGTCGTCCTCGGCGGCCCGCACCCCGTGCCCGAGGCGGTCCGGCCCCAGGTGGTCCAGGGCCTGCCCCACGTGCTCGGGGCCCAGCAGCTCGCCGGCGTGCGGCACGCTGGCCAGCCCCGCCTGACGCGCGATCCGGAATGCCCCGGCGAACTCCTCGGTCGTGCCCCGGCGTTCGTCGTTGCTCAGCCCGAACCCGACGACCGAACCCCCCCCGTCGCCGGCGTGCAGCGCGGCCAGCCGCGCCAGGGTGCGGGCCTCCAGAGGGTGCCGCATCCGGCTGGCCGCGACGATGACGGCCACCTGGGTCCCGGTGGCCTCGCTCGCAGCCCGCGCCTCGTCGAGCACGATCTCGACCGCCGGCGTGATTCCCCCCACGAACGGTGCGTAGGACGTGGGGTCGACCTGCATCTCCAGCCAGCCCGACCCCTCGGCCGCGTCGTCCTCGGCGGCCTCCCGAACGATCCGGCGCATGTCCGCCTCGTCCCGCACGCAGGCGCGGGCGGCGTCGTAGAGCCGCTGGAACCGGAACCAGCCCCGCTCGTCCCGGGCGCTCAGCGGCGGGGGCCACTGCGTCGTCAGTGCCGACGGCAACCGCATCCCGTGCTTGTCCGCGAGCTGCCGCAGGGTCTCGATGCGCATCGACCCGGTGAAGTGCAGGTGCAGGTGGGCCTTGGGCAGGGCGCGCACCGGACGGGTCATGGCTCGTGTCTACCCCATGGGCGGGCATGGCGTGGGCAGGGGGGAGGCGTCATCGCGGTCGGGGGGACAGCCCCACTCCGTCCGGCCTCCTCCGCCGGATACTGTCGCCGCCATGGGAGTCATCGAGACGCAGGGGCTGGGCAAGCGCTATGCCGGTGGCTCCGTGATCGCCCTCGAGGACCTGACGGTCGACCTCGGCGGCGGGGTGACCGGCCTCGTCGGGGCCAACGGTGCCGGCAAGTCGACGCTGATCAAGATCCTGCTCGGGCTGCTCAGCCCGACCAGCGGCTCGGCGCGGGTCCTGGGGCACGACATCGCCGGCGGTGGCGCGCAGATCCGGCAGCTGGTCGGCTACATGCCCGAGCACGAGTGCCTGCCGCCGGACACGCGGGCGATCGACTTCGTCGTGCACATGGGCCGGATGTCGGGGCTGCCCCCGGCGGCGGCCCGGGAGCGCGCCGCGGACGTCCTGCGCCACGTGGGCCTGGCCGAGGAGCGCTACCGCCTCATGGGCACCTACTCCACAGGGATGAAGCAGCGCGCCAAGCTCGCGCAGGCCCTGGTCCACGACCCGCAGCTGGTGATGCTCGACGAGCCGACCAACGGTCTCGACCCGGCGGCCCGCGACGACATGCTCGGGCTGATCCGCCGCATCGGGCACGACTTCGGCATCCCCGTGCTCGTCACCTCCCACCTGCTCGGCGAGCTCGAGCGGGTCAGTGACCACGTCGTCGTCCTTGACGCCGGTCACCTCCTGCGCTCGGAGGCGACGCAGTCATTCCTCGGCGACACGGGTGTGCTCGTCGTCGAGGTGCTGGCCGTGGGACCGGATGCCCAGGCCCGCATGGGGGAGGCGCTCGCCGCCCGCGGGCTGGTCTGCCGTCCGCACGGCTCCCTGATCGAGATCGACCCGACGACGGCCGCGCCCGACGCGCTGCGGGACATGGTCCGCGACACCGCCGCCGACCTGGGTCTGGGCCTGGTGCGGCTGCAGGCCCAGACCGGACAGCTCGAGGACGTCTTCCGTGAGGAGGTGGCGGGGTGAGCGCCCAGCCCGAACGGCGTGGTGTGATCCACGACATCGGCTACCGCAGCTACTCCGGCCCGCGGGTGGGCAACGGCGCGATCGCCCGCTCGCTCCTGTGGTCCGGGATGCTGGCGGTCTTCGGGTTCGGCCGGTCGGGGAAGGCCAAGATCCTGCCCTTTGCCCTGCTGGCGATGAGCATCGTCCCGGCCGTCGTGCTGGTGGGCATCATGGCGTTCATCGGGCTGGACTCCGAGCTGCTCAACTACGCCGGCTACAACCAGAACACCGCCTTCCTCGTCGCCCTCTTCGTCGCGGCGCAGGCGCCGGTGCTGTTCTCGCGCGACCTGCGCTCCGGCGTGATCAGCCTCTACCTGGCACGTCCGCTGGGGGCGACGGAGTTCGCGCTCACCCGGTGGGCGTCGCTGCTCGTGTCGATCATGGCCTTCGTGCTCACGCCGCTGCTCATCCTGCTCGTCGGCGGGCTCGCGGCGGGTGCGGACGTCGGCGAGGAGCTGCCCCGGTTCGCGGTGGCGGCCGGCGGTGCCGTCCTGATGGCCGTCATGCTCGCCACCGTCGCCGCGCTCGCGGCGTCCTGGACGATGCGGCGCGGCCTGGCGGTCGGCGGCACGATCATGGTGCTCCTCATGGGGCTGGGCATCACCGCAGCCCTGCAGGAGGTCGCCTCCGGCGAGGGTCAGGAGCGGCTGGCCACCTGGCTGGGGCTGCTGTCACCGTTCGTCGTCGTCGACTCCGTCCAGGTCGGGCTGAGCGACGCCGCGGCCGTCTACCCGGCGCCCGCCGACACGGCCAGCACGGCCCTGCTCATGCTCGCAGTGGCGCTCGTCCTCGTCGCACTGGGGCTGGTCGCCCTGGTCCGCCGCTACCGCAGCAAGGGGTCACGATGAGCGAGCTGGTCCTGGAGAAGGTCTCGCGCTGGTACGGCAACGTCGTCGCCGTCAACGACGTGACGATGTCGATCGGCCCGGGCGTCACCGGCCTTCTCGGTCCCAACGGTGCCGGCAAGTCGACGCTGATCGCGATGATGGCCGGCTTCCTGGCGCCGTCGGCCGGAGCGGTGACCCTCGACGGGTCCCCGGTGTGGCGCGACGTCGGCGCCTACCGCCACCTCGGGCTGGTCCCCGAGCGCGAGGTCAGCTTCTCCTACCTGACCGGCCGGCAGTTCGTCCAGGCCAGCGCCGAGCTGCACCGCCTGCCCTCCGCGCGGACGGCGACCCAGCGGGCGCTCGAGGAGGTCGACCTCGTGGAGGCGGCCGACCGGCCGATCAGCACCTACTCCAAGGGGATGCGCCAGCGGGCCAAGCTCGCCTCCGCACTGGTGCACGAGCCGGACGTCCTGCTCCTGGACGAGCCGTTCAACGGCGTCGACCCGCGCCAGCGCATGCACCTCATGGAGCTGCTCACCCGGATGGGGGAGCAGGGGCGGGCGGTGCTCTTCTCCAGCCACATCCTCGAGGAGGTCGAGCACATCGCCCGGCACATCGAGGTCGTCGTCGCCGGTCGGCACGCGGCGAGCGGCGACTTCGGGGCGATCCGGCGGCTGATGACCGACCGACCCTCGCACTACACCGTGCGCAGCAGCGACGACCGGACGCTCGCAGCGGTGCTGATGGGCGAGTCCAGCGTCCGGGGCGTGGGCCTGATCCAGCTGGGCACCGGCCCCGCACTGACCGTGGAGGTGACCGACATGGGCGGGTTCACGACGGCGCTGCCCAGGCTGGCGCGCGAGCACCGGATCACGGTGCGGGAGCTGCTGCCCACCGACGAGTCTCTGGAGTCGGTCTTCACCTACCTGGTGCAGTCGTGAACGTCACGATCATGCGTCTGGCGCTGCAGGCGCTCGCCGGCCAGCGCCGTGGGCTGCTCCTCGTGGGCCTGCCCCTGCTGCTCGTCGTCACGGCCGCCGTGCTCCGCGCCCTCACGGGCGAGGCGGTCAGCGCCCGCCTCGTGGTCCTCGAGCTCGGGCTGGCGCTCGTCGTCCCCCTCGTCTCCCTGCTCGCCGCCAACGGCGTGCTCGGCCCCGAGATCGACGACGGCTCGGTGGTCTACCTCCTGTCCACCCCCGTGAGCAGGTATGCCGTGGCCGCCTCCAAGTTCGTGGTCGCCGCCGCCGTCAGCGTGGTCCTGGGCGGGGGCGGGCTCGCCGCGACGGCGTTCGCGGGCGGGCTGAGCGGGCGGTGGCTGCTCGCCTCGGCGCTGATGGGCGCGATCGCGGCCGTCCTCTACACCGCCCTGTTCACCGCGATGTCGGCCGCGACCCGGCACGGCATGATCGCCGGGCTGGTCTACGTGCTGATCGTCGAGGGTCTGCTGGCGGCCTTCCTCGTCGGGATGCGCTACGTCTCCGTGCAGTCGCTGACCCAGCGGCTCGGGGAGGCGGTGACCGACGTGGACATCCCGCCGGTGGACCTGTCGCTCACCTATGCCGGTGTCGCCGCGGCCGTCGTCCTCGTCGTGGGCGTCCTCCTGGCGGGGTGGCGGCTGCAGCGATTCCAGCTGCGTGGCGACGAGTAGGCCCTTCGCAGGGGCCTTGAGGGTGCGCTGACCTGCGGATTGCATATCTATGCGTAACACCGCATACACTGCGGGCATGTCTAAGGTCTTGACGAGCATCCCTGTTGGTGAACGTGTCGGCATCGCCTTCTCGGGCGGTCTCGACACCTCGGTGGCGGTCGCGTGGATGCGAGAGAAGGGCGCCGTGCCCTGCACCTACACGGCCAACATCGGGCAGTACGACGAGCCCGACATCGACGGCGTCCCGGGCCGCGCCCAGGAGTACGGCGCCGAGCTCGCCCGGCTGGTCGACTGCCGCCCCGAGCTCGTCGAGGAGGGGCTGGTCGCGCTGGCGTGCGGCGCCTTCCACATCCGCTCCGGCGGGCGGACCTACTTCAACACCACCCCCCTGGGCCGTGCGGTCACCGGCACCATGCTCATCCGCGCCATGAAGGACGACGACGTCAACATCTGGGGCGACGGCTCGACCTTCAAGGGCAACGACATCGAGCGGTTCTACCGCTACGGCCTGCTCGCCAACTCCAACCTGCGCATCTACAAGCCGTGGCTCGACGAGGCCTTCGTGCACGAGCTCGGCGGTCGCGACGAGATGAGCCAGTGGCTCACCGAGCGCGAGCTGCCCTACCGCTCGAGCAAGGAGAAGGCCTACTCCACCGACGCCAACATCTGGGGCGCCACCCACGAGGCCAAGTCCCTGGAGCACCTCGACCAGGGTATGGAGATCGTCGAGCCGATCATGGGGGTCAAGTTCTGGGACCCGCAGGTGCAGATCGACCCCGAGGACGTCGTCGTGTCCTTCGTCCACGGCCGCCCGGTCGCCATCGACGGGGACGACTTCGGCGAGGACGCGGTCGCGCTGGTGATGGCGGCCAACGCGATCGGCGGTCGGCACGGGCTGGGCATGGCCGACCAGATCGAGAACCGGATCATCGAGGCCAAGTCCCGCGGCATCTACGAGGCGCCCGGCATGGCGCTGCTGCACATCGCCTACGAGCGGCTCGTCAACGCCATCCACAACGAGGACACCATCGCCGCCTACCACCAGCAGGGACGCGCGCTCGGGCGGCTCATGTACGAGGGTCGCTGGCTCGACCCGCAGGCCCTGATGATCCGCGAGTCGCTGCAGCGGTGGGTCGGCTCGGCCATCACCGGCGAGGTGACGGTGCGACTGCGTCGGGGCGACGACTACTCGATCGTCAAGACCGACGGGCCGGCCTTCTCCTACCACCCCGACAAGCTGTCGATGGAGCGCGTCAGCAACGCGGCGTTCGGCCCGACCGACCGGATCGGCCAGCTGACGATGCGCAACCTCGACATCGCCGACTCCCGCTCGCGCCTGGAGCAGTACGTCGCCATGGGCCTGCTGGGCTCCGGTGGCTCGGCGGCCTCCGCCATGGGCCTGGCGACGACCTCGCTGGTGGGCGAGCTCACCCCGGGGGGCGCCGAGCGCATCGCCGGCGGGGTCGGCCCGACCGAGGACGAGGAAGAGGCGCTCGACTGGGCGGCCATGGAGTTCGGCACCGACTGACCCCGGCCCCGGCCGGACGCGCGAGGGGCGCCACCCCGGTCGGGTGGCGCCCCTTCGTCGTGGTCCGGGTCAGCGGGCCTCGCCCAGGAGCCTCTGGATGCGGCCGACGCCCTCCTTGAGGTCATCGTCGCCGAGGGCGTAGCTCAGGCGCAGGTAGCCGCTGGGCCCGAACGCCTCGCCGGGCACGACCGCCACCTCCACCTCGTCGAGGATCAGCGCGGCCAGCTCGGCGGACGTCTGCGGCGTGCGCCCCCGGATCTCCTTGCCCAGGACGCCCTCGACCGAGGGGTAGGCGTAGAAGGCGCCCCGCGGCACGGGGCAGTGCACGCCCTCGATCGCGGTGAGCATCTCGACCATCAGCTTCCGCCGCCGGTCGAACGCGGTGCGCATCTCCTCGACCGCGTCCAGCGACCCCTCGAGCGCCGCGACCGCTGCACGCTGCGAGACGTTGGCGACGTTGGACGTCGCGTGGCTCTGCAGGTTGGTCGCGGCCTTGACGACGTCCTTCGGCCCGATCATCCACCCGACGCGCCAGCCGGTCATCGCGTAGGTCTTGGCCACGCCGTTGAGCACGACGCAGGTGTCGGCGAGCTCGGGGACGAGCACCGGCATCGAGGGAGCCTGCGCCCCGTCGTAGAGCAGGTGCTCGTAGATCTCGTCGGTCACGACCCAGATCCCGTGCTCGAGCGCCCAGCGCCCGATCGCCTCGACCTGCTCGGGGGGGTAGACCGCCCCGGTCGGGTTGGAGGGGGAGCAGAAGAGGAGCACCTTGGTCCGCTCGGTGCGCGCGGCCTCGAGTTGCTCGACCGTCACGAGGTACCCCGCGTCGGCCCCGGCGAACACCTCCACCGGGTCCCCGCCGGCCAGTCGGATGGCCTCGGGGTAGGTCGTCCAGTAGGGCGTGGGCAGGATGACCTCGTCGCCCGGGTCGAGGAGCGTCGCGAAGGTGTTGTAGACCGCCTGCTTGCCACCGTTGGTGACGAGCACGTTGGCCGGCTCCACGGCATACCCCGAGTCGCGCTGCGTCTTGGCGACGACGGCCTTCTTGAGCTCCGGGAGCCCGCCGGCGGGGGAGTAGCGGTGGTTCACCGGCTGAGAGGCGGCCTCGATCGCGGCCTGGACGATGTAGTCCGGCGTGGCGAAGTCGGGTTCTCCGGCGCCGAAGCCGATGACCGGGCGGCCCTCGGCCTTCAGCGCCTTGGCCTTCGCGTCGACGGCGAGGGTGGCGGACTCGGCGATGGAGCCGATGCGGCGTGAGATGCGGGTTCGGGTCTGATCGGTCACGCGCCCCATCTTTGCACCTGGGTAGTGGGTCACGTAGACTCACCGTTCGGGTGTTCGCACCGCGCGTCAGCCTGCCCCCCAGCAGACCGGCGTGGCAGACACCCGTAGGGCAATAGCTCAACTGGTAGAGCACCGGTCTCCAAAACCGGCGGTTGGGGGTTCGATTCCCTCTTGCCCTGCGCGAGCGATCGGGCGCCGAGCGAGTCGGTGCCGACGCGACCATCCATCTGACGACGAAAGGCGACCCGTGGCGAACCCCGTCCACGACACCGAGGGTGTCGCACGCAGCCAGCCAGGCCACGGCCAGCCGGCGCGCCCGGCCACCTTCGTCGCCCAGGTCATGGCAGAACTGCGCAAGGTCGTCCAGCCGACGCGGCAGGAGCTGATCACCTACACGGTGGTGGTGCTCGTGTTCGTGGCGGCCGTCATGGGCTACGTGTTCGGCCTGGACCAGGTGTTCCGCCAGGTGATGGGTCTGGTCTTCGGGTCCTGACCCCGCACCACCGAGCGACCGGCGCGGCCAGCGCCACCACGACGACTTTGAGGAAGCAGGGTATGTCCGAGCAGACACCCGAGACCGACGTCCCCCTGGAGCAGACGGACCAGGAGGTCCTGACCGTCGACCAGGCGGTCGACGTCGACGTCGACGTCGACGAGACCTCTGACGCCGAGCCCAGCCCCGACGCCGAGCCCAGCGACGCCGACGAGACCACCGCGGACGACTCCGACGACGAGGCACCCGCCGACCCTCTGGAGGAGTTCAAGTCCGTCCTGCGCGGCAAGTACGGCGACTGGTTCGTCATCCACTCCTACGCGGGGTACGAGAACCGGGTCAAGCACAACCTCGAGACCCGGATCACCAGCCTCAACATGGAGGACTTCATCTTCGAGGTGGAGGTCCCCATGGAGGAGGTCACCGAGATCAAGAACGGTCAGCGCAAGCTGGTCCGTCGGGTCCGGATGCCCGGTTACGTCCTCGTGCGCATGGAGCTGACCGACGAGTCGTGGGGCGCCGTGCGCCACACCCCCGGCGTCACCGGCTTCGTCGGCAACGCCCACCAGCCCGTGCCGCTGTCGATCGACGAGGTCGTCAGCATGCTGGCCCCCGTCTTCGAGACCCCGTCGGCCCAGGGCGGCAAGGGTGGCGCCTCCGGTCAGCCGGGGTCCGGCTCCTCCACCGCCCCGACCGTCGACTTCGAGATCGGCGAGTCGGTCACGGTCATGGAGGGTCCGTTCGAGACGCTGCCCGCCACCATCTCCGAGATCATCCCCGAGAGCCAGAAGCTCAAGGTGCTGGTCTCGATCTTCGGCCGCGAGACCCCCGTCGAGCTGTCGTTCAGCCAGGTCGCCAAGATCTGATCTCCCGGGGGCGATGCCCCCGCACCACGTCCGCGGTCCTGCGTCCGCGGTCCTGCAACCGGGTCATCGCCCATGGCGTCGGCCCACAACACGAAGAGAGACAACACATGCCCCCCAAGAAGAAGAAGGTCTCCGGCTTCATCAAGCTGCAGATCCAGGCCGGTGCGGCCACCCCGGCCCCGCCCGTCGGCCCCGCGCTCGGTCAGCACGGCGTCAACATCATGGAGTTCGTCAAGGCCTACAACGCCGCGACGGAGTCCCAGCGCGGCAACGTCATCCCGGTCGAGATCACGGTCTACGAGGACCGCTCCTTCACCTTCGTCACCAAGACCCCGCCGGCCGCCGAGCTCATCAAGAAGGCCGCCGGCGTCGCCAAGGGGTCCGGTGAGCCGCACAAGACCAAGGTCGCCAAGCTCTCCGACGCGCAGCTCACCGAGATCGCGCAGATGAAGATGCAGGACCTCAACGCCATCGACATCGACATGGCCAAGCGGATCATCGCCGGCACCGCCCGTTCGATGGGTGTCACCGTCGAGTGACCCACCCGGGTATGTCGTCGCGCGACCCGCGCGACGACATACCCGACCGGGGTCGCCCACCGGGTGACCCCCGACCCCGTGGCAGGGCCCGCGCCGGCCCGTCCGACCACAGCTCCACCCCGACACAAGGAGTAGCACCATGAAGCGCAGCAAGGCCTACCGCGCCGCCGCCGAGAAGATCGAGGACGGCAAGCTCTACACCCCCGTCGAGGCCGTCCGCCTCGCCAAGGAGACCGCAACCACCACCTACGACGCGACCATCGAGGTCGCCCTGCGCCTGGGCGTCGACCCGCGCAAGGCCGACCAGCTGGTCCGTGGCACGGTCAACCTGCCCAACGGCACGGGCAAGACCGCCCGCGTCCTCGTCATCGCCAACGGGGACAAGGCCGAGGCCGCCCGCGCCGCAGGTGCCGACTTCGTCGGCTCCGACGACATGATCGAGAAGATCGCCGGCGGCTGGACCGACTTCGACGCCGTCGTCGCGACCCCGGACCTCATGGGCAAGGTCGGTCGGCTGGGCAAGGTGCTGGGCCCCCGCGGCCTCATGCCGAACCCGAAGACCGGCACCGTCACGATGGACACGGCCAAGGCCGTGACCGAGATCAAGGGCGGCAAGATCGAGTTCCGCGTGGACAAGCACAGCAACCTCCACTTCATCATCGGCAAGGCCTCCTTCGACGAGGCCAAGCTGGTGGAGAACTACGGCGCCGCGATGGACGAGATCCTGCGGCTCAAGCCGTCGGCGTCCAAGGGCCGCTTCGTCACCAAGGCGACGGTCGCCACCACGATGGGCCCGGGCATCCCGGTCGACCCCTCGCGCGTAAGCAGCCTGGTCGAGAACGCCGCCGAGTGAGCTGAGCCTCCTCGAGCAGACGAGACCCCCGACGACCTGGTCGTCGGGGGTCTCGTCGTCTCACGCGCGGCCCGAGACCTCGGGCAGCCGCCAGGAGACAAGGGCCCCGAGCAGGCCCAGCACCGCCAGGAGGACCAGGGCCGGAACCTCGCCGAAGGTCGCCAGGCCGGCGCTCACGGCCCCGACGACCAGGAGCAGCACCCCCATCGCGGTGTTGGCCACCGCGACGTAGCGCGTGCGCCGGTCCCCCTCCGCCATGTCGACGACGTAGGTCTTGCGCGCCACCCGCACCCCCACGTGGACCAGGCTGACGACGAAGTAGCCGGCGACCAGGGCCGGCACGGTCAGCCCCTCGCGGTCCAGCAGCACCACGCCCACCACCATCAGCACGGTGAGCGAGGCCACGACGGCACCGGCAGCCATCACCAGCCGGCTGGAGCGGTCGGACCACCGTCCGAAGACGCGCCCGCCGACCACGGAGGCGACACCCTGGGCGATCACGAACGACCCGAGACCGACGAGCACCGAGCTGCCCTGCGCCACGGCCAGCGTGACGAAGAACGGCGGTGCCAGCGCGGAGACGAGCAGCAGGGCGCGGGCCACCACGAAGCGCCGGAAGTCGCGGTCCTCGCGGAGCAGCGTGACCGTGTCGCTCAGCCACGGATCGCGCCCCGGGGCCGCTCCTCCCATGGTGGGCTCCTCGGGGATGCCGGCGTACACCACGACGCCCACCAGCCAGGTCAGGGCGGCGGCGCCGAGGAAGGCCGCCAGCACGCCGACACCGAGGTCCGGGCCCAGAGCCTGCAGCAGCACGCCGACACCGACCGCGACGACGCCGGAGACGGCGGTCGCGACGCCGTTCACCTGCCCACGCTGCCCCTTGGGCACCGTGCGCCCCTGGACGTCCTTGCTCGCCATCGAGCACAGCGCCCGCGCGAGGGCGAAGACCGTGAGCGCCGCGAGCACGACCACGGCGGCGAGCCAGCCGGTCAGCAGCAGCGCGGTTCCCGCCATCGACAGCGCGGCCAGACCCTGCACCGCGGCACCGAGCATCCAGACGCGCGTCCGTCGGCGCGCGCGCAGCACCCAGGGCGTCAGGGCCGCCTGGGGCAGCATCGAGCCGGACTCCCGGATGGGCACGAGCAGACCGACGAGCGCCGCCGGGGCCCCCAGCACCGAGAACAGCCACGGCAGGACCGTCTTGGCGTTGACGATCTGGTCACCGGTGCTCTGCAGGGCGTTCGCCAGGATGATCCGCAGCCCGCCGGAGGCCACCCGCTCCGCGCCGCCGAGCTGCGCCTCGGCCTCCGGGTCGGCGTCGACGAGTCGGTGGTACCAGCGGACGGACCCCCGTGCAGCACTCACCCGCCCATCCTCTCCCGTCCCGAGGTCCGACCGTGCGTGCGCGCCACCCCAGGGCGTCGGGAACGTCCCTGCGGGGGCGAGGGGATTTGGGTGGGGATCTGGTATGCCGTACCCTTGCCGCATACCCATGACCGCCGGTAGTCGGTGGGCCCGGACGCGAGAGCGCCCCGGACGCCCCGACCGAAGGTTCCCGCAGACGGGAGCGACCAGCGCAGGTGCGAGAGCAAGTGTGCGACGTCGAGTCGTGCCCGAGCCCCAGCGCCCTGCGCCGGGGCTCTTTTTCCTGTGGTGGCCCGGGGGTAGCCGGCACCAACGGACGAAGGAGGCCACCATGGCGACGCCCCAGAAGGCTGCAGCCATCGCCGAGCTGACGGAGAAGTTCCGCAGCTCCGGTGCGGCCGTGCTGACCGACTATCGCGGTCTGACGGTGAGTCAGCTCACCGAGCTGCGCACCACGATGCGCGAGCACGCCACCTACGCCGTGGTGAAGAACACGCTGACCCGGCGGGCCGCTGACGCGGCCGGCATCGAGGGGCTCGACGAGCACCTCGTGGGACCCACCGCGATCGCCTTCGTCACCGGTGACCCGGTCGAGGCTGCCAAGGGACTGCGTGACTTCGCCAAGGCCAACCCGGCCCTGGTCATCAAGGCGGGGGTGCTCGACGGCAAGCCGTTGACCCCCGAGGAGATCACCCAGCTCGCGGACCTCGAGTCCCGCGAGGTCCTGCTGGCCAAGCTGGCGGGCGCCATGAAGGCGAACCTCAGCAAGGCCGTCTACCTCTTCGCCGCACCGCTGTCGCAGACCGCCAGGGTCGTCGACGCGCTGCGCGCGAAGGTCGAGGAGCAGGGCGGCGCCGTCGCCACCAGCGACGACACCCCGGCTGCCGCCGAGGACACCCCGGCCGAGGCTGTTGCCGAGGCCACCACCGACGTCGCCGAGGGTGGCGACGAGAGCTGAGTCGAGACCACCAGGTCCCGGCCCGGCCGATCTACACACCGCCACTCACGGCACTAACGAAAGGAACGCCATCATGGCGAAGCTGAGCACCGAGGAGCTTCTTGACCAGTTCAAGGAGATGACCCTGATCGAGCTGTCCGAGTTCGTCAAGGCTTTCGAGGAGACCTTCGAGGTCACCGCTGCCGCCCCGGTCGCCGTCGCGGCCGCTGGCGCCCCCGCCGGCGGTGGCGAGGCCGCCGTCGAGGAGGAGCAGGCTGAGTTCGACGTCGTCCTCGAGGCGGCCGGTGACAAGAAGATCCAGGTCATCAAGGAGGTCCGCTCCCTGACCTCCCTCGGCCTCAAGGAGGCCAAGGACCTCGTGGACGGCGCCCCCAAGCCCGTCCTGGAGAAGGTCGACAAGGACACGGCCAACAAGGCCAAGGAGCAGCTCGAGGGCGCTGGCGCCACCGTCACGCTCAAGTGAGCTCGTCCCGGGACTGCCCGGGACAACCTCTGCCGCACGGGCGGGGTCGCACCCACGAGGTGCGGCCCCGCCCGTGCCGCGTTGTCCGGGGGGTCGTGCGCGCTGCGTGGGGGTCGGTGCCGGCGTGACGTCGGCCCGTGAGCGGTGCGTCGGCTTGACGGCGGGGCGGGTGAGGGCGCACAGTACTTCGCAACACAACCGTCTCCGTGGCGGTGGTGCCCGGGCCGTGAGGGCGACGAGCCGGTCAGGGCATCTGCGCACGTCACGGAGCTGCACGGTCGGCGGTTTGATGTGGGGGCGCCATGTGTGTATGCTGTCGCTTTGCGCTGCCCTGCACCTGCCCCGCTCTCGCCGACCCCTCTGGTTTCGCACGCCGTCCTTGCTGACGACGTCGCTCGACACCGTGGATGTGTGCTGCGCCGGGTCAGGTCCTGGTGGCCGTTCGAACAAGCCGCCCAACAGGCCCGTGGAAGGACCAATCCTTGGCTGCCTCGCGCACTGCGAAGAAGACTGTGTCCACCGCTCGGACGGCATCCGGCCGTCTGAGCTTTGCAAAGATCAGGGAGCCTCTGGAGGTTCCCGACCTGCTCGCCCTGCAGACCGAGAGCTTCGACTGGCTCCTCGGCAACGAGTCGTGGCAGGCCCGTGTCGCGCAGGCGGAGAGCGGGGGAAGCGACGTCCCCTCCACCTCCGGTCTGGAGGAGATCTTCGAGGAGATCTCCCCGATCGAGGACTTCTCCGGCTCCATGTCGCTGAGCTTCCGCGACCACCGCTTCGAGGAGCAGAAGTACTCCATCGAGGAGTGCCAGGAGAAGGACATGACCTACTCCGCGCCGCTCTTCGTCACCGCGGAGTTCATCAACAACACCACCGGTGAGATCAAGAGCCAGACCGTCTTCATGGGCGACTTCCCGCTGATGACGCCGCGCGGCACCTTCATCGTCAACGGCACCGAGCGTGTCGTCGTCTCCCAGCTGGTCCGCTCCCCGGGCGTCTACTTCGAGCGGTCGCTCGACAAGACCTCGGACAAGGACATCTTCTCCTCCAAGATCATCCCGAGCCGTGGTGCCTGGCTGGAGTTCGAGATCGACAAGCGCGACCAGGTCGGCGTGCGCGTCGACCGCAAGCGCAAGCAGAGCGTCACCGTGCTGCTCAAGGCGCTGGGCTGGACCGAGGCGCAGATCCTCGAGGAGTTCGGCGAGTACGAGTCCATGCGCGCCACCCTGGAGAAGGACCACACGTCCGGCCAGGACGAGGCGCTGCTCGACATCTACCGCAAGCTGCGTCCGGGCGAACCGCCCACCAAGGAGGCCGCGCAGACGCTGCTCGACAACCTCTACTTCAACCCCAAGCGCTACGACCTGGCCAAGGTCGGCCGCTACAAGGTCAACAAGAAGCTGGGGCTGCAGGCCCCGCTGAGCGAGTCCGTGCTGGGCGTCGACGACATCGTCGCGACGATCAAGTACCTCGTCGCCCTGCACGCGGGTCAGGACGCGATCGACATGCCGGCCGGCTCCATGCCGGTCGAGGTGGACGACATCGACCACTTCGGCAACCGTCGCCTGCGCAGCGTCGGCGAGCTCATCCAGAACCAGGTCCGCACCGGCCTGTCCCGGATGGAGCGCGTCGTTCGCGAGCGGATGACCACGCAGGACGTCGAGGCCATCACGCCGCAGACCCTGATCAACATCCGGCCCGTCGTCGCCTCCATCAAGGAGTTCTTCGGCACCAGCCAGCTGTCCCAGTTCATGGACCAGAACAACCCGCTCTCCGGTCTGACGCACAAGCGTCGTCTGTCCGCGCTGGGTCCGGGTGGTCTGTCCCGGGACCGGGCCGGCATGGAGGTCCGCGACGTCCACCCGTCGCACTACGGACGCATGTGCCCCATCGAGACCCCCGAGGGTCCGAACATCGGTCTGATCGGGTCGCTGGCCAGCTACGGCCGCATCAACCCGTTCGGGTTCGTCGAGACCCCCTACCGTCGCGTGGTCGACGGCAAGGTCACCGACGACGTCAAGTACCTCTCGGCCGACGAGGAGGACCGCTTCGTCATCGCGCAGGCCAACGCCTCGCTCGGTGACGACGGCACCTTCCTCGACGAGCGGGTCCTCGTGCGGGCGCACGACGGCGAGGCCGTCGACGTGCCGGCGGAGGAGGTCGACTACATGGACGTCTCCGCGCGCCAGATGGTGTCTGCTGCGACGGCGATGATCCCGTTCCTCGAGCACGACGATGCCAACCGCGCGCTCATGGGCGCCAACATGCAGCGCCAGGCGGTCCCGTTGGTGCGCGCAGAGGCACCGCTCGTGGGCACGGGTATGGAGTACCGCGCCGCACTGGACTCCGGGGACGTGGTGCGAGCGACCAAGGCGGGCGTGGTCCAGGAGGTCTCGGCCGACCTCATCACGGTGGCCGACGACGACGGCAGCTACCTGTCCTACAAGATCAACAAGTTCACCCGCTCCAACCAGGGCAACTGCTACAACCAGCAGGTCCGGGTCGACGCAGGTCAGCGGGTCGAGGTCGGGCAGCTGCTCGCCGACGGCCCGGCGACCGACGGTGGCGAGATGGCCCTGGGTCGCAACCTGCTCGTGGCCTTCATGCCGTGGGAGGGCTACAACTACGAGGACGCGATCATCCTTTCGCAGCGTCTCGTGCAGGACGACGTCCTGTCCTCGATCCACATCGAGGAGCACGAGATCGACGCGCGCGACACCAAGCTGGGCCCGGAGGAGATCACGCGGGACATCCCGAACGTCTCCGACGAGGTGCTGGCCGACCTGGACGAGCGCGGCATCATCCGCATCGGGGCCGAGGTCCGTGACGGCGACCTGCTCGTCGGCAAGGTGACGCCCAAGGGTGAGACCGAGCTGACGCCGGAGGAGCGCCTGCTGCGGGCGATCTTCGGGGAGAAGGCCCGTGAGGTCCGCGACACCTCGATGAAGGTGCCGCACGGCGAGACCGGCACGGTCATCGGCGTCAAGGTGTTCGAGCGCGAGGACGGCGACGAGCTTCCCCCGGGCGTCAACCAGCTGGTGCGCGTCTACGTGGCGAACAAGCGCAAGATCACCGACGGTGACAAGCTCGCGGGCCGCCACGGCAACAAGGGCGTCATCTCGCGCATCCTGCCCGTCGAGGACATGCCCTTCCTTGAGGACGGCACCCCCGTGGACGTCATCCTCAACCCGCTGGGGGTACCCGGCCGGATGAACATCGGCCAGATCCTGGAGCTGCACCTCGGCTGGGTCGCCTCCCGCGGCTGGAAGATCGAGGGCGAGCCGGAGTGGGCCGAGCTCATCCCGGGCGACGCCCGCGAGGCCGGCCCGCACAGCCGGGTCGCCAGCCCCGTCTTCGACGGTGCGCGCGAGGAGGAGATCACCGGTCTCCTCGAGTCGACGACGCCGACCCGCGACGGTCAGCGCCTCATCGGCGCGAGCGGCAAGACCCGTCTCTACGACGGTCGCTCCGGGGAGCCCTTCCCGGAGCCGGTCTCGGTCGGCTACATGTACATCCTGAAGCTGCACCACCTCGTGGACGACAAGATCCACGCCCGCAGCACCGGGCCGTACTCGATGATCACCCAGCAGCCTCTGGGTGGAAAGGCCCAGTTCGGTGGCCAGCGCTTCGGCGAGATGGAGGTGTGGGCCCTGGAGGCCTACGGTGCCGCCTACGCGCTGCAGGAGCTGCTGACGATCAAGTCCGACGACGTCACCGGACGCGTGAAGGTCTACGAGTCCATCGTCAAGGGTGACAACGTGCCCGAACCAGGCATCCCGGAGTCCTTCAAGGTGCTCATCAAGGAGATGCAGTCGCTGTGCCTGAACGTGGAGGTCCTCTCCTCGGACGGCACGCACATCGACCTGCGCGAGTCCGACACCGAGGTCTTCCGCGCTGCGGAGGAGCTGGGGATCGATCTCAGCCGTCGCGAGCCGGCCTCCGTCGAGGAGGTGTGACCGACGGCCTCCACTGAGGCCGCCGTCGCACCCGTTCAGGGACGCCCGGGCCTTCGGGCCCGGGCCGTCCCGACGTCATACCTAGTCTTCACAACGCTTTACACGAGATCACGAGAGAAGGATCCACGTGCTCGACGTCAACTTCTTCGATGAGCTGCGCATCGGCCTTGCTACCGCGGACGACATCCGCGGCTGGAGCCACGGCGAGGTCAAGAAGCCCGAGACCATCAACTACCGCACCCTGAAGCCGGAGAAGGACGGGCTCTTCTGCGAGAAGATCTTCGGTCCCACCCGGGACTGGGAGTGCTACTGCGGCAAGTACAAGCGGGTCCGCTTCAAGGGCATCATCTGCGAGCGCTGCGGCGTCGAGGTGACCCGGGCCGGCGTGCGCCGTGAGCGGATGGGCCACATCGAGCTGGCCGCCCCCGTCACCCACATCTGGTACTTCAAGGGCGTGCCGTCGCGGCTGGGCTACCTGCTCGACCTGGCCCCGAAGGACCTGGAGAAGGTCATCTACTTCGCGGCCTACATGATCACGCACGTCGACGTGGAGCAGCGGCACGCCGACCTGCCCTCGCTCGAGGCTCAGATCCAGACCGAGAAGAAGCAGCTGGAGAACCGTCGTGACGCCGACGTCGAGACCCGCGCCAAGAAGCTCGAGACCGACCTGGCCGAGCTCGAGGCCGAAGGTGCCAAGGCCGACGCCAAGCGCAAGGTCAAGGACGGCGCCGAGCGCGAGATGAACCAGATCCGTCGCCGCGCCGACCAGCAGGTCGAGCGTCTCGAGCAGGTCTGGGACCGCTTCAAGAACCTCAAGGTCCAGGACCTCGAGGGCGACGAGGTCCTCTACCGCGAGATGCGCGACCGCTTCGGGATGTACTTCGAGGGCGGCATGGGTGCGGCGGCGCTGCAGAGGCGCCTCCAGACCTTCGACCTGGCGGCCGAGAACGTCTTCCTGCGCGAGATCATCGCCAACGGCAAGGGCCAGCGCAAGACCCGCGCCATCAAGCGGCTCAAGGTCGTCACCAGCTTCCAGCAGACCAAGAACGAGCCTGCCGGCATGGTGCTCGACTGCGTCCCGGTCATCCCGCCGGACCTGCGTCCGATGGTCCAGCTGGACGGTGGCCGCTTCGCGACCTCCGACCTCAACGACCTCTACCGCCGGGTGATCAACCGCAACAACCGCCTCAAGCGGCTGCTCGACCTCGGTGCGCCCGAGATCATCGTCAACAACGAGAAGCGGATGCTGCAGGAGGCCGTGGACTCGCTGTTCGACAACGGTCGCCGTGGTCGTGCGGTGACCGGTCCGGGCAACCGGCCGCTGAAGTCGCTGTCCGACATGCTCAAGGGCAAGCAGGGCCGGTTCCGCCAGAACCTGCTGGGCAAGCGCG
The DNA here is from genome assembly GCF_045032595.1 of Ornithinimicrobium jinqii. NCBI lineage: Bacteria > Bacillati > Actinomycetota > Actinomycetes > Micrococcales > Ornithinimicrobiaceae > Ornithinimicrobium > Ornithinimicrobium jinqii. The sequence continues at coordinate 146,217 of NZ_JBJFZS010000025.1, forward strand.
TCGACTACTCCGGCCGTTCGGTCATCGTCGTCGGTCCGCAGCTGCGCCTGCACCAGTGCGGTCTGCCCAAGCAGATGGCGCTCGAGCTGTTCAAGCCGTTCGTGATGAAACGACTGGTCGACCTCGACCACGCGCAGAACATCAAGTCCGCCAAGCGGATGGTCGAGCGTGGACGTTCGGTCGTGTGGGACGTGCTCGAGGAGGTCATCACCGACCACCCCGTCCTGCTCAACCGTGCACCGACCCTGCACCGCCTCGGCATCCAGGCCTTCGAGCCGCAGCTGGTCGAGGGCAAGGCCATCCAGATCCACCCGCTCGTGTGCACCGCGTTCAACGCGGACTTCGACGGCGACCAGATGGCGGTGCACCTGCCGCTGTCCGCCGAGGCCCAGGCCGAGGCGCGGATCCTCATGCTCTCGTCCAACAACATCCTCAAGCCGGCCGACGGGCGCCCCGTCACCATGCCCACCCAGGACATGGTCATCGGTCTGTTCCACCTCACCTCCGAGGCGGCGCTGGGCCAGGGCAGCACCGAGTCGGTCACGGACCCGGAGGGTGTGGAGCACCTGCGCTCGTTCAGCTCGGTCGCCGAGGCCCAGATGGCCTTCGACGCCGGTCAGATCGCGCTGGGCACCCAGCTCCGGCTGCGGCTGACGGACACGGCTGCCCCGGAGGGCCACGCGCTGCCCGAGGGCGCCCAGGTCACCGAGGACGGCGTGGTGTCGACCTTCGACATGCAGACCACGCTGGGCCGTGCGTTGTTCAACGACGCTCTTCCGGTCAACTACCCCTACGTCAACGACGTGGTGGAGAAGAAGCGCCTCTCCGGGATCGTCAACGACCTCGCCGAGCGCTACACCAAGGTGCAGGTCGCCGCGAGCCTCGACGCCCTCAAGGACCTCGGCTTCCACTTCGCGACCCGTTCGGGCACGACGGTGGCGATCTCCGACGTCAAGACGCCGCCGCGCAAGCTCGAGATCCTCGCGGTCTACGAGGCCAAGGCCGCCAAGGTCCAGCTGCAGTACGAGCGTGGTCTGATCACCGACGACGAGCGCCGTCAGGAGCTCGTGGAGATCTGGACCCAGGCGACCAACGAGGTGGCCAAGGAGCTCGAGACCACGATGCCCAAGGACAACACCATCTACCGCATGGTGACGTCCGGTGCCCGAGGCAACTGGTTCCAGCTGCGTCAGATCGCCGGCATGCGTGGCCTCATGGCCAACCCCAAGGGCGAGATCATCCCGCGTCCGATCAAGTCCAACTTCCGTGAGGGCCTGTCGGTGCTGGAGTTCTTCATCTCCACGCACGGAGCCCGCAAGGGTCTCGCGGACACTGCGCTGCGGACCGCCGACTCGGGCTACCTGACCCGTCGTCTGGTCGACGTGTCGCAGGACGTGATCATCCGCGAGCTCGACTGCGGCACCGACCGTGGCTTCGTCATGCCGATCGCCGTGCGCACCGCCAGCGGAGAGCTGCGCGAGCACGACGAGGTCGAGACGGCCGTCTACGCCCGCACGCTGGTCGAGGACATCGTGTCCGAGGACGGGGAGGTGCTCGCCGAGGGCGGCATCGACCTGGGCGACGTGGTCATCGACCGTCTCGTCGGGGCCGGCGTCGAGTCGGTGAAGGTCCGTTCGGTCCTGACCTGCGAGTCGCTCGTCGGCACCTGCGCCAAGTGCTACGGCCGCTCGCTGGCCACCGGCAAGCTCGTCGACATCGGTGAGGCCGTCGGCATCATCGCGGCCCAGTCCATCGGCGAGCCCGGCACCCAGCTGACGATGCGCACCTTCCACACCGGTGGTGTGGCCGGTGACGACATCACGCAGGGTCTGCCGCGTGTCGTCGAGCTGTTCGAGGCCCGCACCCCCAAGGCGGTCGCCCCGATCGCCGAGGCGGCAGGCCGCATCGAGATCGAGGACACCGACAAGTCGCGGCGCATCCTCCTCACGCCGGACGACGGCTCCGAGGAGCACGCCTACCCGGTCAGCAAGCGCTCGCGCCTGCTGGTCCAGGACGGCGAGCACGTCGAGGTCGGCCACCAGCTGGTCTTCGGCGCCATCGACCCCAAGCAGGTGCTGCGCATCCTCGGCCCCCGGGCCACGCAGCAGCACCTCGTGGACGAGGTCCAGGGCGTCTACCGCCAGCAGGGTGTGTCGATCCACGACAAGCACATCGAGGTCATCGTGCGGCAGATGCTGCGCCGGATCACGGTCATCGAGGCCGCCGACGCAGAGCTGCTCCCCGGCACGCTCGTCGAGCGTGGCCGGTTCGAGACCGAGAACCGTCGTGTGGTCTCCGAGGGCGGGCGCCCGGCCTCTGGCCGTCCCGAGCTGATGGGCATCACCAAGGCGTCGCTGGCGACCGACTCCTGGCTCTCCGCGGCCTCCTTCCAGGAGACCACCCGCGTCCTCACCGAGGCCGCGATGGAAGCCAAGAGCGACCCGCTGCTGGGCCTGAAGGAGAACGTCATCCTGGGCAAGCTGATCCCGGCCGGCACGGGTCTGACCCGCTACCGCAACCTCACGGTCGAGCCGACCGAGGAGGCCAAGGCGCAGGCCTACGCGGTGCCCGTCTACGACGACTTCGACTACGCCGGCACGTTCGGCCAGGGCAGCGGCGAAGCCGTGCGCCTGGACGACCTGCCCGTCGGGGACGACCGCTACTGACCGGCGTCCGAGCCAGCAGCTGACCAGGGGCGGGGGGGGGGGGGGGGGGAGAGGTGAAACAAC
>NZ_JBJFZS010000026.1:0-21670 GCF_045032595.1 Ornithinimicrobium jinqii
GACCAGGGGCGGGTATGCCGTGCGAGCGCACGGCATACCCGCCCCCCGTCGTTGATTTGGACCTCGGCCTGCCGCCCCGGTAGTCTGGAACACCGTGCGTGGGCTAGGTCCCGCGTGCGCGGAGGCGGCGGTCGGCCAGATTCGGCCGCAGCGTCCGCACCACCTCTCGCCGGGCAGTCCGCCCCGTCCCCCTCGAGGCCGCACATGGGCCGCGCGGGGTCCGGGACCGGGAAGTGCGGGGGAGAGACAGCGCGACCGACACCCCCGACACCAGGGGCCGGACGGGCGAACGACCAAGGAGCGTGTCCCACGGCATGAGCCACGGAGCACGCAGACCAACCACGACTGACGGAGAATCAGTGCCCACGATCAACCAGCTTGTCCGCAAGGGCCGCGCGGACAAGGTCAAGAAGTCCGACAGCCCGGCCCTCAAGGGCAACCCGCAGCGCCGCGGTGTCTGCACCCGCGTCTACACGACCACCCCCAAGAAGCCGAACTCCGCCCTGCGCAAGGTCGCCCGTGTGCGCCTGACCAGCGGCGTCGAGGTCACGGCCTACATCCCGGGCGTGGGCCACAACCTGCAGGAGCACTCGATCGTGCTCGTCCGCGGCGGTCGCGTGAAGGACCTTCCCGGCGTGCGCTACAAGATCATCCGCGGGTCCCTGGACACCCAGGGCGTCAAGGGTCGCAACCAGTCCCGCTCCCGCTACGGCGCGAAGAAGGAGAAGAAGTAATGCCTCGTAAGGGCCCCGCTCCCAAGCGTCCGCTGATCCAGGACCCGGTCTACGGCAGCCAGCTGGTCACCCAGCTCGTCAACAAGATCCTCACGGACGGCAAGAAGTCCACCGCCGAGCGCATCGTCTACGGTGCCCTCGAGGGCGTCCGCGCCAAGACCGGCACCGACCCGGTGCAGACGCTCAAGCGCGCGCTGGACAACGTCAAGCCGGCCCTGGAGGTCAAGTCCCGCCGTGTCGGCGGTGCGACCTACCAGGTGCCGATCGAGGTCAAGCCCAACCGCAGCACGACGCTGGCCCTGCGCTGGCTGGTCGGCTACTCCCGTCAGCGTCGCGAGAAGACGATGACCGAGCGCCTCATGAACGAGATCCTCGACGCCAGCAACGGCCTGGGTGCCGCGGTCAAGCGCCGCGAGGACACGCACAAGATGGCCGACGCCAACAAGGCCTTCGCGCACTACCGCTGGTGAGCCGACCGGGTCGTGCCCGCCGCTCCGGCGGTGGCGCAGGACCCGACCGCACGGCACACCCGCCGCACCGACAGACCTGATGAAGACAAGCAGAGAGAAGAAACCGTGGCACAGGACGTCCTGACGGACCTGAACAAGGTCCGCAACATCGGCATCATGGCCCACATCGATGCCGGCAAGACGACGACCACCGAGCGCATCCTGTTCTACACGGGTGTCAAGCACAAGATGGGCGAGACGCACGACGGTGCGTCGACGACCGACTGGATGGAGCAGGAGAAGGAGCGGGGCATCACCATCACCTCCGCCGCCGTCACCAGCTTCTGGAAGGGCACCCAGATCAACCTGATCGACACGCCCGGCCACGTCGACTTCACCGTCGAGGTCGAGCGCAACCTGCGCGTCCTGGACGGTGCCGTCGCCGTCTTCGACGGCAAGGAGGGTGTCGAGCCCCAGTCCGAGACGGTCTGGCGCCAGGCCGACAAGTACGGCGTGCCCCGCATGTGCTTCATCAACAAGATGGACAAGATGGGCGCGGACTTCTACTTCTCCGTGCAGACGATGGTGGACCGCCTCGGCGCGCACCCGCTCGTCATGCAGCTGCCCATCGGGGCCGAGTCCGACTTCGTCGGGATGATCGACCTGGTCACGATGCAGGCGCTGACGTGGCCGGTGGACACCGCCCTCGGCGAGGAGTACACGACCACCGACATCCCGGAGGAGCTGCGCTCGCAGGCGGACGAGTACCGCGCCCGCCTCGTGGAGCGCGTGGCCGACGCCAGCGACGAGCTGCTCGACAAGTACCTGGGCGGCGAGGAGCTGACCGTCGACGAGATCAAGGCCGGCGTGCGCACCCTCACCCTCGCCGGCGAGGTGCACCCGGTCTTCTGCGGCACCGCGTTCAAGAACAAGGGCGTCCAGCCGCTGCTCGACGCGGTCGTGGACTACCTGCCCTCCCCGGTGGACCTGCCCCCGACCGAGGGCCACAAGCCCGGTGACGAGGAGACGGTCATCACCCGCGACCCGAGCACCAAGGAGCCCTTTGCGGCCCTGGCGTTCAAGATCGCGACGCACCCGTTCTTCGGCACGCTGACCTACATCCGGGTGTACTCCGGGGAGATCACCGCCGGCCAGGGGGTCCTCAACGCGACCAAGGGCAAGAAGGAGCGTCTGGGCAAGCTGTTCCAGATGCACGCCAACAAGGAGAACCCGGTCGAGAAGGTCTCGGCGGGACACATCTACGCCGTCATCGGCCTCAAGGACACGACGACGGGCGACACGCTCTGCGACATCGCCCAGCCGATCATCCTGGAGTCGATGACCTTCCCGGAGCCGGTCATCCACGTGGCCATCGAGCCCAAGACCAAGGGTGACCAGGAGAAGCTGTCCACGGCCATCCAGAAGCTGGCGCAGGAGGACCCCACCTTCACCGTCAAGCTGGACGAGGACACCGGCCAGACCGTCATCGGCGGCATGGGCGAGCTGCACCTGGACATCCTGGTCGACAGGATGAAGCGCGAGTTCAAGGTCGAGGCCAACGTGGGCGCCCCCCAGGTGGCCTACCGCGAGACGATCCGCCGGGCGGTCGAGAAGTTCGACTACACCCACAAGAAGCAGACGGGTGGCTCGGGCCAGTTCGCGAAGATCCAGATCGCGCTGGCGCCGATGGACACCTCCGAGGGCGAGCTCTACGAGTTCTCCAACGTCGTGACCGGTGGCCGCGTCCCGAAGGAGTACATCCCCTCGGTGGACCACGGCATCCAGGACGCGATGAACCTCGGCATCCTGGCGGGATACCCGGTCGTCGGTGTCAAGGCCACGCTCCTGGACGGCGCCTACCACGACGTCGACTCCTCGGAGATGGCGTTCAAGATCGCCGGGTCCATGGCCTTCAAGGAGGCCGCCCGCAAGGCGGACCCGTGTCTGCTGGAGCCGGTCATGGCCGTCGAGGTGCGCACGCCCGAGGACTACATGGGCGACGTCATCGGCGACCTCAACTCCCGCCGTGGTCAGATCCAGTCCATGGAGGACATCAGCGGTGCCAAGGTCGTCCGTGCGACCGTGCCGCTGTCGGAGATGTTCGGGTACGTTGGTGACCTCCGGTCCAAGACCCAGGGTCGAGCCAACTACACGATGCAGTTCGACTCCTATGCCGAGGTTCCCCGGAACGTGGCCGAGGAGATCATCAAGAAGGTCCGCGGCGAGTGAGCTGAACTCACTCCGTTCCGCGGAGTGATGGACCCGAGCACGACCATCCATCAAACCCAGTACGTCGCTGGCGGCACCCAGCCGCCGACGAGCGCACAACACGTCCAACAGGAGGACCCCCAGTGGCCAAGGCCAAGTTCGAGCGGGTAAAGCCGCACGTCAACATCGGAACCATCGGTCACATCGACCACGGCAAGACCACGCTGACGGCTGCCATCTCCAAGGTGCTGCACGACAAGTACCCGACGCTGAACGAGGCGTCGCCGTTCGACTCGATCGACAAGGCTCCTGAGGAGCGTCAGCGCGGCATCACGATCTCGATCGCGCACATCGAGTACCAGACCGAGAAGCGTCACTACGCGCACGTCGACTGCCCGGGGCACGCCGACTACATCAAGAACATGATCACCGGCGCGGCCCAGATGGACGGTGCGATCCTCGTGGTCGCCGCCACCGACGGTCCGATGCCGCAGACGAAGGAGCACGTCCTCCTGGCCCGCCAGGTCGGCGTCCCCTACATCGTCGTGGCCCTCAACAAGGTCGACATGGTCGACGACGAGGAGATCATGGAGCTCGTCGAGATGGAGGTCCGCGAGCTGCTGTCCTCCTACGAGTTCCCCGGTGACGACCTCCCGGTCGTCCGCGTCTCCGCGCTGAAGGCGCTCGAGGGTGACCCCGAGTGGAGCAAGACGGTGCTCGAGCTCATGGACACCGTGGACGAGTACATCCCGGAGCCCGTGCGCGACCTGGACAAGCCGTTCATGATGCCCGTCGAGGACGTCTTCACGATCACCGGTCGTGGCACCGTCGTCACCGGTCGTATCGACCGCGGCGTCCTGAAGGTCAACGAGGAGGTCGAGATCGTCGGCATCCGCCCGACCTCGGCCAAGACGACGGTCACCGGTATCGAGATGTTCCGCAAGCTCCTCGACGAGGGTCGTGCGGGCGAGAACGTCGGTCTGCTCCTGCGCGGCATCAAGCGTGAGGACGTCGAGCGCGGCCAGGTCATCGTCAAGCCGGGCACGATCACCCCGCACACCGAGTTCGAGGCCCAGGCCTACATCCTGTCGAAGGACGAGGGTGGCCGTCACACCCCGTTCTACGACAACTACCGCCCGCAGTTCTACTTCCGTACCACGGACGTGACCGGCGTGTGCCACCTCCCCGAGGGCACCGAGATGGTCATGCCGGGCGACAACACCGACATGCGCGTGGAGCTGATCCAGCCCATCGCCATGGAGGACGGCCTCATGTTCAACATCCGTGAGGGTGGCCGCACCGTGGGTGCCGGCCGCGTCACCAAGATCCTCAAGTGATCTGACCCCCCTGCGGTTCACCGGGCCCCCGTCACCCTCGTGGTGACGGGGGCCCGGTGCGTTCCGGAGGGGCCGCGGTGCGCGCGTGCAGATGCACGGCGACACGAGGTGTGACCCCCCGTCCGGCTGCCGGGCGGCGGAGGGGGAGCGGGTAGGCTCGGGGGTCATCAGAGGTGTCCTGCGGTCCTGCCGCGGGGCGCGTCCCGACACCCAGGAGGGGCCTTGTCCGACCTCGAGGCATCGATGAGCGGCGTGTGGCACTTCGACCCGGCGCACACCCGCGTCGGGTTCTCCGCCCGGCACGCGATGGTCACGACCGTCCGGGGCACGTTCACGGACGTGACGGGCGTGATCCACCTGGACCCCGAGGACATCGCGGCATCCTCCGTGGAGGTGCGTCTGCGCACCGCCAGCATCAACACCAACAACGAGCAGCGCGACGAGCACCTTCGCAGCCAGGACTTCTTCAACGCCGAGCAGTGGCCGGAGATCGTCTTCACGTCCTCGACCATCGACGAGGTCGAGGAGAGCAACTACATGGTGGTCGGTGACCTCACCATCCGCGACGTCACCAAGCAGGTGGCGATCCCGATCGCCCTGCTGGGCGTCCAGCGCGACCCCATGGGCAACCTGCGGGCCGGCTTCGAGGCCACCCGGAGGCTCAACCGCCGTGACTTCGGACTGCACTGGAACATGCCCCTGGACGCCGGGGGCGTCCTCGTCTCCGAGAAGGTCACGCTCGAGTTCGAGATCTCAGCCATCAAGCAGGAGGGCTGAGCGGGTCACCCCGTCGGACCACAGGTGAACACCTGGTGCCGACCGTGCGCTCGTGCGGCAGACCGCGCGCAGCCCCACTAGCCTTCCTCCTGTGGCGAGACACACGATGGCCCAGGTCCTCTCCGCGTGGGAGGCGGTGCGCGCGCACGTGCACACCGCCCCCGGCGTGCCGGCGCACCTCCTGGTCCAGGCGGCGCAGCGCCTCGGGCGCCCGTTGCCCGAGGACGTGACCGACCTCTACCGCGCCAGCGACGGCGTCCGCATCGGTGAGGAGGACCTGACCCTCCTCCCGCTGCTCGGCGACGACGAGACGCTGGGGGCTCTCGAGGCCGCCGACCAGCACCGGTCGTGGGGCTGGATGATCCCTCCCGACCTTCTGGTGCTGGGCTCCGACGGTTCGGACGAGCTCTACGGCGTCTGGGCACCGCGCGGCACACGGCGCAGCCTGGTCGTCATGGTCGGCGACACCCTGGGGGAGGAGCCGGCGCTGGCCGTGGTGGGGACGAGCCTGCCGTCCTTCCTCGCGGCCTGGACGGCATACCACCTGCCGGCGGAGCTCGGCGAGACCGCGGCGGTGAGCGTGTGCCTCGACCAGCTGCAGGTGCCCGAGGCTCTGCGCGAGGGGGAGAGCGAGTTCGACGAGGAGCACCTGCACGCGCTGCTGGGCTGGGCGTCGCCGGACCTCCCGGACCCCGAGCCCGACCCCTACGCACGTCCGGTCACGACCCAGGTCCTGGACCGGATGGTCCGGGGCTGACCTGGATTTGGGCGCAACGGCCGGTCCGTGGCACACTAGGCAGGTTGCTTGACGCGTGATGGGCACCCATGTGCCCATCACCAGCCGTCCGGCACGCGCTGACGACAGTCGGTCGACCCCGGTCGATCAACAGGTCGCAGCGCGGGCGACGGCAGCGCAAGCCCCGGCGACGCCGGGCCTGAACACCAGCCCGAACTGCAGATCTTTGCGTGGGCGACGCTCGCGGGTAGGACGACACGCCCGACCGCGGGGGTGGGAGTCAGTGCCTGGGCCGACCCGGCCAGGAACGTTCTGTAGGACGACGAGAGAGAGTCAGACAAGCGATGGCGGGACAGAAGATCCGCATCCGGCTGAAGTCGTATGACCACGAGGTCATCGACAGCTCGGCGCGCAAGATCGTCGACACGGTGACCCGTGCCGGCGCAACCGTTGTGGGCCCCGTGCCGCTGCCGACGGAGAAGAACGTCTTCTGCGTCATCCGGTCGCCCCACAAGTACAAGGACAGCCGCGAGCACTTCGAGATGCGCACGCACAAGCGTCTGATCGACATCGTCGATCCGACCCCGAAGGCGGTCGACTCGCTCATGCGCCTCGACCTGCCGGCGGACGTGAACATCGAGATCAAGCTGTGAGTGTGACGATGACTGCGACGACAACCACCCCACGCACCGTCAAGGGTGTCCTGGGCGAGAAGCTCGGCATGACCCAGGTCTGGGACGCCGAGAACCGCCTGGTACCCGTGACCGTGATCAAGGCCGGCCCCTGCGTCGTGACCCAGGTCCGCGATGCGCAGACCGACGGCTACGACGCTGTGCAGATCGCCTTCGGCGCGATCGACCCGCGCAAGGTCACCCAGCCGCTCAAGGGCCACTTCGAGAAGGCCGGCGTCACGCCGCGCCGTCACCTCGTGGAGCTCCGCACCTCCGACGCGGGCGACTACTCGCTCGGCCAGGAGCTGACGGTCGAGACGTTCGAGGACGGCCAGAAGGTCGACGTGACCGGCACGACCAAGGGCAAGGGCTTCGCCGGTGTCATGAAGCGTCACGGCTTCCACGGCGTCTCTGCCTCCCACGGCTCGCACCGCAACCACCGCAAGCCGGGTTCCATCGGTGGCTGCGCCACCCCGGGCCGCGTCTTCCGCGGTCACAAGATGGCCGGCCGGATGGGCGGCGAGCGCCAGACCACCTCCAACCTGACCATCCACGCCGTGGACGCGGACAGGGGCCTGCTGCTGATCAAGGGTGCCGTGCCCGGCTCCCGCGGCAGCGTCGTCCTGGTCCGCACGGCCGTGAAGGGGGCGTAAACCTCATGACGACCGTCACCATCACCCACCCGACCGGCGGTGAGGCCGGCACTGTCGAGCTGCCCGCCGAGCTGTTCGACGTGCAGACCAACGTGCCGCTGATCCACCAGGTCGTCGTCGCCCAGCTGGCCGCGGCCCGCCAGGGCACGCACTCCACCAAGTCCCGCGGCGAGGTCCGCGGCGGTGGGCGCAAGCCCTACCGCCAGAAGGGCACCGGCCGCGCGCGCCAGGGTTCGACCCGGGCGCCGCAGTTCGCCGGCGGTGGCGTGGTTCACGGCCCGCAGCCGCGCGACTACTCCCAGCGCACGCCCAAGAAGATGAAGGCCGCCGCCCTGCGCGGGGCCCTGTCCGACCGGGCGCGCCACGGGCGCATCCACGTGCTGTCGTCCCTGGTCGGCGGGGACACCCCGTCCACCAAGACGGCCTGGAGCGCGTTGAGCGGCCTGACCGAGCGCCACAACCTCCTGGTCGTCGTCGACCGCGCGGACGAGCTGGCTCTCAAGAGCCTGCGCAACCTCGCTGAGGTCCACGTGCTCTTCGTCGACCAGCTCAACACCTACGACGTGCTGTGCGCCGACGACGTGGTGTTCACCCAACCCGCCCTGGACGCGTACATCGCTCGCGCCAGCCGGACCGGCACCGTCGAGGAGGAGACCAAGTGAGCACCCCAGCGATCAACAAGGACCCGCGCGACATCCTGCTGTCGCCGGTCGTCTCCGAGAAGTCCTACGCGCTGCTGGACCAGGGCAAGTACACCTTCGTGGTGGACCCGCGGGCGAACAAGTCCGAGATCAAGAAGGCCGTGGAGAGCATCTTCGGCGTGAAGGTCGAGTCGGTCCACACCCTGAACCGGCAGGGCAAGGCCCGTCGGACGAAGTTCGGCCTGGGCCGCCGGAAGGACACCAAGCGCGCGATCGTGACGCTCAAGGACGGCACCATCGACATCTTCGGCACTCTCTGAGCTGCCTGAGACGTCGAGACGAGATCTTCAAGGACTGCAACTATTATGGCTATCCGTAAGTACAAGCCCACGACGCCGGGCCGTCGCGGCTCGAGCGTGGCTGACTTCGTCGAGGTGACCCGGACCACCCCCGAGAAGTCGCTGGTCCGGCCGCTGACCAAGACCGGCGGTCGCAACGCCTCCGGCCGCATCACCACCCGTCACATCGGTGGTGGCCACAAGCGTGCCTACCGCGTCATCGACTTCCGCCGTGCCGACAAGGACGGCGTGAACGCCAAGGTCGCGCACATCGAGTACGACCCGAACCGCACCGCCCGCATCGCGCTGCTGCACTACACGGACGGCGAGAAGCGCTACATCGTCGCGCCGAACAAGCTGCGCCAGGGCGACGTGATCGAGAACGGTCCGTCGGCCGACATCAAGCCGGGCAACAACCTGCCGCTCCGCAACATCCCGGTCGGAACGGTCGTGCACTGCATCGAGCTGCGGCCCGGTGGCGGCGCCAAGATCGCCCGATCCGCGGGCGCCCGCGTCCAGCTGGTGGCCAAGGACGGCGTCATGGCCCAGCTGCGCATGCCCTCCGGCGAGATCCGCAACGTCGACGCGCGCTGCCGCGCCTCCGTCGGCGAGGTCGGCAACGCCGAGCAGAGCAACATCAACTGGGGCAAGGCCGGTCGTATGCGGTGGAAGGGCAAGCGCCCGACCGTCCGTGGCGTGGTCATGAACCCGGTCGACCACCCCCACGGTGGCGGTGAGGGGAAGACCTCCGGTGGCCGTCACCCGGTCAGCCCCTGGGGCAAGCCCGAGGGCCGCACCCGCAAGCCCAACAAGCCCAGCGACAAGCTCATCGTGCGTCGTCGCGGCAAGAAGCGCTGAGCTAGGAGTAACGACAGATGCCTCGCAGCCTGAAGAAGGGCCCGTTCGTCGACGACCACCTCGCCAAGAAGGTGGACTCGCAGAACGAGGCCGGCACCAAGAACGTCATCAAGACCTGGTCCCGCCGGTCGATGATCACCCCCGACATGCTCGGCCACACGCTGGCCGTGCACGACGGCCGCAAGCACGTCCCGGTCTTCGTGACCGAGTCGATGGTGGGCCACAAGCTCGGTGAGTTCGCTCCGACCCGCACGTTCAAGGGTCACGAGAAGGACGACAAGAAGGGGCGCCGCCGGTGAGCGCGACCACTACCACCCAAGGAGTCACCATGGACGCCAAGGCGCAGGCCCGGTTCGTCCGCGTCACGCCCATGAAGGCGCGCCGTGTCGTGGACCTGATCCGTGGCAAGAGCGTGCCGGAGGCCGTGGCCCTCATGCGGTTCGCGCCGCAGAGCGCCAGCGAGCCCGTGCTCAAGGTGCTCAACAGCGCCGTGGCCAACGCTCGCTTCACGGCGGACAAGGTCGGCGACGCCTTCGACGAGACCACGCTCGTGGTCTCCTCCGCCTACGTGGACGAGGGCCCGACCATGAAGCGGTTCCGGCCGCGGGCCCAGGGCCGCGCCAGCCGCATCAACAAGCGCACGAGCCACATCACTGTGGTCGTCGCTCCTCGTACCCCCAAGGGAGGTGCCCGCTGATGGGGCAGAAGATCAACCCGTACGGCTACCGCCTGGGTATCACGACCGATCACCGCAGCCGCTGGTTCGCCGACTCGACCAAGCCGGGTCAGCGCTACCGCGACTACGTGAAGGAGGACGTGGCGATCCGCGCTCTCCTCTCCGAGGGCATGGACCGTGCCGGCATCGCCCGTGTGGAGATCGAGCGGACCCGTGACCGCGTCCGCGTCGACATCCACACCGCGCGTCCTGGCATCGTCATCGGCCGCCGAGGCGCTGAGGCGGACCGCATCCGCGGTGAGCTGGAGAAGCTGACCGGCAAGCAGGTGCAGCTGAACATCCTCGAGGTGAAGAACCCCGAGATCGACGCGCAGCTGGTCGCCCAGGGCATCGCCGAGCAGCTCGCCGCCCGTGTGACCTTCCGTCGCGCGATGCGCAAGGGTATGCAGTCCTCGCTCCGCGCCGGTGCCAAGGGCATCCGCATCCAGTGCTCCGGCCGTCTCGGCGGCGCCGAGATGTCGCGCTCGGAGTTCTATCGCGAGGGTCGCGTCCCGCTGCACACGCTGCGCGCGAACATCGACTACGGCTTTTACGAGGCCAAGACCACCTTCGGCCGGATCGGCGTGAAGGTCTGGATCTACAAGGGCGACCTGACCGCCAAGGAGCTGGCCCGCGAGGAGGCCCAGGCCGGCGACCGCCCCCGTGGCGACCGCCGTCGTGGGGACCGGCCCGAGCGCGGTGGTCCCCGTGGCGACCGTGGCGACCGCCGTGGTGCGCGAGCTCCGCGTCGTGAGGACACCCCGGCCGCCGCCGAGACCGCCCCGGCCGAGGCCGCGGCGCCCGTCGAGGTCGCCCCTGCTACCACCGAGGGAGAGCAGTCCTGATGTTGATTCCCCGTCGAGTCAAGCACCGCAAGCAGCACCACCCCGGTCGTAGCGGGATGTCGAAGGGCGGCAACGCCATCGCCTTCGGTGACTACGGCATCCAGGCTCTCGAGCCGGCCTACGTCACCAACCGGCAGATCGAGTCCGCACGTATCGCCATGACCCGCCACATCAAGCGTGGCGGGAAGGTGTGGATCAACATCTACCCCGACCGTCCGCTGACCAAGAAGCCCGCCGAGACCCGTATGGGTTCGGGCAAGGGGTCGCCGGAGTGGTGGATCGCGAACGTCAAGCCCGGCCGGATCCTCTTCGAGCTCTCGGGTGTCACCGAGGACGTGGCCCGCGAGGCCCTGCGCCTGGCGATGCACAAGCTCCCCATGAAGACCAAGTTCGTCGCGCGTGAGGGTGGTGACATCTGATGGCAGTCGGTTCCACGAACCTGACACCCGAGCAGCTGCGCGGTCTGGAGCCCGGCCCCCTGGCCGACGCCCTGGCCGAGGCCAAGAAAGAGCTGTTCAACCTACGGTTCCAGTCGGCCACCGGTCAGCTGGAGAACCACGGTCGGCTGCGGGCGGTCCGCAAGGACATCGCCCGCATCTACACCGAGATGCGTGAGCGCGAGCTCGGCATCGGCCGCGAGGCCGTCGAGACCGCTGAGAACGAGAAGGTGGGCTGAGGATGAGCGAGAACACCCAGACCGAGGTCGGCACGACCACGGACGAGACCATCGAGAGCCACGGCCCCGACGCCCACGCGCTGGGGCGCGGAGGCGACCGCAACTACCGCAAGACCCGTCAGGGCTACGTGGTGAGCGACAAGATGGACAAGACCGTCGTGGTCGTCCTGGAGGACCGCGTCAAGCACGCCCTCTACGGCAAGGTCCTGCGCACCACCAGCAAGGTGAAGGTGCACGACGAGGACAACGCCGCCGGCGTCGGCGACCGCGTCCTGATCATGGAGACCCGCCCGCTCAGCGCTACCAAGCGCTGGCGCGTGGTGGAGATCCTCGAGAAGGCCAAGTAAGAACTACCCGTCCACAACGTTCGGCAAGGCTCGCCGCAGCGTGAGAACCAGCTGACAACTAGGAGAACGAACAGTGATCCAGCAGGAGTCGCGACTTCGCGTCGCCGACAACACCGGTGCCAAGGAGATCTTGTGCATCCGGGTGCTCGGTGGCTCCGGCCGCCGGTACGCCGGCATCGGGGACACCATCGTGGCCGCCGTCAAGGACGCCATCCCCGGCGGCAACGTCAAGAAGGGCGAGGTCGTCAAGGCCGTCATCGTGCGCACCCGCAAGGAGCGCCGTCGCCCCGACGGGTCCTACATCCGCTTCGACGAGAACGCAGCGGTGATCCTCAAGAACGACGGTGACCCCCGTGGTACGCGCATCTTCGGCCCCGTGGGCCGTGAGCTGCGCGACAAGAAGTTCATGAAGATCGTCTCGCTCGCCCCGGAGGTGATCTGAGGACATGTCCAAGATGAAGATCAAGAAGAACGACCTCGTGCAGGTCATCGCTGGCAAGGACAAGGGCCTCACGGGCCGCGTCATCGCCGTGTACAGCGAGACCGGCCGCGTCCTCGTCGAGGGCGTCAACCGCATCACCAAGCACACCCGTGCCGGTGGCGACCGCGGTGTCAACACCGGAGGCATCCAGGTCCAGGAGGCTCCCATCCACGTGTCCAACGTGATGGTGGTCGACCCTGAGACCAAGAAGCCCACCCGGGTCGGCACGCGTGTCGAGACGGTCGAGCGCGACGGTCGGACCAAGACGGTGCGCACCCGCGTCGCGGTGCGCTCGGGTAAGGACCTGTGAGCCAGATGACCGACACCATCAACGAGACCCCGGTCGCCGAGCAGCGCCCGGCACCGCGACTGAAGACCCGTTACGCCGAGGAGATCGTCCCCGCGCTGACGGAGGAGTTCGGCTACGGCAACCCCATGCAGGTGCCCGGCCTGGTGAAGATCACCGTGAACATGGGCGTGGGCGAGGCGGCTCGCGACAGCAAGCTGATCGAGGGCGCCGTCAAGGACCTGTCCACGATCACCGGGCAGAAGCCCACCGTCACCAAGGCCCGCAAGTCCATCGCGCAGTTCAAGCTGCGCGAGGGTATGCCGATCGGCGCGCACGTCACCCTTCGGGGCGACCGCATGTGGGAGTTCGCGGACCGTCTGCTGTCGCTCGCGCTGCCCCGCATCCGTGACTTCCGTGGGCTCTCGCCCAAGCAGTTCGACGGCCGTGGCAACTACACGTTCGGTCTGAACGAGCAGTCGATGTTCCACGAGATCGACCAGGACAGGATCGACCGCGTCCGCGGCATGGACATCACGGTCGTCACCACCGCCACCAACGACGACGAGGGCCGGGCGCTGCTGAAGCGGCTGGGCTTCCCGTTCAAGGAGAACTGACCATGGCGAAGACCGCTCTCGTCAACAAGGCCAACCGCAAGCCCAAGTTCGCGGTGCGCGCCTACACCCGCTGCCAGCGGTGTGGCCGCCCGCACTCGGTCTACAAGAAGTTCGGCCTGTGCCGGATCTGCCTGCGCGAGATGGCCCACCGCGGCGAGCTCCCCGGTGTGACCAAGTCCAGCTGGTAGGCATCGCCCACCAGCACCCGGACCCTACGACCTCCAGACACCTCCTCCACCTGGAACATCGAAGGTCGGCCCCCGTCCGGGGGCGACGGCAGAACGCCGCCGCTCCTGCCGGGGGACGAAACCGCGATGAGAAAGGGCATGAAGCCCCATGACCATGACCGACCCGATCGCGGACATGCTGACCCGCATCCGGAACGCCAACTCGGCGCACAAGGACCAGGTTCGCATGCCGTACTCCAAGCTCAAGTCCAACATCGCCGACATCCTCAAGGCCGAGGGCTACATCGCCTCCTGGTCCCAGGAAGAGGCTGAGGTTGGCAGCACGCTCGTCGTCGACCTGAAGTACGGGCCGAACCGCGAGCGCTCCATCGCCGGCGTGCGCCGCGTGTCCAAGCCGGGCCTGCGCGTCTACGCGAAGTCCACCAATCTACCGCGAGTCCTGGGAGGCCTGGGCGTGGCCATCATCTCCACGTCCTCGGGCCTGCTCACGGACCGCCAGGCAGCTGACAAGGGCGTGGGTGGGGAAGTCCTCGCCTACGTCTGGTGACAAGGGAAGGAGCCACAAGAACATGTCTCGTATCGGACGACTCCCCGTCACCGTTCCCGCCGGTGTCGACGTGACCATCGACGGGTCCACCGTCACCGTCAAGGGCCCCAAGGGCCAGCTCGCTCTCGACGTCGTCGAGCCCATCTCCGTGGGCCGCGGCGACGACGGCACCGTGCAGGTGACCCGACCTGACGACGAGCGCGAGTCGCGCTCCCGTCATGGTCTGACCCGCAGCCTCATCGCCAACATGGTCGAGGGTGTGACCGCCGGCTACACCAAGAAGCTGGAGATCCACGGCACGGGCTACCGCGTCGTGGCCAAGGGCTCGGACCTCGAGTTCGCGCTCGGCTACTCGCACTCGATCACCATCACGCCCCCGGAGGGGATCTCCTTCCAGGTCGAGAACCCCACCCGGTTCTCGGTCACGGGCATCGACAAGCAGCTGGTCGGCGAGGTCGCTGCCAACATCCGCAAGCTGCGCAAGCCCGACCCGTACAAGGGCAAGGGCGTGCGCTACGAGGGTGAGCACATCCGCCGCAAGGTCGGAAAGGCCGGTAAGTAAGCCATGGGACAGATCATCGTCAAGCGCGGCAAGACCAAGACGGCTGCGCGTACGCGCCGCCACCTGCGTCTGCGCAAGAAGGTCACAGGCACCCCGGAGCGTCCGCGCCTCGTGGTCAACCGGTCCTCGCGCCACGTCTTCGTCCAGCTCGTGGACGACACCGCCAGCCGGACCATCGCCTCGGCGTCGACCATGGAGGCCGACCTGCGCGCCCTGGACGGCGACAAGACCGCCAAGGCACGACGGGTCGGCGAGCTCCTCGCCGAGCGGGCCAAGGCCCAGGGCGTCGAGTCCGTGGTCTTCGACCGGGGTGGCAACCGCTACGCCGGTCGGGTCGCGGCGATCGCCGAGGGCGCACGCGAGTCCGGACTGGCACTGTGACCACCCCGACCAACGGAAAGAGGAACTGACCATGGCTGGTGATTTCCAGCGTCGCGGCACCGGTGACAGCACCGGCGACGCCCGCGACAACCGTCGGGGCGGCCGCGACAGCAACCGCGACCGTCGTGGGGGCCGTGAGGAAGAGCGCAACCAGTACCTGGAGCGCGTCGTCACCATCAACCGCGTCTCCAAGGTCGTCAAGGGCGGTCGCCGCTTCAGCTTCACCGCGCTCGTCGTGGTGGGCGACGGAGACGGCACCGTCGGTGTCGGCTACGGCAAGGCCAAGGAGGTGCCCGCCGCGATCGCCAAGGGTGTCGAGGAGGCGAAGAAGAGCTTCTTCCGCGTCCCCCGTATCGGCGGCACCATCCCCCACCCCGTCCAGGGTGAGGCTGCAGCCGGCGTCGTGCTCCTCAAGCCGGCGAGCCCCGGTACCGGTGTGATCGCCGGTGGCCCGGTGCGCGCCGTCCTCGAGTGTGCCGGCATCCACGACGTGCTCAGCAAGTCGCTCGGGTCCGACAACTCGATCAACGTCGTGCACGCCACGGTGGCTGCGCTGCGTGGGCTCGAGCAGCCCGAGGCTGTCGCCGCACGACGCGGACTGCCGGTCGAGCACGTGGCCCCCGCGGCCATGCTGCGCGCCCGCGCCGAGGCACGCGCCGAAGCGAAGGCAGGTGCGTGATGGCACGACTCAAGGTGACCCAGGTCCGCGGCACCGTCGGCACCAAGCACATGCACCGTGAGTCGGTGCGCAGCCTGGGGCTGAAGCGGATCGGCCACAGCGTGATCAAGGAGGACCGCCCCGAGTTCCGGGGGATGATCCGCACGGTCGCCCATCTGGTGACCGTCGAGGAGGTTGACTGATGGCTGACAGCACCAACGCCACCCAGGGCAGCGCCCTGAAGGTGCACCACCTGCGTCCTGCCCCGGGAGCCAAGACCGCGAAGACCCGTGTGGGTCGCGGTGAGGGTTCCAAGGGCAAGAGCGCTGGTCGTGGCACCAAGGGCACCAAGGCCCGCTACCAGGTGCCGGCGACCTTCGAGGGCGGTCAGACGCCGATGCACATGCGTCTGCCCAAGCTCCGCGGGTTCACCAACCCGTTCAAGACCACCTACCAGGTCGTCAACGTCTCGGACATCGCCGCGCTGTTCCCCAACGGTGGCACCGTGTCCGTCGCGGACCTGGTCGACAAGGGAGCGGTCCGCAAGGGCCACCCGGTCAAGGTGCTCGGCACCGGCGACATCTCGGTGAAGGTCGACGTGACCGCCACCAGGTTCTCCACCTCCGCCAGGGACAAGATCGAGGCCGCCGGAGGCTCTGTCTCCGAGGCCTGATCGCCTCCCTCGAGGATCACCCGACCACGAACCGGGCCCCGGCCGCCGCGTGCGGTCGGGGCCCGCTCGTTTCCCCACCGCACACCCGCGGGTGTTATCGTCAGCGGCGATCATGCCCGCTCCCGGGTGCGTAGCCCGCTCCGCGGTCCGCGCGTCCCGGGGGACCACAGGAGGACCTTCCGAATGCTCTCCGCCTTCGTGCGTGCGTTCAAGACCCCGGATCTGCGCAACAAGATCCTTTTCACGCTCGCGATCATGGCGATCTACCGGCTCGGCACGCACCTGCCCAGCCCCGGCATCGACTACGGCCTCGTGCAGCAGTGCCAGCAGACCGCCACCCAGGCCGGCAGCGTCCTGGGCATGGCGAACCTGTTCTCCGGCGGAGCCATGATGCAGCTGTCGGTCTTCGCGCTGGGCATCATGCCCTATATCACCGCCGCCATCATCGTGCAGCTGCTCACGGTCGTCATCCCCCGCTTCGAGGCGCTGAAGAAGGAGGGGCAGGCCGGGCAGACCAAGATGACGCAGTACACGCGCTACCTCACGATCGGTCTTGCGGTCCTCCAAGCCTCGACGCTGGTCGTCATCGCCCGAGACCCTGCGCGACTGTTCGGCGGCACCTGCGCCACGGTCATGCCGGACGACAGCGTCCCGGTGCTCATGATGATGGTGCTGACCATGACGGCCGGCACCGGTCTCATCATGTGGATGGGGGAGCTCATCACCGAGAAGGGGATCGGCAACGGCATGTCGTTGCTCATCTTCGTCTCGATCGCATCCACCTTCCCCTCGGCGCTGTCGGTCATCTACCAGCAGTCGGTCACGACGTTCGTGCTCGTCATGCTCCTGGGCCTGGCCATCATCACCGCCGTCGTCTACGTCGAGCAGTCCACCCGTCGGATCCCGGTGCAGTACGCCAAGCGGATGGTCGGCCGGCGGCAGTATGGCGGGACCTCGACCTACATCCCGCTCAAGCTCAACATGGCCAACGTCATCCCGATCATCTTCGCGAGCTCGATCCTGATGCTGCCTCAGCTGGCGGGCAACTTCGCCCGCCCGACCGACCCGGCCGCCGACACCCCGCAGTGGGTGACCTTCGTCGACCGCTACCTCTCGATGGGGCTCGGCGGTGCGGGCACGCACTGGGTCTACATGGTGCTCTACACGGCGATGATCATCTTCTTCACGTTCTTCTACGTGAGTGTGACGTTCAACCCCACCGAGGTCGCGGACAACATGAAGCGCTACGGCGGCTTCATCCCCGGCATCCGGGCGGGCCGGCCGACGGCCGAGTACCTCGAGTACGTGGTCAACCGGATCACGACCCCGGGAGCGCTCTACCTGGCTACCCTGGCGCTGATCCCGCTGATCGCGTTCAACGTCCTGCAGGTCTCGGACTTCCCGCTGGGTGGGGCTTCCATCCTGATCATCGTGGGTGTCGGTCTGCAGACGGTCAAGCAGATCGAGTCCCAGCTCCAGCAGCACGACTACGAAGGGTTCCTCCGCTGATGCGTCTGATCATGCTCGGTCCTCCCGGTGCCGGCAAGGGCACCCAGGCCGCCCTGGTGTCCGCCGCGCACGGCGTCCCCGCCATCTCGACCGGCGACATCTTCAGGGCCAACATCAAGGGCGAGACGCCCCTGGGGCTGCAGGTCAAGGAGATCACCGCCTCCGGCGGCTACGTCCCGGACGAGATCACCAACGCCATCGTGCGCGATCGGCTCGCGGAGCCGGACGCCTCCTCAGGGTTCCTCCTCGACGGCTACCCGCGCACGACCGGTCAGGTCGAGGCGCTGGACCAGATGCTCGCCGAGTCCGGCCACGCGCTGGATGCCGTCGTCGAGCTGACCGTGGACACCGACGAGGTCGTCCAGCGGCTGCTCGCCCGTGCTGCGGACCAGGGTCGGGCCGACGACACGGAGCACGTCGTCCGCGAGCGGATGCGCATCTACGCCGAGGAGACGGCCCCGCTGGCAGCGGTCTACCGCCAGCGCGGGCTGCTGCACGAGGTCGACGGCATGGGCACGGTGGAGGACGTCACGGCCCGCATCGAGGCCGCCCTGTCCGACCGCGCCGGCGCCTGACGCGGCGTTCGCACCCCTGATGTCGCTGTTCCGTCGCCGCAAGGGCATCGAGACCAAGACCGAGGACCAGCTGCGGGCCATGCGGCGTGCAGGGCTGGTGGTGGCCGACACGCTGGCGCTGGCGCAGGAGCGGGCCGTCGCCGGCATCACCACCCGGGAGCTGGACGCGCTGGCCGAGGACGCCATCCGGTCCCGCGGGGCGCTGCCGAGCTTTCTGGGCTACCACGGCTTCTCGGGCAGCCTGTGCATCTCCGTCAACGACGAGGTCGTGCACGGGGTGCCGGGGGAGCGGGTGCTGCAGGACGGCGACCTCGTCTCGGTGGACTGCGGAGCGATCGTGGAGGGGTGGCACGGCGACGCGGCCGTGTCGCTGGTGGTCGGGGGACGCGACCGCTGCGGTCGGCCCGAGGACCTCGCCCTCATGGACGACACCCGGGCCTCGCTGTGGGAGGGGATCGCTGCGCTCAAGGCCGGAGGACGGCTGTTCGCGGTCGGGGACGCCGTCCAGGGCTTCCTGGACCTGGCCGTGGAGCGACGCCGCGCCGAGGGGGTCGTGACCGGCTACGGGATCCTGGAGGACTTCGTCGGGCACGGCATCGGTCGCGAGATGCACATGGACCCGAACGTGCCCAACTACAGGGTCACCGCGCCGGGGCCGACCGTGCCCTCGGGGTCGACCTTCGCGATCGAGCCGATGGTCACCCTCGGGTCGATCGAGACCCGGACCCTCGACGACGACTGGACCGTCGTGACGACCGACGGGACACGGGCCGCGCACTGGGAGCACACGGTCGCCGTCACCGACGCCGGTCTGTGGGTGCTTACCGCCCACGACGGCGGCCGTGAGGAGCTGGCGGCGCGAGGAGTCCCCTTCGCGCCCCTGGCCCACTGACTGCGCCCGTGCGGCGTCACGCCACCGCGGTCGGTCGGCCAGGCACGGATTCGCTTTGCCCCTCGCCTCTCCCGTAGCATAGTGCGTCGGCCCTGTGTGGGCCGATGCAGTGACGTCACGCGAAAAGTGGAGGACATGGCGAAGAAGGACGGGGTCATTGAGATCGAGGGCACAGTTGTCGAAGCCCTCCCGAACGCGAACTTCCGGGTCGAGCTGACCAACGGTCACGTTGTGCTGGCTCACATCTCCGGAAAGATGCGGCAGCACTACATCCGTATCCTCCCCGAGGACCGGGTGGTCGTGGAGCTCAGCCCGTACGACCTGACCCGCGGACGCATCGTCTTCCGCTACCGCTGACCCACGGGCCCGCGAGGGTCAGAGGCTGAGCACCACCCAACCAACCAGAGAATCCGAAAGCAGGCAGGCCATGAAGGTTCAGCCGAGCGTGAAGAAGATCTGTGACAAGTGCAAGGTGATCCGTCGTAACGGGCGGGTCATGGTGATCTGCGAGAACCTGCGCCACAAGCAGCGCCAGGGCTGAGAAGAGCACCGCACGCGTCGCAGCTTCGCGACAGCGACAACTGAATAGACAGATGATGCACAGCAGCACCCGACCCCCGTCGACACGGGACGTCACCCTCGGCCGCGAGAGCCGAGGACCGCGGGCGAAGGCCCACCACAGAGGATGCGGACCGGTGCTGCACCAGACTCTCGCACGACATATCAGGAGCACTGCCACATGGCACGACTCATCGGTGTCGACCTCCCGCGCGACAAGCGCGTCGAGGTCGCTCTCACCTACATCTTCGGCGTGGGTCGCACCCGCGCCGAGAAGACGCTGGCGGCCACGGGCGTCGACCCGTCCACCCGCGTCAAGGACCTGACGGAGGAGCAGCTGGTCGTCCTGCGCGACCACCTCGAGGGCAGCTTCCGCCTCGAGGGTGACCTGCGCCGTGAGGTGGCCGCCGACATCCGCCGCAAGGTGGAGATCGGCAGCTACCAGGGCCTGCGGCACCGCCGCGGCCTGCCGGTTCACGGTCAGCGCACGAAGACCAACGCGCGGACCCGCAAGGGTCCCAAGCGCACCGTCGCCGGCAAGAAGAAGGCCGGCAAGTAAGACGCGGCAGGGCGCTCGCCCCCGCGTTTCCCGCTTGCTTCCTCGTCAGGAGAACACATGCCCCCCAAGAGCCGTCAGGCTGCCGGCGCGCGCAAGGTGCGCCGCAAGGAGAAGAAGAACGTCGCCTTCGGGCAAGCTCACATCAAGAGCACGTTCAGCAACACCATCATCACGATCACCGACCCGACCGGTGCTGTCATCGCCTGGTCCTCCTCGGGCACGGTCGGCTTCAAGGGGTCGCGCAAGTCGACCCCCTACGCCGCCCAGATGGCCGCCGAGGCCGCCGCCCGCAAGGCGATGGACCACGGGATGAAGAAGGTCGACGTGTTCGTCAAGGGTCCGGGATCTGGTCGCGAGACCGCGATCCGCTCGCTCACCGCCGCCGGCCTCGAGGTCGGCACGATCTCCGACGTGACGCCGCAGGCTCACAACGGAGTTCGTCCGCCCAAGAAGCGTCGAAACTAAGACCGGAAGGTAGGTAACTAGTCATGGCCCGTTACACCGGACCCATCACCAAGAAGTCCCGCCGGCTCAAGGTCGACCTCGTCGGCGGCGACAAGAACTTCGAGCTCCGTCCCTTCCCCCCGGGGCAGCACGGTCGCCGGCGCAGCCAGGAGAAGGAGTACCTGACCCAGCTGCAGGAGAAGCAGAAGGCGCGCTTCACCTATGGCGTCATGGAGAAGCAGTTCCGCCGCTACTACGCCGAGGCCGCCCGCCGCCCCGGCAAGACCGGCGCCAACCTGCTCGTCATCCTCGAGTCCCGCCTGGACAACGTGGTCTACCGCGCCGGCCTGGCCCGGACCCGTCGTGCCGCCCGCCAGCTGGTGACCCACGGTCACTTCATGGTCAACGGCCACCGCGTCGACGTCCCGTCCTACCGCGTCTCGCAGTACGACATCGTCGAGGTCCGCAAGCAGTCGGTCGAGACCTTCCCGATCCAGCTCGCCCGCGAGACCTACGGCGACCGCCCGGTCCCGGCCTGGATGAAGGTCGTGCCTGGTTCGCTGCGGATCCTCATCCACCAGCTGCCGACGCGTGAGCAGATCGACACGATCCTCACCGAGCAGCTGATCGTCGAGCTCTACTCGAAGAACTGATTGCACGGGGCCCCGGCCCCGTGCACCCCCCTGGGGCTCAGCCCCAGACCCCGGTGCAGGTATGCCGTGCCCCCCGGCATGCCTGCACCGCCCGGTCGGTCC
>NZ_JBJFZS010000027.1:0-2125 GCF_045032595.1 Ornithinimicrobium jinqii
TCTTCTTTTCCCCCCTCCCCCCCTTTTCCCCCCCCCCCCCCCCCCCCCCCCCCCCCCCCCCACCGCCCGGTCGGTCCGAGGACAGAGTCGGCCGACCCTCATGCACCGGGCGTCATATAGCGGTCGCCCGCGGGAAAGGAAACACACAGTGCTCATCGCACAGCGTCCCACCCTCTCCGAGGAGGTCGTGGCCGAGAACCGCTCGCGGTTCGCCATCGAGCCCCTCGAGCCGGGCTTCGGCTACACCCTCGGCAACTCCCTCCGCCGCACCCTGCTCTCGAGCATCCCGGGTGCCTCACTGACCAGCATCCGCATCGACGGCGTGCTGCACGAGTTCTCCACGATCCCCGGGGTCAAGGAGGACGTCACCGAGATCATCCTCAACCTCAAGAGCCTGGTCGTCTCCAGCGAGCACGACGAGCCGGTCGTCATGTACCTGCGCAAGCAGGGCGCCGGCGCCGTGACCGCCGCGGACATCGCCCCGCCGGCGGGGGTGGAGATCCACAACCCGGACCTGCACCTGGCCACCCTGAACGACTCCGGCAAGATCGAGATGGAGCTGACCGTCGAGCGCGGCCGCGGCTACGTCTCGTCGCAGCAGAACAAGTTCGGCGACCAGGAGATCGGTCGGATCCCGGTCGACTCCATCTACTCCCCGGTGCTGGCCGTGACCTACAAGGTCGAGGCCACCCGTGTGGAGCAGCGCACCGACTTCGACCGCCTGGTCGTGGACGTCGAGACCAAGAACTCGATCAGCCCCCGCGACGCCATGGCGTCCGCGGGCAAGACCCTCGTAGAGCTCTTCGGCCTGGCCCGTGAGCTCAACGTCGAGGCCGAGGGCATCGAGATCGGCTCGTCCGCCGGCGACGGGGCCCTGGCCTCCGACCTGGCGCTGCCGATCGAGGAGCTGGACCTGACCGTCCGTTCCTACAACTGCCTCAAGCGTGAGGGCATCCACAGCGTGGGTGAGCTCGTCGGTCGCAGCGAGGCGGACCTGCTCGACATCCGCAACTTCGGGTCCAAGTCCATCGAAGAGGTCAAGGACAAGCTGGCCGAGATGAACCTGGCGCTCAAGGACAGCCCGCCCGGGTTCGAGGGTGCCAGCTCCTACGACGACGCGTCCTTCGACGACGAGGGCGATGCTGCCTTCGTCGAGGACGAGCAGTACTGATACCTAACTTCACCCGAGGAGTCTTCTCATGCCTGCACCCAAGAAGGGCCCGCGCCTCGGCGGCGGTCCGGCGCACGAGCGCCTGATCCTGTCGAACCTGGCCACCGCCCTGTTCGAGCACGACCGCATCACCACCACGGAGGCGAAGGCCAAGCGCCTGCGCCCGCTGGCCGAGCGGCTGGTCACCTTCGCCAAGCGGGGCGACCTGCACAACCGCCGCAAGGTCCTGGCCATCATCCGGGACAAGGGCGTCGTCCACCGTCTCTTCACCGAGATCGCCCCGGACGTCGCGGAGCGTCAGGGTGGCTACACCCGCATCGTCAAGATCGCGCCGCGCAAGGGCGACAACGCCCCCATGGCCGTGATCGAGCTCGTCCGCGAGCCGGTCGCCAAGAAGGCGGTCGTCACCCAGGCCGAGGGCGCGACGCGACGTGCGGCCAAGGACGCCGACAAGGCGGCGGCGGCTGACGCGGCCCCGGCTGCGACCGAGGCCGACGCGACCGGGCAGGCCGCCCCGGCCGAGCTGGTCGAGGTCAACGAGACCGTGACCGAGGACACCACCGAGGCCGCCATGGTCTCGGCCGGCGCCGACGACGCGACGGGCTCCGCCGCTGACGCCGAGCCCGGGGTCCGCGACTTCGGTCCGGACAGCCAGGCCGCGACCGAGGACGGCGAGGCCCCGGAGGGCTTCGACGTCAAGGGCAACGCCGACTCGATGAAGTACCACGTCCCCGGCTCGCGCTGGTACGACGCGACCCAGGCCGAGGTGTGGTTCCGCTCGTCGGAGGCCGCCGAGGTGGCCGGCTTCGAGCCGGCCGGTGGCGCTGCCGCCCAGGGCGCCGAGGCCGGTGCCGAGCTGGGCAAGGCAGACGACGACAGCTGAGCGACGCGGACGCACGTCCTGCCGAGCGACGAGGCCGCCTCCCCCTTGGGGGAGGCGGCCTCGTCGCGTCC
>NZ_JBJFZS010000028.1:0-2371 GCF_045032595.1 Ornithinimicrobium jinqii
AAACCACTCCCCCCCCCCCTTTTCTAGCCACCCCCCCCTCCCCGCGTCCGCAGGTCGACGGCAGGATGGGTGCGTGCGCATCAGGATCGACCTCGCCTATGACGGCACGGACTTCTCCGGCTGGGCCCGACAGCCGGGTCTGCGCACCGTGGAGGAGGAGCTCGCGCGCGCTCTCGCCACGGTGCTGCGTACCGGCGTGCCGACTCTGACGGTGGGCGGGCGCACGGACGCGGGGGTGCATGCGCGCGGCTCGGTCTGCCACCTGGACCTGGACCCCCAGGTCTGGGGTGCGGTGACGGCGAGCTCGGGACGGTCGCCGGGCGACGCGCTGGTCCGCAGGCTGCGAGGGGTGCTGCCGGCCGACGTCGTCGTCCGCAGCGCGCTCGTGGTGCCCGACGTCTTCGACGCGCGCTTCTCGGCTCTGCGGCGTCGGTACAGCTACCGGCTCCTGGACCGGCCCTGGCTGCTCGACCCGCTGCGCCGCAAGGACACGGTCCTGGCACGGCGGCCCGTCGACGCGGAGATGATGGCGCGCGCGGGTGCCTCGTTGCTGGGTCTGCGCGACTTCGCGGCCTTCTGCCGACCGAGGGAGGGGGCCACCACCGTGCGCACCCTCCTGGAGCACCGCTGGGAGCGGCTCCCCGACGGCGTCGTGCTGGGGACCGTGGTGGCCGACGCGTTCTGCCACAGCATGGTGCGGGCGCTGGTGGGCGGGGTGGTGGCAGTGGGGGAGGGCCGACGGCCCGTGGAGTGGCTGCTCGAGGTCGCCGGCGCGGGGCGTCGTGACCCGGCCGTGCAGGTGATGCCGGCCCACGGCCTGTGCCTCGAGGAGGTCGTCTACCCCGCGGGCGAGGAGGCGCTGGCGCGGCGGGACCGGGAGAGCCGCGCCGTGCGCACCCTCGACCACCCTTGACGCGACGCGTCGTGGGGCCGGACCGGACGCGTCGTGGTCCCACCGCGCAGGGTCGGGCTCCGTTAGTAGGGTCGGCAGCATGCTCGCCGCCTACGCCGCCTCACTGTCTGCCGACGACCCGCTCTCCGCCCTTGAGGTGGGCGAGAGGCCCGAGCCCCAGGCGCAGGACGGATGGGTGGTCCTGCCGGTCGTCGCGGCCGGCCTGAACCACCACGACCTGTGGTCGCTCAAGGGAGTGGGCCTGAGCACGGACCGGCTCCCCATGATCCTGGGCTGCGACGCCGTCGCCGCCCACCCCGAGCTCGGCGAGGTCGTCCTGCTGCCGGTCGTCAGCGGGACGCCCGGATGGGCGGACGACATCACGCTGGACCCTCGCCGCTCGCTGCTCTCCGAGCTGCACCAGGGCACCCTCGCTGAGAAGGTGACGGTGCCCGACGGTCACTGGGTGCCCAAGCCCGCGCACCTGAGTGCCGTGGAGGGTGCTGTCCTGTCGACCGCTTGGCTCACCGCCTACCGGATGCTCTTCCGCAACGCCGCCGTCCGTCCCGGTGACACCGTGCTGGTGCAGGGCGCGGGTGGTGGAGTGGCCACGGCACTCATCCAGCTCGGGTCCGCGGCCGGACTCACCGTGTGGGTGACCGCCCGGGACGAGACCAAGAGGCGGCGCGCGCTCGACCTGGGCGCTGCCCAGGTGTTCGGAGCGGGGGAGCGGCTGCCCGCGCGTGTCGACGCCGTCCTCGAGAGCGTCGGCGCGGCCACCTGGTCGCACTCCGTCAACGCACTTCGGCCCGGTGGGACGATCGTCATCTGCGGCGCCACCTCGGGCGACGCGCCCGCCCGGGCCGAGCTCACGAAGATCTTCTTCAAGCAGCTGCGCGTGGTCGGGTCCACCATGGGCACCCTCGACGAGCTCGCATCGCTCGCTCGCTTCGTGACGACCGCCCGCCTGCGCCCGGCGATCGACAGCACCTTCCCCCTCGCCGACGCGCGCGCAGCCCTGGCCCGGATGGCGTCCGGCGAGCTGGTGGGCAAGATCGGCATCACCCCGTGACCGGACGCAGGGCGTTGCCCGACCGGCAGCAACGCTGCCCGGTCGGCGCGCCTGGGAAGCACAGGACCGCACGCGGCCTGACTGAGCGCGTCGCAAGCTCCTGACCTGCACGGACGTGACGGCGACCGGGGGAGTTGGCTCTGCCGCCCTCGCGGGTGTAGAGTTGCACTTCGCTGCAGACGCGAAAGTGGATGCGGCCCAGCCCCACCAGCAGCTCCGCACATCATCCTCGTCCGACACACGGATTTGGGTGACGGGAAGCAGCTGATGTAGGCTAGAGAGGTTGCCCCAGGTAGCAGTGCACTTGATGAGTGTGGTGTTGGTGGTGTGCGTCCGATCCTTGAGAACTCAACAGCGTGTCAGATTATTGATGCCAATGTTTTATCTTTTTTGGCCACCATGTCTTG
>NZ_JBJFZS010000029.1:0-126741 GCF_045032595.1 Ornithinimicrobium jinqii
AGTTCCACGACCCGCACGTGCAGGACTGGCGCTCCGTGCCGGAGGCGACCAAGGTGGCGGACGCCGCCGCCGCGGTCGGCGAGGCGGACCTGACGATCCTGGTGCAGAACCACCGCGAGTACGACGTGCAGGCCCTCGCCTCCGCGTCCCAGGTGTTCTTCGACACCCGCGGCAAGGCCACCGACGGGGAGAAGGTCTACCGCCTGTGACCCGGAGGGTCTCCGCAGGTACGGGCCACGGCGCGAACGGTATGGGCGGCAGCGTGAATCAGGTGGACAGGCTACGCCGCACGAACCGACATGCCGCGTCACCATTGGCGGCTGGGGGCTTCTTGGCAATCCTGCTCTTAACTGGCCCGGACTCATGGAGTCACGCTGGCCTCGCCCTGGGCGCCATCGGTCTATTTGCGCTTGGCCTCTTAGCCCTTGCGCATCGAGCAGGAGCAGGACCGTGGTCCCTACGCTTCCTATTCTTCGTAGTGTATGGACTGTTCCATTTCGGACTCACACCCTACTGGTCTGTAAACGCTCTCCCGGACCTAGCCAGAAATTCGGATTACGAGTGGTTCGCGGGGCCGGTGGGTAAGTACGCCCTTTGGGTCGCCATGATGGGTGCCGCAAGTTACCTGGTGGGGGCGACTCTAATAGGGCCAGGCAGGCACTCCGATCGCATTGATTCACCCTACTCCGGATTTGCTCGGGCATCGTCATTTGTGGGATCACTGGTACTTACATTCGCGGTCGGCTCCTGGTCTATGGCCGTCACGGCAGCAGGGGGCGCAAGCGTCTTGTGGGGAACCTATGGAGAGTTTCTAAATAGCACGCAAGGTCTAGGTCTCGGCACTCAATACACATTGATGGCAATCGGGTTGAGCCTAACGCTGAATGGTTCTGCCGGCGCGTTCCGCCGTGCTTCACTGGCGCTGTTCGCCTTGTGGGCATTAATAGCCCTGAGCCTTGGACTTCGTGGGGAAGTGTTGTTTGCTGGCGCGGTGGGACTTGCGACACTGGCGCGACACGTTCGCTTGCCTAGAGGCCCCAAATTACTTGCCTTGTATGCTGGCGCGCTTGCCGTGGTCGCACTCATCAAGCAGTACCGTAGCGTGGGGGCGACTGGGGTAGATGCCTTAAGAGACATGAATCCGTTTGACGCCCTTACTGAACTAGGAAGCACTCTGCGCGTGTTAGCTACCGTTGTCGTTTGGCAACACAATGGTGAGCCCCCGCGGAACGGCGAAACGTATTTTGTTGCGCTCTCCCGCCTAAAGGAGGGGTTGCTTGCGCCTGGTCTGCGCCCGCCAGCGCAAGCTGACTACCGACTCTTCAACGTTGAGATTGGCGACAGGGCTGGTCAGATTGGTGGATCCATTGCAGCCGAGGCGTATCATAACTTCGGCCTCGGCGGTGTTGTCATTGTCATGTTGTTATGCGGCATGCTGATGGGCCAACTAGACGCGTTTGGGGTCAACAGGGCACGTATTGCACTGGCTGCTGTCATCGCCGCACCACTATTCGTTCATATTAGGAATTCGTTCGTGCCAGTCATTCCCGCAATCGCCCTGGGGGTTGCCTTGCTTATTGCTTGCTACTTCCTTGGTCAGGTAATCGAGCGAAGGCAAGGGATACATTCGCATGAGTGAGACGCACGCAGCCCGCAGAGTGAAAAATCGTAGGCTCTACGCTCCGCGGGACACTTGGTCGGCATGTGTCCCCTCGGGAGAAAAGATCACCATTCTGGAGCATGCCTCGAAAACATTCTCGATGCGCCGATGAATCGCGTGCGCAATCTTCTCATCAGGGTAACTGGAGGACGGGT
Source organism: Ornithinimicrobium jinqii (assembly GCF_045032595.1). NCBI lineage: Bacteria > Bacillati > Actinomycetota > Actinomycetes > Micrococcales > Ornithinimicrobiaceae > Ornithinimicrobium > Ornithinimicrobium jinqii. The sequence continues at coordinate 1,816 of NZ_JBJFZS010000029.1, forward strand.
GGGTCGTGCTACCGCGTGGAGCTACGCTTCAGTGGGACTATCGACCTTCGTTGGAGTTTTCAGTGCCCGCATCTTGTTGCCGGAAGGTAGGGGCCACCTGGCGTTGATACTGACGATGGCGGGAATGGCCGCGCTGATTAGTGCGCTAGGAACGAATATTTCGATTAGACGTCTTCTTCCTCAAGACCCGGACGTCAGCATCGCTGGCTACTGGCGAACGTCTCGATACCTCCTCCTCGTCCTGCTTCCCTTACTGTGTGGGTCTTTCATCGTCTTAGCCGCGTTAACCGAGGTCCCATCGCGGCCGGTGATATTCGCGATGTTTCTGAGCTACGGAATCATGATCTACTGGTCGAACCAATCGCTCGACCTAATGTACGCTTTGGGCCTTCCCGTCCAGGCCACCCGCACAAACGCTATTGGCACTGCGGTCACCCTCTGCTCGATCGTGACGTGTGCACTGATCGATGCGGGCCTGATGGGGGTCGGGCTCGCGTATGCGCTGGGGGCCGCAACTAACGTGTGCGTGAGCCGAATGACGGTGGGCCGTGCCGCAGTATCGGACTCCCGCCCAGCGCAAGGAGAGCGTCGCCTAGTTGCACAGGGAAGCCGCCTCATGGGAATGACCCTCGGACAAGTACTAGCCACTCGAGCGGATACCGTGATCCTTGGAGCTATGGCTCCGCCAGCACAGGTGGGGTACTATGCGGTTTCGGTATCTCCAGCTGGATTGCTACGGCTCCCTGCCGCAGCGCTAGGGCAAGTCATTATGCACGACGCCGCAAGTGGGCAAGTGAGTCGCAAGGTTGCCTTCAAGCGCACGGGGGTCATCTGGGTCGCGTCCGTGGTTCCAGCAGCGGTCGGCGTCGCCGGCGCTCCATGGATTCTTCCGTTCATATATGGCCCTTCGTTCGCCGGTGCCGTGCCGGCGTTTCAAGTCTTGCTTATAGCAGAGATGTGCTTCATCCCCTTCTTGGTGTTGTCACGTGTGGTGGCGGCCAGAGGAGACTCACTTGGTGCAAGTGCGGCCGGCTTGATCGGAGTGGTAGTCCTTGTGGTAGCAGCCATCGCACTCATCCCCGGCCGGGGGGCGCTCGGTGCCGCCTGGGCCAGCGCTCTCGCGTATTTTTCCATGTCATTGACCGCCTGCTACTTCGCCGCTCGAAACCCAGGATCTGAGAATCGCGGGATTGGGCCGCCAAAGTGATCCGTTCGTGCGCCAGCTGGGTGGTGTTCCGGGGGCCTCATCCCCGAAGCGGCGTTTGCGCCGGCCGTGCCGCAGGCCGCATACTGGTCTCTGCTCCAAGCCCTTCCCCGGCCCCCCTGCGTAGCCGGGATGCTTCCGTAAGTCTAGCCGACAACTGGGGAAATTGCATTGTTCGACAACCGAGCCGAGGAAAGTCATGCGCCCTAAAATCTGCTTCCTCATGACTAGTATGGCCGTCGGCGGGGCGGAAATTCGCACGCTCGAGCTGGCGAAGAGCTTTCCGGATATCAGTTTTACGTTCGCGACACTGAGTCGCGCCCCCGCGACCCTTGACTCCTCCGTACGCGATGCCGGCCACGGTCTGGAGTCCCTTGGGCACACACTCCTTGGTTTAGTCCGGTTCGCCCGCCTCATACGACGGGAGCAGTTTGACGTTGTGCACTCGAACTTGGGCTTGGCGTCTGGTCCATACCTCGGTATCGCCGCATTTATGAGGGTGCCAGTGAGAATTGCCCATTTTCGTAGCGACGGCATCGGAGGCCAGGCGAGTCTCAAGCGCAGCATCGCACTCTTGATTTCGCGCCGGTTGATCGACTTATGTGGGACGTTGATCGCAGGGGTATCCCCCGGCAGTTTGCAGGCGGGATGGAGCGAGCGATGGGAACAGGACCGCAGGTGTGCAATCATGGTCAACCGGATTGACGTCGCGCAGTTGGAAGGACCCCCAGGTCTCCAATCGGATGTATCCCCCAAACAACGGGCGGTCCTGCGGCTCTGTAACATTGGCCGCGGTGAGCCATCCAAGCGTCAAGACTTGGCGATTCGGGTGTGGCACGCTCTTCACGATCTGACCCCCTCGCAGTTACTCCTGATCGGATCCCTTTCCGATGCTGCCACCGAGGCGCTCGACTCTTTACCGGCGTCCGTGCGCGAGGACGTCATCGTGCGCGGGTACATACCGCAAGCGGGGCGGCTTCTTTCGGATGTATCGGTTACCCTGGCTACGTCGAGCCGTGAGGGGCTGCCCGGTGTCGTGCTGGAGTCACTGGCGCTAGGTACGCCCGTAGTGTGCAGTGATATACCCGGGAATGCGTGGATTGCGTCGCAGGTCTCGGGAGTTATACTAGTACCAGTGAACGCCAGTGTCAATGTGTGGGTCGCGGCGATAATGGCGGGGATTGCAGAGGACCGCGGATCCATCAGAAGGTCGTTCGCGCAAAGCGTTTTTGCCAGCGACAACGTCTTAGAGTCGTATAGGGTTGCGTGGACTGCCTAGCGGTCGTGCCCTGCGCGATTCGGTTATACGTGGAGTGTCCGTCCGACAGGGGGAAGCCGAAGTCGGTCGAAGCTCTTCGGCGTGTGCGTGCAGATAAGAAGATCGGCGAGCCATGACAAAAGGCGAAAGGATGTGCGTGTGAGCGTTGGTCCAGTGAGGCAGGCGGTAAGGCGGCTGCTGCAGCCATCGGCAGTCGAGCGCGTCAGGCGGTGGGGTGTCGTATGTGGTGATGATTGCCGCTTTATCGCGCCTACGAGGGCTACGTTTGGCTCGGAGCCGTACCTCGTGAGGATGGGGAACCACGTAACGGTAAGTTCTGAGGTCCAGTTTATCACCCACGATGGCGGAGTGTGGGTGTTCCGTGCCGGAGAGCCAGACCTGGACGTCGTGGCGCCTATCGTGGTGCACGACAATGTCTTCATTGGCTCGCGGGTTACTATTCTGCCGGGCGTGACCATAGGTGCACATAGCGTCATCGGAGCGGGCAGCGTTGTAACGAAGGACGTACCGACCGGCGTGGTTGTAGCGGGGTGCCCCGCGAGGGTGCGCTCCACAATTGATGCCTACAAGGCACGGTGCATTGCGAACGGTGTACGGACGAAGGGTCTAGCGCCAGAGGCGAAACGTGAGGTGCTGCTGGCGATGTTCGCTTCGCAGTTGGAGCAGTGAGGGTGCAAGTGAGCGACACAGGCGGGGGTGACGCCGCGGCGTCCGACTCAAAGGCCCGTTTATGGCTCTCGTTCAGTAGTGACCGCAACTGGCGGCTCGCGGAGCGCGCCGTCGACTACAAATCCAAGGAATGTGGAGAGTTGGCGAAGTGAACTTGCTGCTGGCGGTGGAAGCGCGCTTCGTGAAGGATGAGGCGGGAAGGTTCTGGGTAAAGAGTCCGACGAATTATGAGTTTTTTCGCCGGTACCTATCCGCTTTTGATTGCGTGTCTGTTGTTGCGCGAACGTCCACCATGGAGGGAGACACTGTTGGATATGTCCGGGTGGACGGACCAGGAGTCCAGGTGATTGAAATTCCGGATTTTCGAGGTCTCGTAGGGTCAGTTAGGTCGGGATACAAAGTTCTGCGTCGAGTTCGTAGGGCCGGACGCCGCTCCGACGCAATGTTGCTGCGAGTCCCCGGTGTGCTTGCGAACGTCATGTGGGTAGCCGCTCCTCGAAGGTTGAGGGAAAACTATGGCGTTGAGGTGGTGGGTGATCCTTGGGACGTATTCGCGAAGGGTGTTGTTGGCCACCCCCTGCGACCGCTGTTGCGATTTTGGTTTGCCTCCTCTCAATGGGCGATTGTTAGAGGGGCGTGCTGCGTGGCATATGTAACGGACGAGTATCTTCAGAAGCGGTATCCACCTGAGCGGGGCGCCTATTCGACTACGTATTCCAGCGTCTCATTGCCAAAGGATCTTTTCAAGGGTCCGAGCGGGGGAGTCCGGAGCAGCGAGACCTTGTCTATTATTGTGGTTGGGTCCATTGCGCAGCACTACAAGGGAGTGGAAACGGTTCTAGAAGCTGTTGCAAGACTACGTCGTGCCGGCCATAAGGCAACCTTGACCGTTGTGGGCGGTGGGCCGTTGCAGGGGCATTATTCTGCGCTTGCCGAGAGCTTGGGCATTGCTGATTTGGTTTCGTTTGTGGGCCAAGTGCCCCCGGCTGATGTCCGAAACTATTTGGACCGTTCGGATGTTTTCGTTTCCGCGTCCCGAACGGAGGGCGTGGCCCGTGCCGCAGTTGAGGCGATGGCTCGGTCAAAACCCGTGATCTCAACACCAGTTGGGGGTATGCGGGAGATTGTGGCGCCCGACGGTAAGTTCGCAGTCGACGATGTGGATGCTCTTATTCGTTGCTTACAGCGCCTGGCCCGGGATCCGGAGTACTATGCGGCCCTAGTCGACCACAGCACGCGAACGGCTGAACGCTTCAGGGAGGAGATTTTAGCGCCCAGGCGCGCTCGTCTATACGCCGAGTTGGCGGACAGAGCGCTGATGGGGGCAACTTGAAAGGCCCGTGCTGGGGGTCGATGGCGTGCTGCGTTGCGCTCGGCGCCCCCAGCACTTACTGACCAGCTGCGACCTGCTCTCGTGGGATCGGACTGACTATAACCGCATCTGGAAGATGCCTCAAGCACGGGAGGATCAAGGCTCCTCAACACTAAAATCCACCACGACCGCCTTTAATTTGCCGCCTTTTGTTCTCTCGACGGGTTGATCCAGGTACTCGAACGTTACGTGTGCAGAGTATGCCAATCTACGCTCCAGTTGCTCCCTCACGTGCCGTTCAATATTAGGAATATCAGCACCGGGCTCACAGCGTATCCTGTAAACGAACTGATCATATCCTCTCTGCACAATTTGCGACTCCGCCACGCCGCTGACATCTTTGAGTGTCGAGTGCGCAAGCAGGCCTATTCTCCGGCCATCTTTGGTCCGTACGAGATCCTCGGTGCGACCGTGCACGGTGCCGACGGTGGGCCAGCCTAGCCCGCAAGGGCAATCCGAGGCGTAGCCCGTGGAGACAGCGGTATCGCCAATGTCATACCGAAAGAGGGGAAATTCGCGAGCCAACAACCCGGTAACCACCACGCGCCCCAGTGTGCCAACCGTCGCTGGCTCGTCGTTGTGCAAGTTCAGTATTTCGACGATTCCGCGTGCGGGGTGAATGTGCATGCAGCGTTGCGCACATTCAAGAATCAGGTGTTGTCCCTCCTGCGAACCATACTCATTGTAGACTCGAATACCCAAAGAATCTTCTATCTGGTCTCGATCGCTCGGAGATAATGTTTCAGAGGTGGAAATCGCCGCCACGGCACCCAAGTCTACCGGTTTGGGGCCCATGAGTCGAGCGAGTTGTGTGAGCGCCGAAGCGTAACCGTGGAATAGTCGTGGTCTGAAGTCCTGGAGGAATCGGGTAACCTGTTCCCGATGCATTTCTGATAGGGAGTAGATCGAAAGGTACGCAATATTCGTACCGGGCAGAGTTTCGCTTACGGCGCCGGTGGGTGCAGCCAGAAAACCGGAGAGGCGAACCGTGCGAGGGTTTCGCACCCCGGCAACCACCACATTGCGTTGCTCCAAAATGGCGTTAGTCCAGCCACGTTCGAAGAGTCCCGCCCGAACGATCAATGGAGTCCCGGTTGTCCCGCCAGTAGAATGAGTGGCCGACAGAGGATTTTGTGGCGCTCGAACGAATTCATTCGTATTCTGCTTGACCGTCTCCTTCGACAGCAAAGGAAGGTGACGAACCGCCTCTATCACGCCGCCTTCCCATGGTAGGGATTGAGGGTAAAGGCCAGACGTCTGGTAGTAAGGCACGTGATTCAGTGCGTCGACGTATCGGCGGCGAAACGCGACGCGCTGGTAGTCCCAGAAAGTGCTCTCGGTGAAACTCGACATTTCTGCTGCCGCCCGGCGCCACGGCAGGCCACCCGTGTACTTCACGCCTTCGATAGCGGTCTTCTTCAGTGAACTCGACTTCACGGCGCTGCTCCTTGGGTCTCACTACAGTTCCAAAGGGATCGGTTTCTCCTTCTAGAGTCTTGGCCCAGCACGACTTCGCGACGGTAGAACTCCTCCGTCAAACGCCAAATATGCTCACGAGAGAACTCTTGGACTGCACGCTCTCGTGCGTTTCGGCCCATGCGACGTTGGAGACTCTGCTCATGAATAAACGTCCCGAGGGCATGGGCTAGGTCTTTGGTGTCGTCCACGGAAAAGAGAAGTCCTGTGGTATGTTCCACGACTGCATCGACGCAACCGGTCACTCGCGACGCTACAGTCGGTACGCCGTGTGCGGCCGCCTCAAGAATGACATTAGGAAAACCCTCACGTCTCGATGGAAGACACAGCACCTCCATTGCCCGATAATACGGTGCGGGCTCCGAGACTGAACCTACCCACGTCACGTCTTCAGGGTGGAGACCTTCCTGCACGATGAGAGTTTTCAAGTATCCGGGCACCTCTTCGGGGCCGATAATCAGCAGGTGAACTGTGGCACCCGTGCGTTTCAGCATAGAATAAGCTCTGACAAGGGTTTCGATGCCTTTATCGGCAGTGATGCGGCCCACGAACCCTATAGTGGGCCGCTCTACTAATCCCAGTTGCGCCCGGCGCTCGCCGGGTGGAATTTCTGCCTCAGCCAATGGCGGGATGGCAACGCCGTTCGAGGATCCTGGGCCAACCACCACGATACTCTCAAGGTCACTGATCTTCATGGCGACCGCCTCGCGTGCGAGACTATGGCTGACGATCTGAGTCTTGGTGGCCATGCGCACGGCGGTCTTCTCTAGAACGCGCAGTAGGCGTCGGCGTGACCCTGACTCTGTTGTCAAGCGGAGGCCGCGAAGTAGGTAGATTCGGGTTGGGCGGGCCGTTACGAACGAGGCCACCATGCCAAGTAGCCCCGCCTTGGGGGTCCCTGCCACGACGACACTCGGCCGAAGCCGTGCCATGAGAACGACCCAACGCAGGAGAGCGAAAGCGTCCTGGAAGATAGAGGGCTGGCGGTGCATGGGCAGGGAGTGAAGGGTGTAGGAGCCCTCGGCGCTCCCAGGAGCGTCGGCGCACACGACGTGGACATCCCAACCTCTGGCTGCAAGGTACTCTGGAAAGCCTCTCAGGAGCCGCAGCGACTGGCTGGAAGTGACAGCTAGGATGATCCGGTCGCCGCCTGGAGGGGCCGTCATTTGGCCGGTACTCCCTTGACTGTCGTCGTTGGTGGGACGTCTCGCGTCACACAAGCGCCCGCACCAATGATGCTATGCCGGCCTATCCTCAGGTCCTGCAAGATCACACTAGCGGCACCGACGAGGGTGTTTTCTTGAATGCGAACCCCCCCCGAGACGGTCGCGTTCGGATTAATGCTTACAAAGTCGTTGAGTTCTGCGTCATGCCCTATGACGGAGTGAGCGTTGAGGTGGACATGATCGCCGACCGTGACGTTAGTCCCGACGGACACGCCCGCCAGGGTGATGAGCCCGTTGCCGTGGACGAACGAGCTGCCGATCGTGGTCGACGGGTGGATGAGCGTCGGGAAGTCGAGACCCTGATCCGACATGGCATTGGCGAGACGTTCCCTTGCGGTGGGGTCACCGACGCAGAGGGCCACAGAGGTACGGGCCGGAATAGCGTCCATGCCCCCGAGGTGTCTGAGGTCGAGAGCCCTGAGCCGGGCGAGGTTGCCGGTGGAGGGGGCGTCATCGACCACCCCCACGACGCGCCATGTGCGTCTCTGCCCATTGATGGCTCTGACGGTGTCGACCGTCTCGCGCCCGAAGCCTCCGGCCCCGATGATCACAAGGTCCTTCACGCGGTGCCTCCAATGAACTCCGGCATGGTGACGGAGTCTTCCGCCGAGATCCCGTCGCGTCGCAGGACCTGTCGCGCCGTCAACGCAACAATCTTCAGGTCGCCAACGAGCGAGTGGTTGTCCACGTACTCGATGTCGCGCGCAAACTTCTCTTCCCAGGTGATGGAGTTGCGCCCGTTGACTTGCGCCAGTCCCGTGAGTCCCGGTCGCACCTCGTGACGGCGAGCCTGTGCGGGTGTGTAGCGGTCGAGGTAGGACATGAGCAACGGGCGCGGGCCTACGAGGCTCATGGTGCCGCCTACGACGTTCCAGAGGGTCGGCAACTCGTCCAGGCTCGTGCTTCGCAGGAAGGACCCAAGGGGAGTGAGCCGATCCGCATCGTGGATGAGACCGCGCTCGGGGCTGGGCGCCTTCATGGTGCGGAACTTGACCATCTCGAAGGGTTCACCGTGGAGCCCGGGTCGTTGCTGCCGGAAGAGGACCGGTCGACCCATCCGCGCCCAGACGACCAGCGCGGTGATGGCTTGGAGCGGCGCGCTGAGTGCAACCGCAGGGACAGCGATCGAAAGGTCAAGTGCGCGCTTGCCGCGGTATGCCACCATCACGCTCGCTCGAGGGTGTCTCGCAGCGACGCCGTCACACGGTGGATATCATCATCGGTAAGGCCCGCGCCGCTGGGCAGGGTCACGCCGGTGTGGAACAGGCGCTCAGAGGCACCCGTCGTGAAGGCGCGATGACCGGCATACATGGGCTGCAGGTGCATGGGCTTCCAGACGTGCCGCGCCTCGATGTTCCCCGACCCGAGCGCATCGACCAGAGCGTCCACGTCAGTGCCCGCCTGCTCGTTCAGCGTGAGGACTGTCAGCCAACTGTTGTCCTCGCTGTCGTCGCGCTCATGGTCGTCACCGAGGAAGCTCAGCCCTGGCACGTCAGAGAGACCGTCTCGATACAACAGCCGGATCTGTTTCCGGCGGGCGATCATCTCGTCGAGGCGCGACAACTGACCGCGGCCGAGCGCGGCCAATAGGTTCGACATCCGGTAGTTGTAGCCAACCTCCGTGTGCTCGTACCAAGGCGCCGGCTGACGTGCCTGGGTCGCGAGGTATCGAGCGCGGTCGATGACAGCCGCATCGTCGCTGAGGAGCATTCCCCCGCCGGATGTCGTCATGATCTTGTTGCCGTTGAAGGAGAGCGCGGCGGCGACCCCGAAGGAGCCGGCCGGTCGCCCCCGGTATGCCGCGCCGAGGGCCTCGGCCGCATCTTCCACGAGGGGCACGTCCCGCTCGACCAGTTCCCGAACGAACCGGTCGTAGTCGACGCACCGGCCGAAGAGGTCCACTGCCATCACTGCCGCGACTTCTGTGCCCTCGGCGCGGAGCGTGTCGACGGCGTCAAGGAGCAGATCTGGATCGACGTTGCCGTCAGAGAGTTGTGAGTCGACGAAGACCGGTTCCGCGCCTGTGTACACGACGGCGTTCGCGGACGCGGCGAACGTCATGGTCGGCAACACCACGACGGTCCCCGGGCGGGCCCCAGCATGCAGCAGGGCTAGGTGCAGGGCGGCGGTGCCTGAGGACAGCGCCAGGGCGTGGTTCACACCGACCCGATCAGCGACCTCACGCTCGAAGGCATCGACGTCCGGTCCAAGGGGGGCTACCCAGCCTGAACGCATCGCGCTCAGCACGTACTCCTCTTCGACCTCGGTCACATCCGCCTTGGAGAGGTAGATCCAATCGCTCACCTGCTACGCCCTCGCCATGCCTGCGGCCCCGTGACCGTGCTGATCGAGAAGGCCACGGACCGCCTCGATGACTGACGAGCCGGCCTGGGGGAGGGTGGCGGGCAACAGTGGGGGTACATCCACCGCGGTCATGAGAGCGTGATCCGTCGGCTGGTGCTCCTCGCCATCGGTGAAGAGCACCTCCGAGAGCTTTTCGCCCGGACGCAGTCCCGTGAACTGGATGTCGATCTCTTTCCCAGACAGTGCGATGAGCTCATTGGCCACGTCGACGATCTTGACGGGTGTTCCCATGTCCAGCACCATCGCTTGACCGTCCCGACCGATCGCGCCAGCCTGCATGACCAACTGACATGCCTCGGGGATCAGCATGAAGTAGCGCTCAACGTCGACATGGGTCACGGTCACTGGTCCGCCCCGACGGATCTGTTCGGTGAAGGCCGGAATGACGGATCCGCGAGAGCCGAGCACGTTTCCGAAACGCACGGAGACGTAGCGTCCAGGCTGGTGCTGCGCGAAGTGGGCCGTCAAACGCTCAGCGATGCGCTTCGAGCAGCCCAGCACCGACGTGGGACTGGCGGCCTTGTCCGTCGAGATGTTGACGAAGGTGCCAACGCCAGCCGCAGCCGCTGCCTCGAGCACGTTGAGGGTGCCCAACACGTTGGTCTTCCATGCCTCGACGGGGTAGCGCTCTAGGAGACTGAGGTGCTTCAAAGCAGCGGCGTGAAAGACGATGTCGGGTTTGGACTGTGCAAACGCACTTTGCAGCGTGTCCTCGTCCCGGATGTCGGCCAGCAAGAGGTCATCCCCGTGCAGCAAGGCCCTGCCAGAGATGCTGAGCTGCGTCGAATGCAGGGCCGACTCGTCGCGGTCGAGCATGATCAGGCGAGCGGGCTGGAAGGCCGCGATCTGGCGACACAGTTCGGCGCCGATCGACCCACCAGCGCCGGTGACCAGGACCACCTTGCCGGTGAGGTGTTCGGAGATAGCGTCCTGGTCGAGCTCGACCGCGCGCCGACCTAAGAGATCCTCCAGATTGAGGTCTCTCAGATCGGCGGACTGCGGGCTGGACTGCCGCATCCACTCCTGGATCGGCGGGAGCACCTTGACCTTGAGACCGGCGGTGCGCGCAACCTCCTGGACATCACGCATCAGATCTGAGTCGGCACGCGGGATGGCGACCGCGAGGTAGGAAGCCTGCGTGCGCTCGGCGACCGCGATGAGGTCGCGGCGGCTGCCCATCACGCGCACACCCTCGATCCTGAGCCGGCGCTTGTTGCGGTCGTCGTCGAGCAGGGCGACCGGGGTGAACTCTGAGCGGTCGTCGTGCAGCATGTTGCTCACGAGGCGTCGGCCGGCAAGACCTGCACCGAACACGATGACCCGCTCACCATCGGGATTCTGAGCGACCTGCCGGGAGCGGTAGCTGCGTACGATGAAGCGGGTTGCGAGCATCATCACGATCGCCAGGGCCGGCGCAAGCACCGCGGTCGAGCGCGGAAGGAAGAAGTCGGGGGCGAGCCAGAGAAGGGCGACGAGGAGGAGCCCGGCGACCATAGCGGTCTTCACCACGGCGGCGACCTCGTCGAAACTGCCGCGCATGTGCCGAACCATGTAGGGACCAGACGTCAGCCCGACGGCGGCGTGGAGGGCGGCGGCCAGGCCAGCGGTCAGCCAGGGCCCCGGGGAGGCAAGCACGGCAGGGTCGAAGGTGAGGCGGGTCCACAGCACGAGGAGGACCGCCACGACCCAGGATGCGCCGTCGCTCAGGATCCAGAACGTGCGGATCGCGATTTCGCGCGTCGCTGGCATCAATTCAGATTCGTTTTGTGGCATGCCAATTCCCCTGAACGTATGGCACATGAAAGTCGGGACGACGCAACTATGCCGTAAACAGCCCCGTCGTGGCAAACGGGCTCAGCCGTTGATGGAGTCCGCCAGCTGCTTCGAGCTCTTGCCCTGGCCCTTGGCCATGACCTTGGTCGCCTGCCGGTTGGCCAGCATCCGAGCGAGGCCCATGACCACGCCGGAGAGGACCGCGAAGGCGATGGCCTCCTTGATGTCGATGTCCGGGTCCTCGGGGTTGCTGGGGGAGTCCTTGCCGGTCACGAGCTTCCACGTGCCGTCGGTCATCTTGCGGGCGAGGGCCGCTGCACCGATCGCGGCGACGGTGGTCAGGAGCTTGGCGGCGAGGTTACCCATGGGCGGCATCCTGCCACACGGGTGCTACTGTCGAAGGCGTACACGACAGGGGAGCGCCCTCGCGCGCTGAGAGTGCGGCACCGCCCGCAGACCCTCGAACCTGCTCCGGCTAGCACCGGCGAAGGAAGTCGATTGGAGACGACGATGACCCACTTCCGCACCCTGGGACTCGCGGCCACCCTGACGCTCGGACTGACGTCCTGCAGCCTGCTCAGCGGTGACGAGACGGCCGACGCGCCCACGGTGCCCGCGCAGACCGACATCGACACGGACGCCGCCATCACGAGCGACGACACCGCGCAGACCAGTGCCATGGCGGCGCCGGCGCCGACCACCCCGGACGAGGTCGTGCTTTTCGCCCACGACTCGTTCGCCGTGCCCGAGGAGCTCGTCGCGCAGTTCGAGGCGGACACCGGCTTCCAGCTGGAGATCCAGCTCGCCGGTGACGCGGGCCAGCTCGCCAACCAGATCTCGCTCACCGCCGGCAGCCCGGTCGCCGACGTCGCCTTCGGAGTCGACAACACCTATGCGGGACGTGCCGTCGAGGCCGGCGCGTTCACGGCATACACCCCCTCTGACCTCCCCGGTTCCGCTGAGGCGCACGCGCTGCCCGACGGCGGTGCGGCCCTGACCCCCGTCGACTTCGGCGACGTGTGCGTCAACGTCGACAACGTCTGGTTCGCCAACAACGGTCTCGTCCCGCCGCAGACCCTGCGCGACCTCACCAAGCCGGAGTACGAGGACCTGTTCGTCACCCCCGGCGCGAGCACCTCCAGCCCCGGCATGGCGTTCCTGCTCGCCTCGGTCGGGGAGTTCGGGCTGACGGAGTGGCAGGGCTACTGGGAGGATCTGATGGCCAACGGCGCCAAGGTCACCAGCGGTTGGACCGACGCCTACACCGCCGAGTTCACCGCCGGCGGTGGTGGGGGTGACCGTCCGATCGTGCTGTCCTACGCCTCCAGCCCGCCGTCCACCATCCCCGAGGGGTTCTGGGAGCCGACGACGAGCGCGCTGCTGGACACCTGCTTCCGCCAGGTGGAGTACGCCGGAGTGCTCGACGGTGCCGCCAACCCCGCGGGGGCGCAGGCCGTCGTCGACTGGCTGGTCAGCCCCGAGGTGCAGGCGAGCATCCCCGACAGCATGTACATGTACCCCGTCGACGACGAGGTCGCGCTGCCCGAGCTGTGGGCGCAGTTCGCGCCGCTGGCCGAGGAGCCGATCGTCGTGCACCCCGGCCAGATCGAGGAGCAGCGCGAGACCTGGCTGCGGGAGTGGGCGGACATCGCCACCGGCTGAGGGCGGGTGGTGCCCCGGTCGGCCTGCCAGGTCAGACGACTTCTAGCGGCGCCGGCGTCGCTGGACCTGACCGCGCGGTGGTTGGCCGCTCCACGGCTTGACCGCGTACTGGGCGAGCTGCTCGCCCATACGACCGATCACGGTGATCGTCCCGCCCTCGCGCGCGAACCTGCGGCGGGCAAAGCCTTCAGCGCGCAGCCGGTCGCTGTAGAAGAGGCTGTGGCCGGTGTCGTCGAACACCTCCCAGCCAGCCCTGTCATCCATCTGCACCACAAGACGTGTCACGGTCGCCTCCTGCGTCTACCTGCGTCTCCCCCAGGGCGCATCCTGTCATTCCCGCAGTCCCGCGGCAAGGTTGACCTGCTCGGCGCGGGCCTGGCTGGCAATAGGCCTCGGTGACGTCTAGCCTCCTCTGGTCCCTCGTTCAAGAGCCGTCACAGGAGGCTTCGGTCGCGTGCCGACCCACATCATCATCGCGCTCTCCGTCTCCGGCGCCGGCCTCGTCCTGGCCGTCGTCGGACTGGCCGTCCAGCACGCGAGGGGCGTGATCTGCGGGGCCGACTGGTGCCTGCGGCGGGGGTCCGACGGCGAGGCCGAGGAGCGCCCGTCCCTGCGTGCTGTCGAGATCGCTGACGACGTGGAGAGCGACGACGAGGAAGACGGGGAGGGCCGCTGCGCCTCGGCGTGACGCCGCCGCTGGCTGGGTGTCAGGATGGCGCATGGGGAAACCTCGACTGCGGGTCCTGACGGTCGCCACCGTCTCCAGGAGCCTGGCGCTGCAGAGCCCGGAGGCCTGGCGCGTGCTCCACGACCGGGGCTACGCGATCACGTTCGCGGCCGCCCGCGACGCGTGGACGGAGCGGCTCCTGGCGCGTCATCCCGGGAGCACCTTCCACGAGATCAGGGCCGAGCGGAGCCTGCGGTCCCGGACGCTGCTCGACCTGGCCGGACACCTCCGCGGCCTGAGCCGGCAGGACTGGGACCTGGTGCAGGTGCAGTCGCCGATCATCTCCGTGCTCTGGCGGCTGGTCGCGACCGGTCGTGCCCGCCGGCGCACGGTCTACGTCGTCCACGGGTTCCACTTCCAGCCCGGTGACCGAAGTCTGCGTTCTCACGCCGCGCGCCTCGTCGAGGGGGCCCTGGCGCACCGCACGCTGGCGCTGGCCACGGTGAGCGAGGCGGACCACCGGTTCGTCCGGCGCCTGCCGCGCCTCCTGCGGCCGCGGGTCCTGACGGCCCTCCCGGGTGCGGGCGTGCCGGTGGAGGAGTACCGCGTCCCCGGCCTGCCCCGTGAGCGCCCCGCTGATGCGCCCTACGCCCTCTTCGTCGGCGACCTCAACGCCAACAAGGACCCGCTGTGCGCCGTCGACGCCGTCGCCGAGCTCCGCCGCCGGGGGATGGAGCTCGATCTCGTGGTGATCGGCGAGGGCACCCTGGCCGGTGCGGTCGCGGACGCGGCCCGTACCCGCCCGTGGCTGCACCTCGTCGACCGGTCCGACGTCGTCCCGCGGTGGATGGCGCACGCTCAGGTGCTGCTGGCCCCCAGCCACCGGGAGGGCCTGCCCCGGGTGATCATCGAGGCGCTGGCGTCCGGGACGCCCGTCGTCGCGCGGCGCAACCGAGGGTCCGCAGAGCTGCTCGACAACGGGGTCGGCGCGACCCTGACCACGGGCGACGCCGGTGCCTGGGCCGACGCCGTGCAACGCCTCCTCGCCTCACCGCCCGACACCGAGGCCATGTGGACCCGCGCGCGGAGGTACGGCGTCGACCGCTTCCGGGAGGCGTACGGGACCCTGGTGTCCGAGGTGGAGGCCCGGCACGCCGGGGTCGAGGGCCCTGGCGTCCGTTCTGCCCTAGGCTGACGCGGTGCGGGTCCTTCTGCTCTCCAACCTCTACCCCACGGCGAGCAGTCCCTACGCCGGGGTGTTCGTCACCCAGCGCATCCGGGCCCTGGAGGCTCGGGGCCACGAGGTCTGGCCGGTCGGGGTCCGCACCGTGAGCCGAGGAGCGCTGGCGACGGTCGCCCGACGTCGAGGGAGGTCGCCGAAGACAGCGGCTCCCGCGAGCCCCTACGGCGACTACCTTCTCCCGGTCGACCTCCGTCGGCGGCTGCGACGACGGCTGGACGCCTCGCGCGTCCCGGCCACCCGGGCGCTGGTGGACCTGGTCGTGAGAGAGCGCATCGACCTGGTGCACGGTCACGGCATGTATCTCTTCCCGGCCGGCTCGATCGCGCGGGACGTGGCACGCGCCTCCGGAGTCCCCTACGTGGTGACGGTCCACGGGCAGGACGTGAACACGTTCATGCGGGGGCGGGTCGCGGCCTACCGCGAGGTCCTCGACGGCGCGGGCGCCGTCCTCTGCGTGAGCGAGGACCTCGCGTCCAGGGTCCGGGGCGTGATGACCGTCGGTGCGCACGCGCACGTCGTGCCGAACGGGTATGACCCGGACACCTTCTTCGTCGGTGTGGAGGAGCCCCCGCACGGGTCGAACGTCCTGTTCGTGGGGAACCTGGAGAAGGTCAAGGGCGCCGACCGGCTCCCCGCGCTCCTCAGCCGCCTGCGGGACCTGAGACCCGACGTCGGCCTCGACGTGGTGGGCGTGGGGAGCCTGGGTCCACGTCTGAGGACCCAGCTCCCGGACGCGAGGTTCCACGGCCAGGTCAGCCCGGCGGAGGTGGCGTCGCACATGAGGAGGGCGGACGTGCTGGTCGTGCCGAGCCGGAGCGAGGGGTGGGGCACCGTGATCACGGAGGCGCACGCGTGCGGTCTCCCGGCGGTGGGCTTCGACGTCGGGGGGGTCCCGGAGGCGATCCAGCTGCCGCAGCACGTGGTGCCGGCCCGGGCTGGGGTGCCGGGGCTGGCGCGCACGGTGGTCCGTGTGCTGGGCGAGGGCGGGTCCCGGCGTGAGCTTTCCCTGACGGCCCGCGGTCGGACCTGGGACGACGTGGCAGGCGAGGAGGAGCGCGTCTACCGCGCCGCCGTGGGTGTGCCGGCGACGTCGACGAGCGACCCCGACGGCCAAGGACCGTGACGGTGGTCGAGGAGCCGTCCCGGCCGGGGACCTCGGCGACGAGCCAGCTGGCAGGTCGCATGCTGTGGAACCTGACGGGGATCGTGACGTCGAACGTCGCCCGGCTGGTGGCCCTCGCCCTCGTCGGCCAGGTCGGCGGCGCCGCCACCCTGGGCAACGTCCAGACGGCTGTCAGCACCGCCAACCTCGCGGCCATGGCGGGGCCGACCTCGGTCGGGAGCGCCGCGGGACGCTACCTGCCGATCTCGGGACCTCGGGCCGGGCCCGTCGCGAGGCGTCTGCTGTGGCACGGCAACGCCCTGGGCCTGCTGTTCGCGCTGGTCTGCGGAGCCGTGTTCGTGCCCTTCTTCGGGCCGCAGGTCGCGCTGGCGACCGCCGTGCTCGCCTTCGTCCTGTGCCAGTGGGCGGTGGCCCGGGGGATCGCGATCGCCGACGGGACAGCCCTGCGCTCGATGATCCTCGTCGAGGCGGTCGGCGCGCTGGCCCTGGTCGTCGCGATGGCCGGCGCGGTCCTCCTGGGTGCACCGTGGCCCTTCTACCTGCTGGCCCTCACCGTCCTGCACGTCCCCCTCACCCTGTCCGTGCTCGTGCGGCACCGGCGCGACCCCCGGGCGACCTCGATCGGTGTCGGCTACCGACGCTACGTGTGGTGGGGTGTCGTCGGCACCGTGGCCAGCGGTGGCCTCGTGCACCTCATGAACGTGGTGACGAACGGGCTGGGCGGGGCCGTGGAGGCCGGCTACCTCGCCGCTGGACTGCTGCTGGTGTCTCCCCTGGGGATGCTGTCCTCGGCCCTGGCCCAGGTGAGTCTGCCGTGGTTCTCCCGCCTCCTCGACGACGGGCGCGAGGGAGACGCCAGGGACAAGGGGCGACAGCTCTCGGCCAGCATGCAGTGGGTGGTGGGTACGGTGGTGCTCGTGCTCGTGCCGTTCGGACCCCGCCTGGCCAGGCTGGTCTTCGGGACCGACATGCGGCTGGACCACGCCACCTTCATCGTCCTGGGGGCCGCGACGGTCGCGATGGCCAGCAGGATCGGCGCCGTCGTCCTGCTCTCCGCCCGGGGGTACGAGCAGGTCCGACGGATGGCCGTGCTGTCGTACGTGGGCCTGGGCGCCGCCGTCCTCGTGTGGGGGATCACCTACGCCGTCCAGGGACGGGTGTCGGCGCTGTCCGCCGGGCTGGGCTACGGGCTCGGGGCCGCCCTCGTGACCGTCCTCATCACTGCCGTCGCGCACGGGGCGGGGGCCGCCGGGTGGTCGGTGGTCGGGCTGGTCAGCTGGCTGGGTGCGGCCTACGGCGTCACCTATGCCGGGGCCCAGCTCGGACTGCCCGCAGTCCTCGCCGTCGCGCTGGCCTCGGCCCTGTGGATCGTCTCGAACCGGGACGGGATCCGGTTCCTCCTGGGCTGGGGCAAGGTCTGGGTGGGGGACCGGTGAGCGGCACCGACCCGGCGGGGCCCCGGGTTCTTCATACCGCCCTGATGTCGGTCTTCGAGCCGGGCATCTACCAGCAGATGGCCTGGGAGGCGGAAGCTGCGGCTGCCGAGGGGCTGCCGTGGGACTCCCGGATCTTCACCTCGCTGCAGCGACCAGATCCCGCACAGATCATGGTGCCCTGGCGCCCGTCCCGGGAGCGGGCGCAGCGGAAGTCCCTGCAGTGGATCGGCCTGCGGCGAGCCTATTACGCCTGGCTCAGGCGGCAGGCCGTCGACTACGACGTCCTGCTCCTGCGGCACCACGCCTACGACCCCTTCGCCGCGGCGAACATGCGCAGGGTCGCCTGCACGGTCGGGTCCGTCCACCACACCCTCGACGTGCCGGAGCTGCGGACCCAACGCAACGCCGTGAAGGGCCTGGCGCTGGCCGGGGCCGAGGCCCACCTCGGCAGGAGAAACATCCAGGCCGCCGACCTTCTCGTCGCCGTCGCGCCGGAGATCGCCGCCTACGAGAACGCGCGCCTCCGCACCCCCAAGCCCACCTTTCTCTACCCCAACGGCGCGCTCGTCGACACCGAGCCCGTCGACCGCAGGGGAGGGGTGCCGGAGCTGCTGTTCGCCTCCGGGTCCTTCCGTCCGTGGCACGGCCTCGACCTCCTCCTGGAGAGCCTCGCGAGCAGCGACGCCGACTTCACGCTCCACGTGGCCGGGCAGGTCGATCCCGCGATGTCGTCGGGATGGTCCGACCCCAGAGTGGTCTTCCACGGACCCCTGAGCGAGGGTGCCCTCCAGGAGCTGTCTGCCCGGGCGTGGATCGGCATCTCCTCGCTCGCGCTCCACCGCTACGGGATGGCGGGAAGCCCGCTGAAGGTCCGTGGGTACCTGGCCCAGGGGCTTCCGGTCTACGGCGGGCACCCCGACGTGTTCCCGGCGACCAGCCAGGTCTACCGGGTCGGGGAGCCGGACGTCTCTCAGATGCTCGAGTTCGCGCACCAGATGCGGGCGGTGGCCAGGGAGACGGTCCGGGGCGAGGCCGCGAGGTACATCGACAAGCGCATCCTCGTCCGGGACCTCTACACCTCGCTCTCGACGTTCGCCCGGGAGACGGCTCAGCTGAAGTAGGTCTGGTAGGGGATGAGACCACCATAGAACGCCAGGTGGAAGGCGTAGAACGCCGCACCGCCCGTCGCTAGGGCGACGTCGTGGGCGACGGGGTTCCGCGAGGCCGCCACCCTATCCGGCAGCAGCAGCACGAGGTAGATCGTGAAGTACGGCGCGAGCCGGCCGAAGGGGATCGCCTGCGTGCTCACGATCATGAAGGCCACCCCGATGAGCACGAACGTCGTCATCCAGGCTGTCCGTGCGGTGACCCCGTGGCTCTGGTGGCGGCCCAGCACGGACGCGTAGACCAGCAGGGCCAGGAACAGCACGATCTGGAGGTAGGTGCCGACCCCCGCTCCGGACGCAGAGAGGTATGACTCGTACCGCGGGTTGAGGCGAGCGACGAGGTCGCCGAGGGCGGAGAACCGGTCGAGGCCGACGAGTCCGACCACTGCTCCCGCGAGGATGAGACCGACGGTCCAGGGGGTGGGGCGCCATCGGTGGCTCACCCACATCACGGCCAGGGCGATGACCGCCGAGCTGTGGATGGAGGCGGCCACGACGGCGACGACGACGAAGAGCACCGGCCGACGGCGCAGGCAGGTCGTCGCCCAGAACAGCAGCGAGACCGCGATGCCCTGCCGCACCAGGTTGAACGGCGTGAGGTAGAACGCGAAGAGGACGTAGAGGAGGACCCCGAGGACGGGGCGGGCGCTCACCTGCCGGATGGCGACGAAGGCCGGGACGACCGTGAGGATGCTCGTGACCCAGAAGAAGGTCGTGGGGGTGGGGTCGACCGTCTTGACGATGAGCAGCAGCAGGGTGAAGCCCAGCTCCTGCGGCGCCGTGGCGATCTCCCGCGCCCAGTCCTCGGTGTCGACCCGGCCGTAGATGAGTGCGTAGGTGTCGTAGTCGGTCCCGATGCCAAACCGCAGGGCGGAGAACACCACCAGGGTCGCCAGGGCCACGAGGTCGAAGTACGTCCACGGCGACGTGCCCTCCGCCGGGACCGGGTCCTGCGGGTCCCGACGACGCTCCAGGGCGAACAGTCGGCGTACTGCCTCACCGATCCCCATGACGGCCGGCACGACCGCAGCCAGGACGAGGTAGGGCAGCACGGCCCGATCCTACGGCTCGGGCGGACCCGACGGACGGTGCGTGTGGGACCATGACGCGGTGACCGCTGATGGGGTGGCGACCCCGACCGTGAGCGTCCTCCTGGCGACCAACGTCCTCAACGACTGGCTCGATCAGGCCGTGCGGTCGGTCCTGGACCAGGGTGGGGTCGACCTCGAGCTCGTCGTGGTCCACGACCAGATCGACGTGGACCACGACCGGCCGTGGACCGCCGATCCGCGCGTCAGGTGCGTCACGACAGGGACCAGCCGTGGTCTGAGCCACGCGCTGACCGTGGGTGCGCGAGTCGCTCAGGGCCGGTACCTGGCGCGGCTCGACGGGGACGACCTCGCCCTGCCCGGTCGCCTGCAGGCTCAGGCCCTCCACCTCCAGGCTCACCCGGAGGTGGTGCTCCTCGGCACGGTGGCCCGCACCATCGACGAGCGCGGTGCGGTCACCGGCCGGTTCGGCATGACCCCGGCCGGGGACGTGCGTGCGGTGCTGCTCACCCGCAACGTCGTCATCCACTCGTCGGTGATGATGCGGCGGGACGCGTACGAGGCCTCGGGCGGGTACGACCCGTCACTTCGCCAGATGGAGGACTACGACCTGTGGCTCCGTCTGGCGCTGCAGGGTGAGGTGCACGTCCTGCAGCGCGAGCTCACCGAGTACCGCGTCCACGGGGGGCAGATGAGTCGACGAGCTGCCAGCTCGGGGACGTACATCGACGTGGTGATCCGTGGCCGGCTCGACCTTGCCCGCCACCTCGGCCGGTCACGGCTGCTCCAGCACCTGCGCAACACCGCCTGGAGGGCGGTTCAGGTCGCACGCGGACGGGGATGGCGTCGACCTGGCTACGAGCGTCCCGCAGCTTCCGGGCCGGTCTCGAGCTCCTGAAGGGAGACGCCGGACAGGTTGCGTCTGGCGCGGCTCCGTGCCTCCTTGGCCCGTGAGCGCGCCCCCTGCCCCCGGTGGGCCGCATACTCGTCGTTGGAGTAGTAGTACGCCGCCTGCCCCTTCGCCGGCAGCCGGTTGAGGACGATGCCCAGGACCGTGGCGTCGATGCGGTCCAGCGACTGCAGCGCCGTGTCCAGCTGGTCGCGCCTGACGATGCCGGCACCCACGACGACCAGCACCCCGTCGGTGATGGTCGACAGCAGCGCAGCGTCCGTCACGGGCACCAGCGGGGGGGTGTCGATCACCACGTAGTCGAACTGCGACTCCAGCTCGTCCAGGAGGGTGCGCATCGCGTCCGAGCCGAGCATCTCGGCCGGGTTCGGGGGTGGCGGACCGCATCCCAGCGCCGACAGGCCCGGCATGACCGGCTGCAGGACGTCCTCGAGAGCGGCCCGCTTCACCAGCACGTCCGTCAGCCCTGCCGCGTTCTCGAGCCCCAGGTAGTCGAGCAGCTTCGGCCGACGCAGGTCGCCCTCGACCAGACAGACCGACGAGCCGCTCGCGGCGAGGATGAGCGCGAGGTTGGCCGTGGTCGTGGTCTTGCCCTCCCCGGGCACGGTCGAGGTCACCAGCAGGGACTTGGGCTGGTGGTCCGGGTTGACGTAGAGCAGGTTCGTGCGCAGCGCCCTGAACGACTCCGCCCGTGGACTGAAGGCTTCGATCTCCGGCAGCAGCGGGTGGGTCGAGGCGTCCTTGTCGAAGGGGATCGCACCGATCGTGGGCCGGCTCGTGACGCGCCGGACGTCTGCCTCGACCCGGACACGGGTGTCCAGGATGTCCCGCAGCAGGGCCACGCCCAGCCCGACCAGCGGTCCGAGGAGCGTGGCCAGGGCCAGGTTGAAGAGCGGGTCCGGACTGTCCGGTCGTGTCGGGAGAGCCGCCGGTCGGACCACCGTGGCCTTGACCGGGCTCTGGGAGGTCGCATCCACCCGCTCCAGCTCCTGGACGGCCTCGGTGACGTTCAGGCCCACCGCGTCCGCGATGTCCCTCGCCTGCGCGGGGACGCGGTCCAGCACCGCGATCTCGATCAGGACGGAGTCCGGCACCACGCGGGCGCTGACCCGAGAGGCCAGCTCACCCGGTGTCTCGTCGAGCCCGAGGTCCTCCAGGACCGGGGCGAGGACCACCGGCTCGGTCACCAGCAGCGCATAGGTGGTCACCTGGCGCTGCGCGAAGGATCCCCCCTGCGCCAGCTCCGAGAGGCTGTTCGTCCCGGACGTCGAGATGAAGAGCTGGGTCTCGGAGCGGTACTCCCGCGGCGCCAGCACGGTGAGAAGGACCGTGACCGCATAGGCGAACAGGGTGACGGCCACGATGAGCCGCCACCTCCGGCGGAGGGTGCGGACGTAGTCGGAGAGTTCCACAGGATCCTCGGCTGACAGTGGAAGGGACGCAGCGGAGTTGATCCTAGTGGGACCGTCCCCCGACCGGAGGGACCTTGCCGACTCACATCCCCCGAAAGCGGACGACCTCGATGACGGTGTCGAGCATGATCCGGAGGTCGGTGACGATCGAGGCCCTGCGGACGTAGTCCAGGTCGTAGGACAGCTTCTGGTGCCAGTCGGCCACCGAGGAGGTGTAGCAGTGTCGGACCTGGGCCAGGCCCGTCAGGCCGGGTTTGACGCTGTGCCGCAGGTGGAAGTGGGTGAACTGCTCGTTGAGCACGTGGACCAGCTCCGGACGCTCCGGGCGGGGCCCGACGATGGACATGTCGCCGCGCAGGATGTTGATCGCCTGCGGCATCTCGTCCAGGTGACTGGCCCGGAGGAGGCGGCCGAGCCTGGTGACCCGCGGGTCGCCGCAGTAGGTCCAGCGGGGGACGCCGTCAGACTCCGCGCACACGACCATCGAGCGCAGCTTGTACATGCGGAAGGCGTTGCCGTTCAGTCCCACCCGCACCTGCGTGTGGAACACCGGTCCCCGGCTGTCCAGCTTCAGCGCCAGCGCCACGAGCGGGAAGGTCACCACCAGCACCACCAGGAGGATGAGACCGCCGGACACGTCCATGAGCCGCTTGGCCCTGGAGGCCACCATGGGGTGGGCGGCGCTGGCGGGAGCCACCGCGACGGCGGCGACGTCGGCGTTGGTCGTGGCGGTCATGGTGGGCGGCAGAACCCCCGCCAGAGCCGGTCCGGGCAGCAGGGACGCTGCGCGTCCAGCGTGCTGGCCCTCGGATCGAGATCTCGTCCACATCGTCATGATCGGCCCCCCAGCGGCCGGTCAGGTCGGCAGGAGCGGGCGGGCGTGACGCGGCCACGCCGCAGACGGCGGATCATCGTCGTTGTCGTGCAGGCTCGCTCCTGCTCGGCGTGGACACCCCAACACGCACAACCCCATGAGTGCACTTCCTCTGTCGCCACAGGACCCTTGACCCTCAGCGAGCGTAGCGGAGACCACGGACCTTGAGAAGAGTTTCTTGCCAGTCCCTTGGGGTTGGCTTTACCTGACGTATACCCTCCTTTTCCGGTCGACAGCCGCCGGCGCGGGCGGGCCCCGGCCGAGGCCGCCGCAGGTGCGGGTGTGATGCCGTTCGTGCTGCCGACCGTCGTGGTGGCCCGCGACGGTCCGGTGGCTGTGGGGACCGAGCGGGGTTCGAGCGCCGTCATGTGGAGCGTGCGGGCGATGTGAACGGACCACCTCTGACCGTGTTCCACTGTGTCTCTTGTTCCACTATCCTGAACAGATGAATGAGTTGGAACATGCACTCACGTCATCGGTCGTGAAGGCGTTGCTCGGCGAAGGTCTGCAGGCGTCGTGGCACGGGGCCCAGCAGGCCCAGCCCCCGATCGACGGCAAGCTTGACGTCAGATGGTCCGGCGGCGGACACACCTTCCCGGCTGTGGTCAAGCATGGTCTGGTGCCCGCAGCGGTGGGAATGCTTCCCGTCGTCGACGATGGCGTGGTCGTGACGAACTACGTCTCATCGAAGCTTCGGCACGCCCTGACCGACGCCGGCTGGGGGTTCGTCGATGCGTGCGGGAACGCATCCCTGACGGCCCCAGGGCTGATCATCCGTCTAGAGGGAGGCCGACCGCAGAAGGACGTCGCGCCACCGATCGCCGCGCCCTTCAGCAGGACCGGACTTCCTGTCACCTTTGTCCTGCTCGTTCGCGGACGAACCGGCACCCAGCGGGAGCTTGCCGCGACCGCCAAGAGCTCACTGGGGACGACCAACCGCGTCCTGCAGGGACTGCGAATGCTCGGCTACCTCTCGGAGGACGCCGAGGTCCGGCGACCTGCTGCGCTGCGAGACCGGTGGACGGAGGCGTTCCTGGTGCACAGGGACGCCCTGGCGACGCCACAAAGGTTCACGTCCGACCGGTGGAAGCGGCCGCACGACGTCCTCCAAGCGAAGCTCCCGCACGGCGCCTACCTCGGCTCGGAGGTGGCAGCGGCAGCGCGGGGCCTGTCGATCCGACCCGAGACCGGGCTGATCTACTGCTCCTCGCCGGTTCGCAACGAGGTGATCGTGCAGGGACGCCTCAGGGCGGATCCTGTGGGCTGGCTGGAGATCCGCAGCACCTTCTGGAGCAAGAACCTCCTTGGCGTTGAGTCGCAGGTCGTGCCGGACCTGTTGATCCGTGCCGACCTGCTGTCAGAGGCTGACCCCCGACTGACCGCGCTGGCACGGGAGCTGGCTCGTGGTGTCGACTCTTGATCTCTCGGGAGTGCCGAACCTGCGGGTGCCTGTGGAGGTGCTGCGCGAGATCGACGAACGCGCTCGAGCACACGGTGTCCGCATGCTCGTCATCGGCGCCGCCGCACGCGACCTGGTCGTCCACGCACCCACTGCGGCCCGGTCGCGGCGGGCGACTCTCGACGTCGACGTGGCCATCGCGGTGGACCGTCCAGGCTTTGAAGCTTTCACGCATGGACTGGACCGGGTCAGGGGCAGCGAGCACAAGTTCCTTGTCCTGGGGACAGACGTCGACGTCGTCCCCTATGGAGACATCGAGACGGACAGGACGGTGCTCCTGAACGACGGACACCAGCTCGATGTCAACGGGCTGGGCGAGGCTGCCCAGACGTCGATCCACGTGCTGCTGGGCGGGGGACTGCGATTGGAGGTTGCCTCACTTCCTGCCCAGACGGCGCTGAAGGTCCTCGCGTGGCGCGATCGTCATCGCGACAATCCCAAGGACGGCCTTGGCGAAGCACATGGGTGGATCGGACAGCCAAGACCTGCTCGTCGCCTACGCCGACGGCTCTCGCCTCGGACTTGAGGAGTAGCGAAGCGATGTCGTCCCCGGGTCTCGAGCGCGTGGGCTCGTGCCCGTAACGACAGGGGAGCGCCTCGGCGCTGACAGTGCGGAGAGGCTCGCGCTCGGCCTGGTGGCCCTGGTCCCGCTGGCTCGTGCTGCCGGTCGTGCTGCCGCCCGTCGTGGTGGGGCGTCCCACTGCTACCACGCTGCGGCCACTCGAGTGGGGCCTGGGAGGCATTGCAGTGGCCCCGACGTGATAGGAGTGATGGCCCCGACGGTCCGGTCGCTGTGGTGACCGAGCGGGGTTCGAGCGCTGTCATGCGAGGCGTGCGGGGTGCTGTGCACGCGTGGATCGGCTTCTCCAAGTTGACAAATTCTGAATAAGTTCAGAACGTGGCTGCATGGTCACCATCACCCGCACCGTGCAGTCCTCCGAGCTGTCCCGGAACAGCCGCGAGGTCTTCGAGGCTGCCGATCAGGGGCCAGTGCTCATCACGCGGCGCGACGGCGACTCGTTGGTCCTGACCAAGGCCAGCCAGCTGGACGATGACCGCAAGGGTCTCGAGCTCGCGGCCGCACTGGTAGCGGCCTCCCTGGCTCCGGACGATCGCCCCTTTGTCGAGCGCCTGCGCCAACCGTTCCCCTGGCTGGTACTGCTTTCCCCCACGGATCAGGAGGCGTTCGCCGTCGAAGTCGTCGACGTCGCACGTGCTTGCGCTTCCGTCTCTCGCTTTGATCGGCTGCTTCTCACTTTGCACTCGTGGGAGGCCACCGCGGAGGCGGTCGCGGCTGGCTACACCCCCGATGACGAGCTGGAGTGGTTGGACTCGGCTGAGCCGGTTGACGACCCGCGCCGATGAGCAGAAGCGACAAGGCAGTCCCTCGCCCCCTCAAGAAGGCGGAGTACACGATCGTCTTCGCCACTCGCGAGGCCCAGGCCGGGTGGCGTGATGTGCTGGCCACCCAGCGCAGCTCGGTCGTGGACGCGTGGGACTTCCTCACTCGCCACCCACTCGATTCGACCCCGAGCAACCACCAGCTGAGGGGGGTCCACCTCATCGACGTGCACACCCGACACCCGAACGCGACCACGTAGCTGCAGGCCAGTGACGGATCGCAGGCGCTGCCGTCTGCGGGACCCGTACGCCAACGGGCTGAGCATCCCAGGCCGAGCGTCCACGAGCGTTGCCGACGCCCCCGCCAGCACGGCCGGCAAAGGCGTCTCGCCGTCCGGGCGTAGGCTCGTGCCCGTAACGACAGGGGAGCGCCTCGGCGCTGAGAGTGCGGATCGCCCGCAGACCCTCCGAACCTGCTCCGGCTCGCACCGGCGAAGGAAGTCGAGATGACACGCACGCCCACCCGCTCGCCGGGGTTCGCGCTGGGCGCGCTCGCCCTGGTCCCGCTGGCCTTCCTCGCGGTGTTCTTCGTGCTCCCGGTCGGCGGGATGCTGGCGCGCGGGTTCTGGCCCGACGGTGCCCTCGACCTCTCCGGCGTGCCCGAGGTGCTCGGGCGCTCGCGGACGCTGCGGGTGCTGTGGTTCACGCTGTGGAGCTCGGCTGCGGGGACGGTGCTGACGCTGGTGCTGGGGCTGCCGGTGGCGTTCGCGCTCTACCGGTTGCGCTTCCAAGGGCGCGGCGTGCTGCGGGCGCTGGTGGTGATGCCGTTCGTGCTGCCGACCGTCGTGGTGGGGGTGATGTTCCGGTCGCTGCTCTCCTCGGGCGGGCCGCTGGGCTTCCTGGGCCTGGGCGGCACGTGGGTGCCGATCCTGCTCGCGTTCGTCTTCTTCAACCTGGCGGTCGTCGTGCGCACCGTCGGCGGGATGTGGGAGGGGCTGGACCGGCGGGCCGAGGAGTCCGCCGCGACCCTGGGCGCCACCCCCTGGCAGGTATGGCGCACCGTCACCCTCCCCGCGCTCGCGCCTGCTGTCGTGTCCGCGGCGACGCTGGTGTTCCTCTTCTGCTCCACGGCGTTCGGGGTGGTGCTGACGCTGGGCGGGCTGCGCTACGGGACGGTCGAGACCGAGATCTACCTGCTGACCACCCAGTTCCTGGACCTGCAGGGCGCGGCGGTGCTCTCGGTGCTGCAGCTGGTGGCCGTGGTGGCGATGCTGACGGTGGCGGCGCGCACGCGCGCGGGCCGCGAGCAGTCCCTGACCCGGGTGGGGGCCCGGGCGGCGGCGCGGAGGCCCCGGCGCGGCGACATACCCGCGCTGGTCGTCGTGGGGGTGGTGGTGGGGCTGGTGCTGCTGCCCGTGGGGACGCTGGTCGTGCGGTCGCTGCGGCGGGGCGGGGCGTGGACGCTGGCGAACTACCGCGCGCTGGGCGACCCGGAGGCGACGCCGGCGCTTCGCGTGAGCGTGGGCGAGGCGGTCGAGAACTCGCTGCGCACCGCGGTCGACGCGACGGTCCTGGCGATGGTGCTGGGAGTGGTCGTGGCGCTGGTGGTGTCACGGCGGCCGCGCGGTGCGCGGTCGCGGCGGGCGGTGTCGGTCGTGGACGGGGCGTTCATGCTGCCGCTGGGGATCTCGGCGGTGACCGTGGGGTTCGGGTTCCTCATCACCCTGGACCGGCCGCCGCTGGACCTGCGGACCTCGCCGGTGCTCGTGCCGATCGCGCAGGCGATGGTGGCGCTGCCGCTGGTGGTGCGGACGCTGGCGCCGGTGCTGCGGTCGGTGGACCCGCGGCAGCGGGAGGCGGCTGCGGCGCTCGGGGCGGGGCCGTGGCGGGCGGCGTGGACGACCGAGGCGCCGGTGCTGGCGCGGCCGCTGCTGGCGGCGACGGGGTTCGCGTTCGCGGTGTCGCTGGGGGAGTTCGGGGCGACGTCGTTCCTGGCCCGGCCGGACCGGCCGACGGTGCCGGTGGTGATCTACCAGCTGATCTCGCGGCCGGGGGCCGAGCACCTGGGGATGGCGCTGGCGGCCTCGGTCGTGCTGGCTGTGCTGACGGTGGTGGTGATGGGCGTGGTCGAGCGGCTGCGCGTCGGGTCGGTCGGGACGTTCTGAGGAGATTCGTCGTGCTTGAGCTTGCTGAGGTGACGGTGCGGTTCGGTGCGGTGGCGGCGGTGCGGGGGGTGTCGCTGGAGGTGGAGGACGGGTCCGTGCTGGCGGTGCTCGGGCCGTCGGGGTGCGGGAAGTCGACGCTGCTGCGGGCGGTGGCCGGGCTCGAGCCGTTGGCCGGCGGGTCGGTGACGTGGCGGGGTCGCGATCTCGCGGGGGTGCCGACGCACGCACGCGGGTTCGCGCTGATGTTCCAGGACGGGCAGCTGTTCGCGCACGCTTCGGTGGGGGACAACATCGGCTACGCGCTGCGCCTGCGGGGGGTCGGGCGGGGGGCGCGGGCGGCGCGGGTGCGAGAGCTGCTGTCGTTGGTCGGGCTGCCGGGTTACGAGGCGAGGCGGCCTGCGACGCTGTCGGGCGGTGAGCAGCAGCGGGTGGCGCTGGCGCGGTCGCTGGCCGCGGACCCGGGGCTGCTGCTGCTGGACGAGCCGCTGTCGGCGCTGGACCGGTCGCTGCGGGACCGCCTGGCGGGGGACCTGCGGGAGATCCTGGTGTCGACGGGGACGACGGCGGTCCTGGTGACGCACGATCACGACGAGGCCTTCACGGTGGCGGACCGGATGGCGGTGATGCTCGACGGTCGCGTTGTCCAGGAGGGGACGACGTCGGAGGTCTGGCACTCGCCGGTCTCGCGGGAGGTGGCGGAGTTCATCGGCTACGAGACGTTCCTGGAGGGGGCGGCGGCCGAGCGGGTGCTGGAGGCCCTCCCCGGGCGACCCCTTCTGGGCGACGCCCCCCTTCCGGACCGGACGCGTGGTGGTGTCCATCCGGGCGCACGTGGGGCGCGCGTCGTGGCGATGCGCCCGAGCGCGCTCCAGGTCGCCGACGACGGTCCGCTCGCGGGAACGGTCACGAGAGCCGTGATCGTCTCGGACGCTGTCCACCTCACTGTCGCGGTCGAGGGGGTCGGCGACTGCGCGGCCCTCGCCGACGATTCCTCGGTCGACACCGGGCACCGCGTGCGTCTGTCGCCGGACGCCAGGGGGATGGCGCCGCTGCCGCTGCCTGTCTCGGGGGCGGCCGAAAACGGGAGAGCAGCCTGGTGATGGCGTGCTGCGCGCCTGCGTGGGACGATCGCTGACTACGCGGAGACTGCCGCTGCGCAGCCGCACCCAACGGAGGTGTGCTCATGGACCGTTTCGATCCCGACGTGGTCATCGCCGTCGTCGGCCCGCTGCTCACGGCCCTTCTCGCGGGGGTGGGGCTGCTCCTCAAGGAGTGGAGGACCCGCCGGCGGTGGGAGCACCGTCGTGACGAGATCATCGAGCAGGGCCGACGTCAGGTGGCCTTTATCTCCGACTGGGTGGTGGCCTACGACACACTGAAGGTCCCGGACCAGGACCGTGAACCGTTGCTGGACCGAGCGCGGCACGACCTCGACGAGATCTACGACTCCGTGGCAGCGCAGACGAGAGCGACGGCTGAGCAGCGACCGGCGCGGCGGTCGCGGGAGGCGTACGTCCGGTCGGTGCTCCTGCTCGGCGTCCGACGACCGTGGGCGAAGATCAGCCGCATCCTCTACCTCGCCGCCCTGGCGTATGCGCTGCTCAGCGGAGCTCTCCTGGCCGGTTTCACCTTGAGTGACGACGAAATGCCCTTCTACACGGAGATCGGGGTCGCCATCTTCGTCACGGGCTTCAGCCTGATCCCGGCGGCCCTGCTCCACGTGCTCACCCGCTACCTGGACCGTCCTTCTCATCGCACCCGGGCGTCCGTCGACGGCATCTTTGCGGAGGCACCCGAGTCCTCGACGTGACGGGCCGCGAAGCACTTCGCCCGCCCCTCCACGGACGTTGGCAGCCCCGCCTCAGGGGGGTGAGACGGGGCCGGTCTGACTCTAGGTCGGTGGGGCGTGGCGCACAATGGTCCAAAAGGGTGGGGTACTGCGGACGCGGTGGGCGGGCGTCGGGCGGCCGTCAGCTGGTCGCGGGCCCACTCTGTGACGGCGGCATCGGGCTCGCGCAGTAGCTGAACGGCTTGCCCGTTGCGGCGTGGTAGCTGAAGAGCTCGTCGTCGATGCCGAGGACGAGCTGCTCGCCGGGGACGAGGGCCTGGGTGTACATCATGCCGGGCTGCGGGCAGCCGAGGCTGCCGTCGCTCCACGTCACCTCGGCCCAGCCGGCGACCGTGACGTCCTCGACCTCCACGCTGCGGCGCTGCGCCAGGTCCGCGATGGCGGCCTGGACCTCAGGACGCTGCACGACCGACGCAGGCACGGGGCCGGTGGGCAGTGCGGAGTCGCCTCCGGGGACGGGGATCGCTCCGGGTCGGCTGGTCTGCATGTCGTCCTCCGGGGGGGCTGGCTCGGTGGTGGCGGCGGGGTCGGACGTCGCGGGGGAGGTGGCGGCGGGGGTGGTCGCTGTCGCGTCTGCGGGGCGCTCGACGTTGCCGCAGGCGCCGAGCGGCAGCACGAGCGCGGCAACGAGAACGGCATGCCTCGTGGGGGTCATCGTCTTCTCCTGTCGGTCCGACGAGTCTAGGCCGAGCCTTGTGGCAGGAGGTGGGGGGGCGGTCCCCCCCCCCCGCGCCCCCCCCCCCCTCTTTCCCCCCCCCCCCCCCCCCCGAAAAGGCCCTCCGCGACGCGTGTGCCGGGTGTCCCGTCCCAGCACTCTGTAGACGTCTGGGCCGGGCAGAACGTTGCAGGAATCTCATGTGATCTACATCACACTATGGGGTGAGGCGCGTGAGCCGGCCAGGGGGCGTCCACCGGAGGGGTGGGGATCGGTCGGTCCGTCAGCCTCGGGGACGCACCGTGAGCGACTGCTCGACCGTCCCGACCGGCCCGCGCACGTCGTGCACGGCGGACGACGACTGGCCGATGCCGCTCGGTCCCCACGACACCTGGGTGTCGAGGCCGACCCAGCCGCCCTCGGGCTGGCGGTGCAGGTGCAGGGTGAGGTCGACGTTGGGGAAGAGCCACTCGGTCGGGCTCTGCCGGTGGACGATCCCGTTGGCCACGTCGAGCATCCCGCACCAGCGGGCGAGGTGGGTGGTGTCCTCGCCGGCGACCAGCTGGTGCTCGGTGTGCACCCAGACCTTCCCGCGGCCGGGCCGAAGTCCCTCGACCGCCCGGAACTCGAGGGTCCGCAGGAAGTGCCCGTCCCAGTGGTCCATGCCGGTCCACGGGGGGACGGACTGCGGGTCCGGCAGCAGCGGCGCCTCGGCCCGGGCGACGACGCTGGTGTCGGTCCGCACGAGCCGCCAGGCGCTGGCCCGGACGACGTCACGCCCGCCCGCGCTCGCGACCGCCTCGACCAGCTCGATGGTCTTGCCGGGCCGCACCGTCCGGGTCCGGATCGTGGTCTCGGAGAAGTGGATCATGCCCAGGATGTCGAAGCTCATCCGCGCCCACTGCAGCTCGGGCCGCGGGTCGTGGCGCTCGAGGCCGTGCACCATGAGCCCGGTGACCACCGCCATGTGCTGCTCCTGCTCGGACCACGCACCCTGGGCGTGCAGCGTCGGCTCGTAGCGTCCGTCACCGAGCGCGATGTAGTAGTGGTCCTCGTCCCTGGCCATGGGTCCGGAGTGTAGTGACGTCGCCCGACCGGACGCGCGGCGTGGCGGGTCAGCCGTGGACCGGGGCCGTCCCGGCGGCCCTCAGCTGGGCCCAGACGGGCTCGGGCTCGGCGGGGAAGCGGCACACCTCGGCGAGGCTGGCGACGTCGACCTCGTCGAGCCAGTCCTCGTCGAGCCGGCCCTCCTCCACCCCCTCGTCGAACGCCGGGAGCCCCAGCGGCAGACCCTCGGGGCCGAGCAGGTCGCAGCGGCTGAGCGAGCCGGAACGGTGGCCCAGCGCCGCCTCGAGCCAGCGCAGCGCACCTTCGTCGCCGTCTACCCCCCGCACGTAGTCGTCGCCGAGCCGCCGCAGCCGTGCCAGGTGACCTGGTGGGCGCGACGGGGAGCTGAGACGCCAGAGCACCTGCTCGAGCGCCAGCGGGGGCGGTCCGCCGACGGTGCGCAGACGCTGCCGCTCCTCGTGGCTGAGGGTCGTGCCGTCGAGGAGGGCCAGGCCTTCGACCCAGGCGTGGACGTCGCCGTTCATGCCGGCCTCGAGCAGTGTTGTGGTGGGCATGGCCTATGGTCGCCGCCGCGACGCGGCTGTGAAACATCCCAAAGGATGAATGTGGGCCAACAGCGCGCGTCCGGTCGGCCAACAGTGCGCGTCCGGTGCGAGCACGCGACGCGCCCGGTCGGGGAGGATGGGGCCATGACGCCCGACGTCCGTCCCGACCCCCCGTCCGCGCCCGCCGACGCGCAGGCGTGGAGCCGGATCGCGCGTGAGGTGATCGGCACGGCATACCCGTGGGTGCCGGGGCACACCGTCACCGGGCCCGACGACGCGCACCTGGTGCCGGAGGTCCTGCACCCCGCCTTCCACGGGTCCCTCGACTGGCACTCCTGCGTGCACATGCAGTGGTCGCTCCTCACCCTCCTCTCCCGGTATGGCGACGCGCTGGGGAAGGAGGAGGCGCGCGCCGTGCGGGGGCTGCTGGGGGAGCGGCTGCGGCCGGAGCACGTGGCGGCCGAGGTGGACTACCTGCGGGAGCGGCCGGGGTTCGAGCGACCGTACGGCTGGGCGTGGGCCGCGCAGCTGTGCGCCGCGCTGGCCGAGGCCGGTGAGGACGACGCCGAGGTCGCAGGCTGGGCGGCGGCGACCGGGCCGCTGGCCGAGATCGTCGGCGACCTCGTGCTGGGGTGGCTGCCGCGCCAGCCCTACCCGGTGCGGCACGGCAAGCACCAGAACGACGCGTTCGCGCTGTGGCTGCTGCTCGACGCGTTCGAGCGGCTGGGTCGCGACGACGTCGTGGAGGCGTGCTGGGGGCGGTCGCTGGACTGGTTCGGTGACGACCGGGGAGCGCCGACCGGCTGGGAGCCGGGCGGCACCGACTTCCTGTCGCCCGCGCTGACGGAGGCCGGGCTGATGACCCGGGTGCTGCCGCAGGACCGGGTCCGGCCGTGGCTCGAGGCGTTCCTGCCGGGGCTGGGGCTCGCCGGCGACCACGACCCCCACCGCCACCTGCTCGAGGTGCCGGTCGTCCTCGACCCGACCGACGGCCAGTACGCCCACCTCCTTGGCCTCGCCCTCTCCCGCGCGTGGCAGCTCCGGGAGCTCACGCCACACCTGGACGAGGTCCGTGCGGAGCGCCTGCGCGCGGCGGCCGTCGAGCAGGAGGCGGCGGTGCTGCGGGAGATCACCGAGGGCGACTTCATGGCCACGCACTGGCTGGTGTCGTTCGCGCTGCTGGCGCACGGCGGGCTTGCGTGACGACCCCCGCGGAGGGCTCCGGCAGGCGCCCCTGGTCGGTGCGGCAGCGGCTGCTCCTGCTCATCGTGCTGGTGCTGACGATGGGGCTGACGGCGACGGGCGTGATCAGCTTCGGCCTCCAGATCCGGGCGCTGAACGAGCGGGTCGACGCCGAGCTGGAGCAGGAGGTGTCCGAGCTGCGGCTGCTCGCGCAGTCGGGCCCGGAGAACGACGGTCAGCCCTACCGGGACGTGCGCGACCTCTTCTTCGACTTCCTCAGCACGGCCGTGGCCAACGACGACGAGGCGCTGATGGCGGTCGTCGACGGGACGCCGGTGCTGTTCTCCGGAGGCGACCGGCCGTTCGACGTCACCAGCCCCGACTTCGTCGAGGCGGTGGCCGCGCTCGAGGTGCCCGAGGGGCGCGCGCGGGCCACGGAGGTCCGGACCGGGGGCACCGCGCTGCGCGTGCTCGTCGCCGACGTCCGGCTGCCGGGGGAGACCCGCGAGGCCCAGTTCGTCGTCGCCATCGACGTCGGCAGCCAGCGGACGGCGATCAGCAACCGGGCGCTGACGTATGTGGTGCTGTCCCTGCTGGTGCTGCTCGCCGTCGCGTCGTTGTCCCACGTGCTCCTCGGGCGGCTGCTGCGTCCGCTGACCGAGCTGCGGGCCGCCACGGCGGCGATCAGCAGCGACGAGCTGTCCCGCCGGGTCGACGTGGAGGGCGCGGACACCGACGTGGCCGAGCTCGCGGTGCGCTTCAACAGCATGCTGGACCGGATCGAGGCGGGCGTGCTCGAGCAGCGCCAGTTCCTCGACGACGCCGCGCACGAGCTGCGCACGCCCCTGACCATCGTCCGCGGCAACGCCGAGCTGGTGCGCGCCGACGACCCGGAGGACGTCGAGTCGACCCGCACGCTCATCCTCGACGAGGTGGACCGGATGCAGCGGCTCGTCGACGACCTGCTCATGCTGGCGCGCTCGCAGCGTCCGGACTTCCTGCGCCCGGCCCCGACCGACGTCGTCGAGCTGGCGATGGAGGCGATGGACCGCGTCACGGTGCTGGGCGACCGCGCGTGGCGGCTGCGGCCCGAGGCCGAGGGCGTGGCCGAGCTGGACCGCCAGCGCGTCCTGCAGGCGCTGGCCCAGCTCGCCGCCAACGCGGTGCGGTTCAGCGAGCCCGGCAGCGCGGTCGAGGTGAGCACCGCCTGGGCCGACCCCGACAGCGAGCCGGGGCGGCGCGCGGTGGCCGCGGGGGCGCGTGCGGCCCCGCGCTACCTGGCGCTCAGCGTGCGCGACGAGGGCATCGGCATCCCGGCCGACCAGCTGGACCGGGTCTTCGACCGGTTCGTGCGCGCCGACAACGCCGGTCAGGTCGAGGGGTCGGGCCTGGGGCTGCCGATCGTGCGGGTCATCGCCCAGAGCCACGGGGGTGCGGTGGGCGTCGACTCCGTCGAGGGGGAGGGGTCGACCTTCTGGCTGTTCCTGCCCGGGTGAGGTGGGGCGGCCCGGTCAGTCCTGGCGGACCGGCGCGGGCACGTCGATGCCGCGGAACGCCATACCGATCGTCAGGAGCCCCGCGCCGACCACGCCCAGCATGTAGGCCGCGGCGGTGAGGAACGGGTCCCAGAGGGTGGGCTCGGAGGTGGCGAGGAGGGTGGCGCTGAGGGCGAAACCGAGGATGCAGGCGACGAGACAGACGCCGCCCACGTGCATGAGGAGCTGCGGACGCATCGGGCGACCATAGCCCCTTTGGACGCGCGTGTGGAATCGGCCAGGCCGGGCCTGGACCGCACAGCTGGTCACCCGGCGCGCCCCCTACGCTGAGGCGCATGAGCCCCTCGCGCGCCCGGCTGGTCGAGCACTGGAACTCGGTGGCCCCCAGCTACGACCGCCACACCGCGTGGCTCGAGCGGCGCGGGCTGGCAGCGCACCGGGAGTGGCTGGGGCGGCTCGCCCACGGCGACACCCTCGAGGTCGCGATCGGGACGGGCGCGAACCTGCCCTACTACGGCCCCGACGTCCGGCTCACCGGTCTGGACTGGAGCCCGGCGATGGTCGAGGTCGCGGGGCAGCGGGCTGCCGACCTCGGGCGCGAGGTCCGGCTCATCACGGCCGACGCCGACGAGCTGCCGTTCGAGGACGAGTCGTTCGACACGGTGGTCAGCACGCTCGCCCTCTGCTGCGTGCCGGACGTCGAGGCCACCCTGCGCGAGGCGCTCCGCGTCCTGCGCCCCGACGGTCAGCTGCTGCTCGTCGACCACGTCGGGTCGACCGTCTGGCCGGTCCGCGCCCTGCAGCACGTCGTCGAGCTGGGGACGGTGCCCCTGCAGAACGAGCACTTCACCCGCCGGCCACTGCATACCCTCGAGGGGTTCGGGGTCACGGTCGAGGAGACCGAGCGCCGCACCCTCGGGATGCTCGAGCGGGTCCGGGCGCGCAAGGCGTGACCCGGCACGGCGCGTCCGGTCGGGCTCGGGACCGCCACCCCCCGCGTCCGTCCGGGGCGGACGGATAGCCTTGCGCGCATGCCCCACATCCTGATCGCGGAGGACGAGGAGGGGATCGCGCGGGTCATCCAGCGGGGTCTGCGCTCCGAGGGGTACCGCACGACCGTGGTCGGCGACGGGCTGGCCGCGCTCGCGGCCGTCACCGACGGCGACGTCGACCTCGTCGTGCTCGACGTCGGGCTCCCGCGGATGGACGGCTTCACCGTGCTGCGGATGCTGCGGACGATGAAGGACCCGGTGCCGATCATCATGTGCACCGCCCGCGACTCCGTCGAGGACACGGTGTCGGGGCTGGAGGAGGGGGCGGACGACTACCTGGCCAAGCCGTTCCGCGTCGAGGAGCTGCTCGCCCGGGTCCGCGCGCGGCTGCGCCAGCGCTCGACCGCCTCCCCCGCCCACGAGCTCACCAGCGTCACCGCCGGGGGCGTCACCCTCGACCTCGCCGCCCACAGCGCGACGGTCGACGGCACGCCGGTCGACCTGTCCGCGCGCGAGTTCATGCTGGCGCGCGAGCTGATGGGGCACGCCGGGCAGGTGCTCAGCCGCGACCAGCTGCTCGACCGCGTCTGGGGCTACGAGGTGACCGGCAGCTCCAACGTCGTGGACGTCTACGTCCGCTACCTGCGCGCCAAGCTGGGCGCGGAGCGGATCTCCACCGTCCGGGGCATCGGCTACCGCTTCGAGGCCTGACGCCACCACGCGTCCGGTCGGGAAAGCCGCAGATGAGAGCCATCTCATCCCGCCATCATCACCGGCTCATCCCCGTCATGTTCACTCGCAGTTCACGTCGCCACCCGGTGACGGACGAGGAGGACGGACATGGCACGCACACCGGTGCAGGAGTCGCTGCGGGTGGTCTTCTACTCGCACGACTCCCAGGGCCTCGGGCACTTCCGGCGCAACCGCGTCCTCGCCCACTCCCTCGCCCAGCGGCTCCCCGTCGTCACCGGCCAGGACGTCACCGGCCTCCTCGTCAACGGCGTCGGCGGCGCCCACACCGCCTCCGTCCCCCGCGGCTTCGACGTCGTCACCCTCCCCGCCGTCACCAAGACGGGCACGGCCTACGGCGCCGGCCGCCTCGACATCGGGCTGAGCGCCGTCACCGCCCTGCGCAGCGAGATCGTCCGCGCCACCCTCGGCGCGTTCGCCCCCGACCTCGTCGTCGTCGACCGGCACGCGCTGGGCGTCGACGGCGAGCTGGCCCCGGCGCTCGCCGACCTCCGCGCCACCCGTCCCGCCGCCCGCGTCGTCCTCGGCCTGCGCGACGTCCTCGACGCGCCGCACGCCGTCGCCCGCGAGTGGTCGCGCGCCCCCGTCTCCGTGGTCCGCGAGCTCTTCGACGAGATCTGGGTCTACGGCGACCCGCGCGTCCACGACCTCCGCGCCACCGGCGAGCTCCCGGCCGCCCTCCACGACATGGTCCGCTTCCAGGGCTACCTCGCGCACGGGCGCGTCGAGGAGCCCGCCGGCCTCGACCCCGACCGCCCCTACGTCCTCACCACCGCCGGCGGCGGCAGCGACGGTATGGCGCTCTGCCTCGCCGCCGCGCGCGCGCAGGTGCCCGCGGGCCACGGCCACGTCGTCGTCACCGGCCCGCAGATGAGCGACGCCGACCACCGGGCCGTCGAGCGCGCCGCCACCCCGCGCACCCGCGTCGTCCGCTCCGTCCCGGACGCCGCCGGCCTCATCCGTTCCGCGGCCGCCTCGATCTCGATGGCCGGCTACAACACCGCGACCGAGACGATCGCCACCTCCGTCCCGGCCCTCCTCGTCCCGCGCGAGTGGCCGCGCACCGAGCAGGTCATCCGCGCCGAGGGCCTGGCCGAGCAGGGCGCGGCCGACGTCCTGCGCCACGCCGACCTCTCGTCGGCCCGCATCGGCGAGTGGCTCACGACCCACGTCGGCCGCCGCACCGACCGCGCCCACCTGGACCTCGCCGGGCTGAGCTCGGTGGCCCGGGCCGCGGCGCACCTGATCGAGGCGGCACCGCATCCCGAGGTCCGCCCCCTGCACCCGACCCGCGACCGCTCCCCCCAGGAGGTGCTGGCCCATGCCGGCTGAGCCCCAGACCCCGACCGACCCGAGCACCGCCACGCCGACCGACGGGCGCCGGGTCGCCTACGTCGTCAAGGTCTACCCGCGCTTCTCCGAGACCTTCGTGGTGACCGAGATCCTGGCGCGCGAGGCGGCGGGGGAGGACCTCGCGGTCTACGCGCTGCGCCCGACCACCGACGCGCGCTTCCACCCCCAGCTCGCGCAGGTCCGCGCCCCCGTCACCCACCTGCCCCGCCACCACCGGCTCACCACCGAGTGGGAGCTGTTCGCCCGGGCCGAGCGGGAGCTGCCCGGCTTCGGCGCCCGCCTCGGTGCGCTGATGCCGGTCCTCGCGCGCCTCGACCCCGGTGACGTCGCCCAGGCCGTCGACCTCGCGCTGCGGCTGCGGCGGGACGGCATCACCCACGTGCACGTCCACTTCGCCAACCTCGCCGCCCGCTGCGCCGCCGTCGCCTCGGCCCTCACCGGCATCCCCTACACGGTGACGACCCACGCCAAGGACCTCTTCCACGAGGACGTCGACCCCGTGCTCCTGCGCGAGGTCCTCGGGCGCGCGCAGCACGTCGTCGCCATCAGCGACTTCAACCGCCGCTTCCTCCTCTCCGAGGTCGACCCCGGCCTCGACGGCTCCGTGCGCCTCGTCCGCAACGGCCTCGAGCTGGACCGCTTCCCCTACCGCGCCCCGGCCGCGCCGCGCACGCCGCTGCGGGTGCTCGCCGTCGGGCGCCTGGTCGAGAAGAAGGGTTTCGCGCACCTCGTCCGGGCCGCGGGTCTGCTGCACGAGCAGGGTATGGCGCTGCACGCCCGGATCGTGGGCGACGGCGACCTGGCCGACCCCCTGGCGGAGCAGGTGTCCCGGTTGGGGCTGTCCGGGTCGGTCGAGCTGCTCGGCCCGCGCAGCCAGGCCGAGCTCATCGAGGAGCTGGCGTGGGCGGACGTGCTGGTCGCGCCGTGCGTGGTCGGGGCCGACGGCAACGCCGACGGCCTGCCGACCGTGCTCCTGGAGGCGATGGCCAGCGGGGTGCCGTGCATCGCGACGGACGTGACCGGCATCCCGGAGGCGGTCCACCCGGGCACCGGGATCCTGCTGTCCCAGGACCCGACCGACCTGGCCGAGCGGCTCGCGGACGCGCTGCGCGAGGTGGCCGACCCGGCGTGGCCGCGGGTCGAGGTGGCGCGGGCGGCCCGGGCCGCGGTCGAGCGCGACTTCGACGCCGCGGTGCAGAGCCGGCGGCTGGCCGAGCTGGAGGGCGCGCCGGTGGTCGACCGGTCACCGGAGCTGGAGGCCGTGCGATGACCGGGGGAGCGACCCGCGTGGCGTACGTCTGCGCCGACCCCGGCATCCCGGTCTTCGGGACCAAGGGCGCCAGCGTGCACATCCAGGAGGTGGTCCGGGCCTGGCGGGCCCGCGGCGCCGACGTCGAGATCTTCGCCGTGCGCCACGGTGACGACGTCCCGCCCGACCTGGCCGACGTCCCCGTCCACGTCGTGACGGTCGGCGGGCGGGGCATGGACCCGGCCGTCCGCGAGGTGGCCCAGCAGCAGGCCGCCGCCGAGCTCGCCACCCTGGTGCTGGCGAGCGGGCCTGACGTCGTCCACGAGCGCTACTCCCTCTTCTCGGGCGTGCTCCAGCACGTCCGGTCGCGACTGGCGTGCGACACCGTCCTGGAGGTCAACGCCCCCCTCGTCGACGAGCAGCGCACGCACCGGGTGCTCGTCGACGAGGACGCCGCCCGGGCCGCGCTCGCCGACCAGCTCCGCGCGGCCGACGTCGTCGCCTGCGTCTCTGAGCCGGTCGCCGGCTGGGTGCGGGCCGCGGCGGCCGAGGCCGGTGTGCCGCACGGCTGCCCGACCGTCGTCGTCGTGCCCAACGGGGTCAACACCGACCGTGTCCGGCCCGTCGAGCCGGACCTGGACGGTCCTCCGGTCGTCGTCTTCGTCGGCACCCTCAAGCCCTGGCACGGCGTCGAGGACCTCGTCGAGGCAGCCGCCCTGGCGCAGGTGCCGTGGCGGCTGCGGCTGGTCGGCGACGGCCCGGTGCGCACCGACGTCGAGCAGCAGGCCGCCCGCCACGGCCTCGACGTCGAGATGGTCGGAGCCGTTGCGCCGCAGGACATCCCCGCCGCACTGCAGGGTGCGTCGATCGCCGTCGCCCCCTACCCCGCCAGCCAGGACCACTACTTCTCGCCCCTCAAGGTCTACGAGTACGGTGCCGCGGCCCTGCCCGTCGTCGCCTCCCGCATCGGCCAGCTGCCCCAGGTCGTCGAGGACGGCCGGACCGGGGTGCTCGTCCCGCCGTCGAACCCGGTCGCGCTCGCCCGCGCCATCGACGCCCTGGCCGCCGACCCGGAGCGGGCCCGGCGGCTCGGACGGGCCGCCCGCGAGCGGATGGAGGCGCACCACACCTGGGCCGCGGTCCTCGACGCCACGCTCGCGCCCCTGGACCGCGCCCGCGACCGCGCCCCGGTGACGGCACCCGCCTGACCCGGCCCCACCCCATACCGAGTCCCCGAGCCCCGAGCCGATCACGCCACCGCCCCACCACCACCACCCACCCACCCACCCACCCACCCGAGAGGACGCCCCGTGGCCGACAGCATCCCGCGCATCCGGCGGTCCGCGCTGCGGCGCACCCTGGGGCTGCTCGGCCCGCACCTGCCCGGGCAGCGGCTGCTCCTCGCCGGCGGCGGCGGGCTGCTGCTGCTCGAGGTCGCCTTCCGCGTGCTCGAGCCATGGCCCACCAAGCTCGTCGTCGACGCGGTCACCCGCAGCCTGGGCGCCGACCTCGGCACCCCCGGCCCCACCGCCAGCGTCCAGATCCTGCTGGCCTGCGCGCTGGCCACCGTCTCGATCGTCGGGCTGCGGGCCGTCTGCAACTTCGGCGCGACCGTCGCCCTCGCGCTCGGCGGCTCCCGCATCGCCACCGAGCTGCGCGCCCGGGTCTTCGACCACGTGCAGTCGCTCCCGCGCAGCTATCACGGCACGACCCGCTCCGGGGACCTCGTCCAGCGCCTCGTCTCCGACGTCGGCCGGCTGCAGGAGGTGGGCGTCACCGCCGGCATGCCGCTCGTCGCCAACGTGGTCACGCTCCTGGCGATGCTCGGCGTGATGACCTGGCTGGACCCCGTCATCGCCGGCGTCGTGCTGGCCGCGGTCGCCGCCTTCCTCCTCTTCTCCCGCAGCAGCACCGGCAGGATCACCACGGCCTCGCGCAGGACGCGCCGCAGCGAGGGCGACCTGGCCAGCATCGCGCAGGAGACGCTCACCGGGATGACGCACGTGCAGGCCTACGGGATGGAGGCCGACCGCGCCGAGCACTTCCGCGGCTCCAACGCGAGGTCGCTCAAGGACGGGGTCCGGGCCCGCCGCCTCGCCGCCGCGCTCGAGCGCCGCACCGACGTGCTCGTCGGGGTCGCCACCGCCGCCGTCCTCTTCATCGGCGGCCTGCGGGTGATGCAGGGCGCGATGACCCCCGGCGACCTCGTCATCGTCCTCACCTACCTCAAGACCGCGATGAAGCCGCTGCGCGACCTCGCCAAGTACACCGGCCGCATCGCCCGCGCCAGCGCCTCCGGCGAGCGCGTCGCCGACCTGCTCGACGTCGAGCCCGACATCGTCTCGCCGCCCGACCCCGTGCCGCTGGGCCGGGCGCGCGGCGTCGTCGAGCTCGACGGCGTCCACCTCGCCCACGAGCCCGGCCAGCCGGTGCTCCGCGGGCTGGACCTGCGCGTCGACCCGGGCGAGACCGTCGCGGTCGTCGGACCCTCCGGCTCGGGCAAGTCCACGATCGTCTCGCTCCTGCTGCGGCTGGTCGACCCCGACAGCGGCACCGTCCGGCTCGACGGCACCGACGTGCGCCGCGCCGACCTCGCCGAGCTGCGGTCGCAGGTGGCGCTGGTGCAGCAGGACGCGGTCGTCTTCGCCGGCACCGTGGAGGAGAACATCCGGCAGGGCCGCCCCGACGCCACCGACGAGGAGGTGCGCGAGGCCGCCCGCCTCGCCCGGGTCGAGGAGTTCACCGACGTCCTGCCCGACGGCCTGCGCACCCTGGTCGCCGAGCGCGGCGCCACCCTCAGCGGCGGTCAGCGGCAGCGCATCTCGCTGGCCCGGGCCTTCCTCCGCGACGCGCCCGTCCTGGTCCTCGACGAGCCGACGACCGGGCTCGACCCCGACAACGTCGCGCTCGTCACCGGCGCCATCACCGACCTCGCCCGCGGACGCACCTGCCTGATCGTCACCCACGACCCGCGCACCGCCCGCACCGCCGACCGCGTGGTCGTCGTCGACGCCGGGCGGGTGACCTGGGACGGTCCGGCCGCGCTCGCGCCGCTGGACGGGCTGCTCGACGGGGACAGCCCCAGCACCACGCCCTCCCCCACCCACGTCGTGGGCGCGTCGTGAGCCTCGGCGACCCGGGGCTCTCGCTCCTCCTCCACCCCGACCGCCTCGCGGACGCCGTGGGCCGCCCGGTCCGCGCCACCCACCTGCGCCCCAAGATCGGCGTCTCGACGGTCGCCTCCCTCGTCGACGAGCACGGGGCGCCGTGGGGCTGGGTCCGCACGCTGTCCGGCGACGCGCGCGCCAAGGCCGGCAAGGCCCGCGACCGCGCGGACGAGGTCGGTCTCGCGGACGCGCTCGGCGAGGTGGAGATCACCGGCCGCGAGACGCTCGTCCAGTGGGGCCCGGTGGCCACCGACCCGCGCCTCGCGACCGAGCTCGCCCGGCTCGGGACCGGCGACGGCGCCCTCCCGGCCGGCACCACCGTGCTGCGCCACAACCCGCTGCGCCGGGTCGTCCTGCGCCAGGGCGAGCTCGTCGTCCGCGTCACCGGGCACGACCACCGCTCCCGCCTGCGCCGCGTGGCCCGGGACGCCGCCGCCGCCGGCGCCCCGGTCGTCACCCCCGTGGCCCCCCGACCGGGTATGCCGTGCGCCCGCCGGACCTCCTGGTGGCCGTGGGTGCACGGAGAGGACGCGAGCGGCGTCACCGACCCGGGCACGCTGACCGACCTCGGTCGCGCGGTCGGCCGGCTGCACGCTGTCGACGCCGGTGCCGTGCGCGGTCTGGGGGAGCGTGGCTGGGCCGACCTGCGCGCCGCGGCCGAGCGCTCGGTCGCCCTCCTCGAGGCCGTCGCCCCGGGGGCTGCCACCGGTGCACGGCGGGTGCTGGACCAGCTGCCGGAGGAGGCCCCGGGCGGCCGCGCCGTCGGCGGGCGGCTCGTCGTCTGCCACGGCGACCTCTCGCGCGACCAGTGCCTGGTCCGGGAGGACGGCACCGTCGTCCTCACCGACCTCGACCGCGCGGCCGTCGCGCCGGCCGTGCTGGACCTCGCGGGCCTCGTCGCGGCTGACCTGGTCGGCGGCCGGGGAGGTGGTGCGCGGGTGGCGGACGGCTACGCGCGGACCGCGCGACGCGTCCCGCCCGTGCCCGGCGCCTGGGTCGCCGCCTGCCTCCTGGCCCGCGTCGCCGAGCCGTGGCGTGCTCAGGTCCCGGGCTGGCACGGTGAGACGGTGCGGCGCGCCCTGCTGGCGAGCACCGCGCTGTCGGTCGACGACGCCTGGGGACGACCGGCGGAGCAGCTGGGGCACCCCGCATGAGCACCGTGGCCGCCGCCCCCCTCGGCGCGGACGACATCACCGTCGACCGCGCCTGGCCGGGCCGGGGCGGTGACGGGACGGTCCGCACGGTCGAGGGCCGGGACGCGCTGGGTCGGCTGCGGGCGGGGACGACGGGGGCCGACGGTCGGGTGACCCTGCTGCCCTACGGCGTCGACCCGCGGCTGCCGGCGCTCCAGGGTCTCGCCGCCAGGCCGGACGCCGACCTGGTCGTGCACCGGGCCGGACGACGGGCGGTGCTGCGGTGCGGCGAGAGCTACGTCAAGGTGGTGCGCCCCGGCCGCGCGGCCGGGGCGGCGCGGGCGGCCGGGGTGGGTGCTCGGGTCGCGGGGGCGGAGGGGCTGGCCGCCCCACGGGTGTCTGAGGTTACGGAAGACACCGTCACGCTCTCCTCCCTCCCGGGACGCCCCGCGCACGAGCTGTCCGACGACGGGTCGTGGGACGACCTCTGGGACGGCTGGGCCACCGCCTGGACCCGGTTGCAGGAGCAGCCGACGGACCCCCTGCCGGCCCTGCCACGGCATACCTGGGAGGACGAGGCGACGGTGCTGCGCGACTGGGCAGGCAGGGCCGCCGCGGCGGGGCTCCTCCCGACGACGTGGACCGGCACGGCGAGGGACGTCGCCCAGCAGGTCTCGGCCCGGCGCCAGGGGCGGCTCGTGGTCACCCACCGCGACCTGCACGACAAGCAGCTGCTGTGGGACGGCCGGCGGCTCGGCGTGCTCGACCTCGACACCCTCTGCCTGGCCGACCCGGTGCTCGACCCGGCGAACCTGGCCGTGCACGCCGACCTGCGGCGTGCGCAGGGACTGTGGGGCGAGCAGCCCGCCGCGACGGTCGCCGCCGTCGCGCACCGGGTCGCCGCTGCTGGCGGGGCGGACGACGACGCCCTGCGCACGGCCGAGCTGGCGACGGTGGCGCGGCTGGTCTGCGTCTACGCTTTCCGGCCGCGCTGGCGGGAGGTCGTGCTCGAGTGGGCGGGGCGCCGGATGAGAGACCTCTCATGAACCTCTCACGCACGTCTCCTCCTGCTGGTGCACCCTGGGTGCCATGAAGATGCTCGCGTCCGCCCTCGCACTGGTCCTCGTCGGCCTGCTGGGCGGGTGGCTGTGGTACGACGCGACGTCGGTGGCGCGCGCCGACACGGACGGCGTCGTCATCACCGGAACCATCACCCCGGCCGAGGCGCAGTCCCTGGTCGAGGGTGGGACGGCCCCGCCCACGGTGGACCTGGTCCCCGCGGGCCCCCAGACCGGCACCGCCGACCCCGGCGCAGCAGGTGACGCGAACGAGCGGAGCTCAGGCCCGAGCACTGCCGCCCTTCCGTC
Source organism: Ornithinimicrobium jinqii (assembly GCF_045032595.1). Classification (NCBI taxonomy): domain Bacteria; kingdom Bacillati; phylum Actinomycetota; class Actinomycetes; order Micrococcales; family Ornithinimicrobiaceae; genus Ornithinimicrobium; species Ornithinimicrobium jinqii. The sequence goes on from NZ_JBJFZS010000029.1 coordinate 46,492, forward strand.
CCGCGGCGCCGGGGTCGGTGGTGACGTCGTCCTGGTCGACCGCTTCTTCGAGGCGCTCGGCCTCTCGGCCCGCGAGCTCTCCGGTCGCGCCGGGGACCTGCGCGCCGAGCGCGTCGCCGCCGAGGAGGCCGAGTCCCAGGCGGAGGCCGAGCGGCTGGAGGCCGAGCGGCTGGAGGCCGAGCGGCTTGCCGCGGAGCCCGTGGCCCCCCAGCCGGTCCAGCCCGCCCCCGTCGCCCCCGGCGACAGCTGCGAGTGGGACGACGACGAGTGGGAGTGCGACGGCGGCGACGACGGCGACGACGACGACGGCGACGACGGCTGACCGGTCCGGCGACGGACCCCACTGACTACGGTAGGCGCGTGCATACCTCCTGGGTGTCCGCCCTCGCGCCCACCCGGCTCGGGCGCCGCACCCTGGTCACCGAGACCGTCCTGGTGCTCGGCGTCAGCCTCGGGGCGTCGGCCGTGTGGTCGCTGCTGTCCATCGTCCGCAAGGTCACCGCGGAGACCCCGCTGTCGGCGCAGACCACGAGCATGAACACCAGCGCCGCGCCCGACCGGCCGTGGCTCGACCTGGCCTACCAGCTCACCGGCATCGTGCTCGCCCTCGTCCCGGTGCTCCTCGCGCTGCACCTGCTCGGCCGCGAGCGCACCGGCCGGTGGGACGCCTGGCGGGGGATGGGCCTGGACCTGCGACGCCCGGTGCCGGACGCGCTGCTCGGCCTCGGCCTCGCGGCCCTGGTCGGGATCCCCGGGCTCGGGCTCTACCTGGCGGCGCGCGGCCTGGGGCTCAACACGACCGTCGCCCCCGCGAACCTCGAGGCCGTCTGGTGGGCGGTGCCGGTCCTCGTGCTCGCCGCGGTGCAGAACGCCGTCCTCGAGGAGGCGGTCATGGTCGGCTACCTCTTCACCCGCTGGGGCCAGGCGGGCTGGTCGACCCTGACGATCGTCGTCACGTCGGCGCTGCTGCGCGGCAGCTACCACCTCTACCAGGGGTTCGGGGGGTTCGTCGGCAACGTCGCGATGGGGCTGCTGCTCGGCTGGGTCTACACGCGGACGCGTCGGGTGATGCCGCTGGTGGTGGCGCACACGCTGCTCGACGTCGTGGCCTTCGTCGGGTATGCCGTGCTCGCGGACCGGGTGGCGTGGCTCTGAGCCGGGCGGACCTGGGAGCGGGTGCGCCGTCAGGGGTGGCCGCTAGGGTGGCGCCATGACCAACGTCGCTGTCGTGCACCGACCCGCGCAGTCCCGCTTCGAGGCGATGAGCGGTGAGGAGGTGGTCGGCTACCTGTCCTACGAGATTGTCGGCAGCACCGTCGACATCCAGCACACCGTCGTCGAGCCCGCGCACCGGAAGAAGGGCGTCGGGGCCGCGCTGGTGGAGGAGGCGCTGCGCGAGATCCGCGCCGAGAAGCTGCGCGTGCGCGCGACCTGCCCGTTCGTCGCCGAGTTCATCCAGGAGCACCCGGAGCACCAGAGCCTGCTCGAGCCCAGCCTCGCCGCCGAGGACCTGTCCTGAGCCCCGACCCCCAGCCCGTGCCGATCCGTGACGAGTCGATCCGTCTCGGGCAGCTGCTCAAGCTCGCCTCGCTCGTCCAGGACGGGTCGATGGCGCGGATGGTGATCGAGAACGGCGAGGTGACCGTCGACGGCGAGACCGTTCTGCGGCGCGGCGTCCAGATCCGGCCCGGCCAGGTCGTGCGCTACGACGGCCAGCTGGTCACGCCCAGCCGGGTCGACTGAGGACGCCCGAGGGCACCCGGGGGGCGACTGCGACACTGGGCGGATGCACACTCCCCCGCTCGTCCTGACCATCGCCGGGTCCGAGGCCACCGGCGGCGCCGGTGCGCAGGTCGACCTCAAGACCTTCCAGCAGCACGGTGTCTTCGGCTGCATGGCGCTGACCTGCATCGTCTCCTTCGACCCGCAGGACCACTGGGCCCACCGCTTCGTGCCGGTGGACCCCCAGGTCATCGCCGACCAGCTCGAGGTCATCACCACGACCTACCCCCCCGAGCAGCTCGACGTCGTCAAGATCGGCATGCTGGGCACCCCGGCCACGATCGAGACGGTCGCCGGCGTCCTGCGCGAGCGCCGCTTCGGCCACGTCGTGCTCGACCCCGTGCTCATCTGCAAGGGCCAGGAGCCGGGGGCGGCCCTCGACACGGACGAGGCGCTCAAGGCCCTGGTGCTGCCGCTGGCCACCTTCGTCACGCCCAACCACTTCGAGACGATGTCGCTGTCCGGGATGGAGACCATCGAGACGGTGGAGCAGCTGACGGAGGCCGCGCGACTCATCCACGAGCGCTCCGGCGCGGCCGTGCTGGCCAAGGGCGGGGTCCACCTGCCCGGGCCGGACGCCGTCGACGTCTACGTGGACGCCGACCGCACCGAGGTCCTCAGCTCGCCCAAGCTCGGCGACGGCGTCCAGGTCGCCGGTGCCGGGTGCACGCTCGCCGCGGCCGTCGCCGCCGAGCTGGCCCTGGGCGCGACGAACTACGAGGCCGCGGTCGCCGCCAAGGCGTTCGTCACCCGGGGCATCGAGGCCCGGATGGGCAGCAGCGCACCCTTCGACGTGGTGTGGCAGGGCGCCTGACGCACGACCGGCGGTCACCCCAGGAGTAGCCTTCGGACACGTGGCCGACCTGCTGCTCGAGCGCCCCGTCCTGCTCCTCTTCGCCGTCCTCGCGGTCGGCACCGCGCTGGGCGCCGTGCGGCTGCGGAAGGTCTCGCTCGGGCCGGCGGCGGTCCTCTTCACGGCCCTGGCGCTGTCCGCCTACGACGAACGGCTCGCGCTGCCCGAGGTGCTCGGCACCTTCGGCCTCGCGGTCTTCGCCTACGCCGTCGGCGTCACCGCCGGGCCCTCGTTCTTCGCCTCGCTGCGCACCGGTCTGCGCCCGGTGACGCTGGTCGCCACCACCCTGGTCGGGCTCGGCGTCCTCACCTGGGGCATCGGCCGCCTCCTCGGCCTGAGCACCGGCACGGTCGCCGGGCTCTACGCCGGCGCCACCACCAACACGCCCGCGCTCGCGGCGGCCGTCCTGCGCCTCGACGGCTCCGCGGAACCGACGGTCGCCTACGGCATCACCTACGTCGGCGGCGTGCTCGTCATGCTGCTCGCCGCCGCCTCCGCCCTGAGCAGCGGCCACCGGCACCCGACCGACGACGACCGCGCCACGCCGCCGCAGGTCGGCAACACGACCATCGAGGTCACCCACGACAACGTCATGCAGGTCGGCGAGCTCACGCTCACGCCGCACGGCCGGGTCATCTTCAGCCGCTACCAGGAGCCGGGGGGCGAGGTGCGGATCGCGGCCGGCGGGACCGTCCTGCGCCCCGGCGACCTCGCGCTCGCCATCGGCCCGCCCCAGGCCCTGGCGCACGTCACCAAGCTCCTCGGGCGCACCAGCGACCAGCACCTCGAGCTCGACCGCACCGAGCTCGACTTCCGCCGCATCGTGCTGTCCAGGAGGCGGCTCTTCGGCCGCACCGTCGGCGAGCTCACCCTCTTCGAGCGCTTCGGCGCCCGCGCGACCCGCGTGCGCCGCGCCGACCAGGACCTGCTGGCCACCGACGACCTCGTCCTCCAGGCGGGCGACCGGATCCGCGTCGCCGCCCCGCGCGGGCAGATGGGGCGCGTGGCCGCCTACCTCGGCGACAGCGAGCACGGGACCGCGGACATCAACCCCCTCGGGCTCGCCCTGGGTATGGCGCTGGGCCTGCTCCTCGGCGCCGTCCCGCTCCCCGTCCCCGGGCTGGGGACGATGGAGCTGGGCCAGGCGGCGGGACCGCTGCTCGTCGGGCTGGTGCTCGGCCGCGTCTCGCGCACCGGGCCGGTGGTGTGGACGCTGCCGCACCAGGCCGCCGAGACGCTCACCCAGGTCGGGCTCCTGCTCTTCCTCACCTACGCCGGCGGCCGGGCCGGCGCGGCGTTCGTGGACGCGCTCGCCAGCCCGCTCGGCGTCGAGCTCCTCGTGGCCGGCCTCGTCATCACCGCCGTCCACGCCGCCGCGCTGCTGATCGTCGGCCGGCGGGTCCTGCAGCAGGCGGGACCGCGGCTGGCCGGGATCATGGCCGGCTCGCAGACCCAGCCCGCGGTGCTCGCGCACGCCAACGAGAGCACCGGTCACGACGCGCGGGTCGCGCTGGGCTACGCCCTGGTCTACCCCGTGGCGATGGTGGTCAAGATCCTCGTCGTCCAGGTCCTGACCCTGCTCTGAGCGGCGGCGGCCGCCGGTCCCGGAGCTCACGGGGTCCTGTGGCACTATCGTGGGTCAGTCGCCGACCAGGAGGAGCGTCATGTCCCTGTCCCCGCGGGGATCGACCGCGGTCGTCACCGGCGACCCGGCCAAGGGCTGGTGGATCATGCTCATCGGCGGCGTCCTCGGCTGGGTGACCGGGCAGTCGTGGGGCGGTGACCGAGGCTTCGGCGACGTCTTCCAGCTGATGATGGCCTTCCTCACCGTGGCCGCGATGGCCGTGCCCTCCCAGCTGATCGCGGGGCGCGGCGGCAAGGCGTGGCTGCTCGCCACCGCCGGCGCGGTCGGCATCTCCGTGCCGTGGTTCTTCGCCGTGGCGGTCCGGACCCAGGGTCAGGACGTGTGGGCGCCGTCGCTGACGGTCTTCGCGGTGAGCTGGGTCATCACCTGGGGGGTCGCCGCCCTCACCCGCCGTGTCATCCACCGCTGGTACTGAGCCACTCCGCCGCGATCTCCACGAGCCGGTCGTTGGCCCCCGTCTCGGCCACCGTGCACCGCACCCCCTCGCCGGCGAACGGGCGGACCGTCAGCGCCCGCGCCTGGCAGAACTGCGCGAACGGCACCGCGTCCTCGCCCAGCGGGAGCCAGACGAAGTTGCCCTGCGCCTCGGGGACGCTCCAGCCCTGCCCCCGCAGCGCGGCGACCACCCGCTCCCGCTCGGCCACCAGCTCCTTGACCCGCACCTCCAGCTCGTCGTAGGCCTCCAGGCTCGCGACCGCGGCCACCTGCGCGAGGTCGGTGACGCCGAACGGGGTGGCGGCCTTGCGCAGGGCGGTGGCGACGGGCTCGTGCGCCACGGCATACCCGATCCGGAGCCCGGCCAGCCCGTAGGCCTTGGAGAAGGTGCGCAGCACCGCGACGTTGGGGTGGTCGCGGTAGACGGCCAGCGCGTCGGGCACGTCGGGGTCGGTGGTGAACTCCAGGTAGGCCTCGTCGAGGACGACAAGCACGTCCGGGGGCACCATGGCCAGGAACGCGCGCAGCTCCGCCTCGCGCACGGCCGGCCCGGTCGGGTTGTTGGGGGAGCAGACCACCACCAGGCGCGTCCGGTCGGTGATCGCGGCGGCCATCGCGTCCAGGTCGTGCCGCGCGTCGGCGTCGAGCGGCACCCGCACCGACACCGCGCCGCTCAGCCCCACCACGATCGGGTAGGCCTCGAACGAGCGCCACGCGTAGACGACCTCGTCGCCCGGGTCGCAGGTGATCGCGACGAGCTGGGCCAGCACCGCGACGCTGCCGGTGCCGGTGGCGACGTGGCTCACCGGGACGCCGAGCCGCTCCGCGAGCGCCTCGGTGAGCGCGACGACGCCCATGTCGGGGTAGCGGTTCATCGACCCCGCCGCCCGCGTCACGGCCGCGAGCACGGACGGCAGCGGCGGGAACGGGTTCTCGTTGGAGGAGATCTTGTAGGGCGTCAGCCCCTCCACCGGCGCCGCCGGCCTACCCGGCGCGTAGGCCGGCAGCGCGTCGAGCGTCGAGCGCAGGCGGACGGAGGGGGTCGGCTGCTCGGTCATGCCGGACAGACTAGTGAGAGGCCCGGACGTGCCACCATGGGCCCATGAGAATGCTGCTTTCGATCGTCGCCAACGGACTCGCGCTCTGGGCCGCCGCCTGGCTCCTGGACGGCATCACCTTCGGGGGGGAGGGCACCTCGCTGATCCTCACCGTGCTCGGCGTCGCCGTGATCTTCGGCGTGCTCAACGCCATCGTGCGACCGGTGCTCCTCGTCCTGTCGCTGCCTCTGGTGCTGCTGACCCTGGGGCTGTTCCTCTTCGTCCTCAACGCGCTCATGCTCTCGCTGACGTCCTGGCTGGCCGGGGTCCTGGGGCTGGAGTTCCACGTCGACACCTTCTTCTGGGACGCCGTCCTCGGCGCGATGATCATCTCGGTCGTCGGCCTCGTCCTCGACATGGTGACCCCCCACCGGGCCGAGCGCCTGCGATGACCGGACCCGTCGAGCACGAGATCGCCGCCGCGGACGGCCCGCTCCCCGGGCTGCTGTGGCTGCCGGAGGGCGCGTCCGCCGACCGTCCCGTCCCCGGCCTCGTGGTCCTGCAGGAGATCTTCGGGCTCAGCGACTACGTCCGGCGCCGGTGCGCCGACCTGGCCGGGCTCGGGTATGCCGTGCTCGCCCCGCAGCTCTACGCGCGGCTGCCGCAGCCGGTCGTGGCGGTGCGGGAGGACGCGGAGGACCTGCTCGAGCAGGGGATGGCGCTGGTGCAGCAGGTCGACTGGGCCCTCGCGGTCCGCGACGGGCTCGCGGCCCGCGACACGCTCGCGGCGCTGCCCGAGGTCGACGACGCCCGGGTGGGGCTGGTCGGCTTCTGCTTCGGCGGGGGCCTGGCGTTCAACGTCGCGGCCGCCGCGAGCACGGCCGAGGTCCCGCCCGCGGTGCTGGTCAGCTTCTACGGCTCGGCGCTGCCGGGTCTGCTGGACCTCGCCGAGGACGTCACCTGCCCGAGCCTGCACGTCTTCGGCACGGCCGACGCCTACATCCCCCCGGAGACCGTCGACAGGGTCCGGGACGCGGTCACCGCCGGAGGCACGCGGCCCCAGGTGCGCTTCGAGCTGCACGAGGGCGCGGGCCACGCCTTCGACAACCCGCACCCGCTGTTCCACCACGCGCAGGCCAGCGCCACCGCCTGGGAGCAGACCGAGGCCTTCCTGGCCGAGGTGCTGCCCACCGGGCGTGCGTCAGCCTGACGAGCACGTAAACTCACCGACACGCTGCGGCAGCCGCCGCCGGACGAAGGAGCCAGCGTTGAGCGACGACGGAGTCGCGCGGACCGCCGCGCCGACGAGCACGAGCGGACCCGCCGCCCCCGGGTGGGCCACCCACGAGCCGCCGGAGCGGGACATCACCGACGGCGGGCCGGACATGGTCCAGTTCCTCGCGGCCGACGGGACCCGGGTCCCGGTGACGGACACGAACAGCCCCTACACGGCCTACCTCGACGAGCTCGACGCCGACGCGATGCGGGGGATGCTGCGCGACCTCATCCTCGTGCGCCGCGTCGACTCCGAGGGCTTCGCGCTGCAGCGCCAGGGCGAGCTGGGCCTGTGGCCGAGCCTGCTCGGGCAGGAGGCGGCGCAGGTGGGGCCCGGGCGCGCGATGCGGCCGCAGGACTACGCCTTCCCGGGCTACCGCGAGCACGGCGTCGCGTGGTGCAAGGGCGTCGACCCGGTCAACCTGCTCGGGATGTTCCGCGGCGTCAACCACGGCGGCTGGGACTCCAACGAGAACAACTTCCACCTCTACACGATCGTCATCGGCAACCAGATGCTGCACGCGGTCGGCTACGCGATGGGCGTGCAGCGCGACGGCGACGTCGCCACCGGCGACCCCGAGCGCGACACCGCGGTGATGGCCTTCACCGGCGACGGCGGCACCTCGCAGGGCGACTACAACGAGGCGCTGGTCTTCGCGGCCGTGGCCAACGCGCCGGTCGTCTTCTACGTGCAGAACAACCACTGGGCGATCTCCGAGCCCAACGACCGCCAGTTCCGCGTCCCGCCCTACCGCCGCGCCGACGGCTTCGGCTTCCCGGGCGTGCGCGTGGACGGCAACGACGTGCTCGCCTGCTACGCCGTCACCCGCGCCGCGCTCGAGCGCGCCCGGTCCGGCCAGGGGCCGACGCTCGTCGAGGCCTTCACCTACCGGATGGGCGCCCACACCACCTCCGACGACCCGACGAAGTACCGCATCTCCGCCGAGGTCGACATCTGGAAGGCCAAGGACCCCATCGACCGGATGAGGAACTTCCTCCTCGCCGAGGGGGTCGTCGACGACGCCTGGCTCGCGGAGCTGCAGACGGAGGCCGACGAGCTGGCCCGGCACATCCGGACCGCCTGCCAGACGATGCCGGACCCGCCGCACGAGGAGATGTTCCACCACGTGTATGCCGACCCGCACCCGCTGGTGGAGCGCGAGGCCACGGAGTTCGCGGCCTACCAGGCCGGGTTCGAGGAGTGAGGACGGGACGATGAGCACCACCACGAGCACCACGCCCAGCAGCAGCCCCCGCGCGTCGACGGCGCAGCGCACCACGATCGCCAAGGCCCTCAACGCCGGCATGCGCGCGGCCATGGAGCGCGACCCCAAGGTCGTCCTCATGGGCGAGGACATCGGCAAGCTCGGGGGCGTCTTCCGCATCACCGAGGGCCTGCAGAAGGACTTCGGCGAGGACCGCGTCATCGACGCCCCGCTCGCGGAGGCCGGCATCGTCGGCACCGCGGTCGGTCTGGCGCTGCGCGGCTACCGCCCCGTCGTCGAGATCCAGTTCGACGGCTTCGTCTACCCGGCCTTCGACCACATCGTCAGCCAGGTCGCGAAGATGCACTACCGCTCCCTGGGCAGGCTCAAGCTGCCGATGGTCATCCGCATCCCCTACGGCGGCGGCATCGGCGCGGTCGAGCACCACAGCGAGTCCAACGAGTCCTACTTCGCGCACACCGCCGGCCTGCGGGTCGTCACGGCCGCGACGACCGAGGACGCCTACTGGATGATGCAGCAGGCCATCGCCACCGACGACCCGGTGATCTTCTACGAGCCCAAGCGCCGCTACCACGAGCGCGGCGTGCTCGACCTGGGCGCCGGACCGGCGGACCTCGGCGACGCGCCGCACGCCCTCAACGACGCCGTCGTGCGCGTCGAGGGCGCGGACGTGACCGTGCTGACCTACGGCCCGATGCTCAAGGTGGCGCTCGCCGCCGCCCAGGCCTCCGAGCTGGAGGACGGCCCCTCCCTGGAGGTCGTCGACCTGCGCTCGCTGTCCCCGCTGGACACCGGCACCATCGAGGCGTCGGTCCGCAAGACCGGGCGGTGCATCACGCTGTCGGAGGCGCAGTCCTTCAGCAGCATCACCGCCGAGCTCGCCGCCCACGTGCAGCGCGAGTGCTTCTACGACCTGGAGGCGCCGGTCGTGCGGGTCGGGGGCTACAACATCCCCTACCCGCCCAGCCGCCACGAGGAGGTCTTCCTCCCCGACCTCGACCGCGTCCTGCACGCCGTCGAGACCGTCCTGGGCTACTGACCCGCCCGCGCGCAGCACCCGAAGGAGCCCGCATGCCCGAGTTCACACTCCCGGACCCCGGTGAGGGCCTCGTCGAGGCCACGATCATCCAGTGGAAGGTCGCCGTCGGCGACACGGTCCAGACCAACGACATCGTCGTCGAGGTCGAGACCGCCAAGTCGCTCGTCGAGCTGCCGATCCCGTGGGCCGGCACCGTCACCGCGATCCTCGCCCAGGAGGGCGACGAGGTCGAGGTCGGCGCCCCGATCATCGCGATCGACACCGGCGACGGCGGGGGAGGCGGTGGTGGGACGACGGCGGAGGACGTGACCGACGCCGCGACCGCGGCCTCCGACAACCTCGTGCCGACGGTCCCGGCCGCCCCGGCCCGCGAGGCCGTGCTCGTCGGCTACGGCGCCATCGAGTCCTCGACGACGCGTCGCCGCCGCCGCGGCGACGCGCTGACCGCCGAGGCCGCCGAGGAGGTCGGCCAGCCGCGCCGCGCCAAGGCAGCCCCGCCCGTGCGCAAGTACGCCAAGGACCGCGGCGTCGACCTCACCCAGGTCGCCCCGTCGCGCGAGGACGGCGTCGTCACCCGCGCCGACGTCGACCGTCACCTCGCCGGTGCCGCGGCCACCCCGTCGGCCGCGCCCGCCGAGGGCGCAGCGCCGGCCGCACCCGCCTCTGCGCCTGTCGCACCCGCCTCCGCGCCTGCCGCCGCGCCTGTGGCACCCGCCGCCGCGGCGGCACCGACCCAGGCGACGCCATACCAGCGCCCGACCCTGGACCGCTCCGGCGAGCGCGAGCAGCGCGTCGACGTCAAGGGCGTGCGCCGGCTGACCGCGAAGGCGATGGTGGCCAGCAAGTTCACCGCGCCGCACGTCACCGAGTTCATGACGGTGGACGCGACGGCGACGATGGAGCTGGTCGAGCGGCTGAAGAAGGACCGCGACTTCCGCCACGTCAAGGTCAGCCCGCTGCTGGTCCTGGCCAGGGCGATGACGATCGCGATCCGCCGCAACCCCGGCGTCAACGCGGTGTGGGACGAGGCGGAGCAGCAGATCGTGCAGCGCAACTACGTCAACATCGGGATCGCCGCCGCTACCCCCCGCGGTCTCGTGGTGCCCAACATCAAGGACGCCGACCTCATGGACCTGCGGCAGCTCGCCGAGGCGATGCAGGACCTCGTCGCGACGGCCAAGGCCGGGCGCACCCAGCCGGCCGACATGTCGGGCGGCACGATCACCATCACCAACGTCGGCGTCTTCGGCGTCGACACCGGCACCCCGATCATCAACCCCGGCGAGTCCGCGATCGTGGCCTTCGGCGCGATCCGGCGCATGCCGTGGGTCGTGGGCGAGGGTGACGAGGAGCGCATCGAGCCGCGCTGGGTCACCCAGCTCGCTGTCGCCTTCGACCACCGGCTCATCGACGGCGAGCTCGGGTCGATGTTCCTCGCCGACCTCGGGGCGCTGATCCAGGACCCGGCCCGCGCGCTGGTCTGGGGCTGAGGGGCGAGCGGGTGCTCTGGGGGCCGAGGGCGAGCGACAGGACGGCACGTCGGTTCATTGGTCGTGGTGCCCGCGACGTCGACGTGCGGCCACGGCGCAGGCATGGAGGCCAGGCCCGCGCGGCGGAACCCCGGCGGGCGCGGCATACCATCGGCGCATGTCCCCTCGGCCCCGTCTCAAGGACCGGTTGTTCTCGCTCCTCGCCACGCTGGGGGCCGTCGTCGTCTTCGTGGTCGGGATGTCGCGCGGCAACACCCGGTTCGCGGTCGTCGGGGCGCTGTTCTTCCTGGGCTACGGGGCGCTGCACGCGGCCACCCGCCGCCTGACGCCCGGCGCGCGGCTGATGACCGGCGACGGCGCGGACGCGGCCGAGCGCCTCGCGCAGTTCCGGGCCACCCGGCTGGCCGGGCAGGTCGCGCTCGGCGTCGCGCTGCTCGGCCTCGTGCTCGACCTGGTGCTCCAGTGGGAGCCGGGGCTGTGGGTCGCGGGGTCCTCGCTGGTCGTGGTGGCCGCGTTCGTCGCGGGCCTGTGGGCGTTCGGCAGGGCGGCGCGCTCGCGCTGACGCACCACCCGACCTCAGGTGTTCCGCGGAACACCCCCCCGCCGCAGGTGTTCCGCGGAACACCTGCCCTCGTCAGCGACCCACCATCTCCAGCAGCTCCACCACGCGCTCCTGCGCCGCGGTCGCACCGGCCTCGATCGCCTGCCGCGCCTTGTGGAAGTCGGGCAGGTCGACGCCGTCGATCCGCGGGTCGAGCAGGACGTCGGGGCGGTAGAACGACAGCCTCGCCATCGTCAGCTGCGCCTGCATCACGTCGGTCGCGCGCAGCAGCTCGCGGAAGGCCCCGCCCGGCCGGCGCCGCTGCCCGCCCCCCTCGTCGCCGCTGCGCTCGACCGTCGCGAGCGGCGTGGCGTTCACCGCGAGCACCCGCCGGGCGCCGAGGAAGAGCGCCCCGTCGACCGGGATCTGGTTGAGCACGCCGCCGTCGAGCAGCGTCGCGCCGTCGAGGTGCACCGGCTGGATGGCACCCGGGTAGGCGGTGGTCGCCCGCACCGCGGTGATGAGGTCACCCGTGTGCGCGTAGTGCAGCCGTCCCTCGGTCAGGTCGGTCGCGGTCAGCACCAGCGGCAGCTCGAGCTCCTCGAACGTCGCCGGCAGCAGGTCGGAGAGCCACCCGACGAACGCCCGGGAGCTGAGCAGCCGCCCCGACGGCCGCCAGTCGATCAGCCGCGCCCAGCGCACGTCCGTGGCGATCTTCTCCATCTCCGACGCGCTGTAGCCCGCTGCCAGGAACGCCCCGATCAGCCCGCCCATGCTCGTCCCGGAGACGACGTCGGGGTGGATGTCGAGCTCGTCCAGCACCCGGAGCACGCCGATGTGGCACAGGCCGCGCGCACCGCCACCACCGAGCGCCAGCCCCAGCCGCGGGGGGTGGGGGGCGTCGGGCTCGGGGGTCGCGCGCGCCATCGCCGGTCTCAGGGGGTGAGCACGAGGGCCTCGAGGACCTGGCGCGCCAGGTCCTCGTCGCCGGTGACGTTGTATGCCGTCTCCGCCGTGCTCACGCGCCCGGCGGCGCGCCGCGCCAGGGCGGAGGTGGACAGCGCGATGGTCGTGGTGCGGTCGTGCGAGTCGTCGTCGACGCTCGGCCGGACGTCGTCGGCCCCGGTGTGGCCGGTGAAGAGCTCGTGACCCACCAGCGCGCCCTCGGCGTCGAGGCCGACGCGCACGCCGCCACGACCGTTGACCGGGCCGGTGCTCTCGAGGATGACGACGGTGCCCGGTTCCGGACGGACCCGGCGCACGACCAGGCGCGGCAGCGCGTCGAGGATCGCCTGGACGTAGGTGCTGGCGCCGGGGGAGTCCAGGGACCCCGGGCGGCCGACGGCGTCGCGGAGGTCCTGCTCGTGGGCCCAGATGTCGATGAGGCGGTGCTGCGTCACCGGGCCGAAGGGTCCGTCCAGGCCCATGACCGAGCGGACCGGCGTCTCGAGGGTGAGCTCGGGGGTGTACATCGCGGCGCTGCGGACCTCCATCAGCGTCCGCAGCTCGGCGAGCAGACCGGCCGGGTCGCGGTCGCGCCGGGCGAGGACGCCCTCCTCGTTCCAGACGCCGAAGTCGTTGCGGACGTGGGGCGGGTCGCCGACCGTCACGGCGGGGGCGGCGGGGGCGGGGGAGGGGACGGAGGCGTCCCCGCCGGGGTGCTCCATACCCGCCAGGTAGCTCTCGATGTGCACGACGTGGGCCAGGTGGTCGCGGGTGGACCAGCCGGGGCAGGTGGTCGGCAGCTCCCACTCCTGCGGCCGCAGGCCCTCACCGACGTCGGCGAACGACGACACCGTCTGGCGGTAGGCCTCGATGAGGGTGGGGACGTCGGCGGGGACGGCGGGGTGCACGGGCATGGACCCAGGTTACGGGTGCGCCCGCCCGGACGAGGTCCGGGCGGGCGCTGGGGGTCAGCTGGCGCTGGGGGTCAGCTGGTGCAGGCAGCCTCGAGCTCGCCCTGGGCGGCGGCCGAGTCGGTGACGTCGATCTCCGGGACGGTGATCTCGGGGTCCGTCGGCAGCTGCTCGTCGTCGTCGAGCACCGCGGCGCTGGCCTCGAGGAAGGGGGCGTTGACCCGCTCCAGGAGGGCGGTCTGGTCCTCGCCGCCGGCGTCGACCAGCTGGCTGATGCGCTGGCTCAGCAGGTTGACCTCGCCCCAGGTGGCGGGGTCGGTGACCGCACCGGCCTCGAGCAGGTCGCGGTCGGCCTGGGCGCGGTCGGCCAGGGTGACGGGGCCGGTCTGGAAGAAGCCGGCGCACGCCGGGTCGTCCATCACGGCCTGGGTCACGTCGGTGCTTGTGCTCTCGGCCGCCTCGTCGCCGGCCGCGGTGCTGGTGCTGGTGCTGGTGCCGGCGCCGGGAGCCGTCTCGTCCGCGTCGGTCCCGCAGGCGGTGAGGGCCAGGCCCAGGCCCAGGGCGGCAGCGGTCAGGGTGATGCGTCGCATGAGTTGTGTCTCCATCTCGTCTCGTGTCGTATGTCTCCGCAGCCGGGCGGGGCGACACGAGGTCCGACGGACACCCGCAAAGCCGGCGTCCATGTCGCTGCGACCTTCCATTGTGCGCCTCTTCCCCCTGCACCCCAAACGCCACTCCCGCCCCCACCCGCAGGGGTGGTACCGGATCGGACCGGGTCGGCCGTGGGCTGTCGGCCCGCGCGCCTACCATGAAGAGGTGACCTCCACCCAGCGCTCGGCAGAGCCGGGCACGCCCCCGGCGGGTCCAGACCGGCGTCTGGACCGGCGTCCGGACCGGCGTCCGGACCGGCGTCCCGACGACGTCCTGGGCGGATGGTCGCTCGTCGTCACCACCGTGGTCGTCGCCCTGGTCGCAGCGGTGCCGGTCGCCGCCTTCTCCGGAGCTGCGGCGCCGCTCCTCATCGGGGACGCCGGCCCGCTCGTGCGCTGGGGGATGACCCTCGTCGGCGTGGTCCACGACCTCGCCGCCGCCCTGACGGTCGGGCTGCTCGTGGTGGCGGCGTTCCTCGTCCGCGAGGGTCGCGGCACCGACCGCCGCGGGACCGCCGCCCGCGCCGCGCTGCTCTCGGTCCTGGTCTGGTGGGTGAGCGCGGTCGTGCTGCTGGTCCTGGGGTTCGGGGAGCTGGCGGGTGTGCCGCCGTCCTCGCCGGGCTACCTGGGGGACCTCTGGGCCAACCTGTGGGACCTGGAGATCCTGCGGCTGGCGGTGACCGAGATCCTGCTCGTGACCGCGCTGCTGGCGCTGGTGTCCTGGGCGCGGACCAGGTGGGCCCTGGCGGGGTCGGCGGCGCTGGCGCTGGCAGCCCTCGTCCCGCTCGCCTTCTCGGGGCACGCCGGGTCGATCGTCGGTCACGAGACCGTGGTCACGGCGCTGGGTCTGCACCTGCTCGGGCTGACCGTCTGGGTCGGCGGGCTGATGGCCATCGGCCTCCTGCTCCCTGTCCTGGGCCCTGCCCTGCCCGACACGGTCCGGCGCTACTCCGTGCTGGCCGCCTGGTCCTACGCCGCGGTGGCCCTGTCCGGCGTGCTCTTCGCGACCGTCACGGTCGGCAGCCCGGCCAACCTGGCGACGTCCTACGGCGCGGTGCTGCTGCTCAAGGTCGCCCTGCTCGGGGTCCTCGGGGTCGCCGGCCTGCTCCAGCGCCGCACCGTCGTGGCGCGCGGCGTCGACTCACCCGCGCGGTTCGCCCGGCTGGCGCTCGGCGAGCTCGTCGTCATGGGGCTGGCCGTCGCCCTGGGCGTCGTGCTGTCGCGGACGCCGCCCCCGGTCGCCGACCCGCTGCAGGTCGACGTCGCGCTGGACCTGACCGGCTTCCCGATGCCGCCGCCCTGGGCGCTGGACCGCACCTTCACCACGTGGCAGGTGGACTGGCTGTTCACCCTCGGTGCGCTGCTGGCGGTCGGCCTCTACGTGCGGGGCATGGTCCGGCTGCGCCGCCGCGGCGACAGCTGGCCCGTCTGGAAGCTGCTCGTGTGGGTGCTGGGGTGGGCCCTGTTCGTCCTCGTCACCAACGGTGCGCCGGCCGTCTACGGGCGGGTGCTGTTCTCCATGCACATGGTCGAGCACATGGCGCTGATGATGGCCGTGCCGATCCTGCTGGTGCCGGCCAACGCCATCACGCTGGCCCTGCGGGCGCTCCCGGCCCGCCAGGACCGCACGCTCGGCCCGCGCGAGGTGCTGCTGGGTGTCGTGCACTCGCGCTGGGCCCGGTTCGTCGTCAACCCCGGCGTGGCCGGCCTGATGTTCTTCGGCAGCCTCGTCGTCTTCTACTGGAGCGGGATGCTGCAGTGGGCGCTGACCACGCACGTGGGCCACGTGTTCATGGTCCTGCACTTCTCCCTCACCGGCTTCGCCTTCGTCTGGTCCCTCGTCGGCACCGACCCGGGGCCGCCGAAGTGGCCGGCACCCGCCAGGGTCATCGTGCTGCTCGCCACCCTGGCGGCGCACGCCTTCTTCGGGCTGTCCATCATGCAGGGCACCTGGCTGCTCGCCCCGGAGTTCTACAAGACGCTGGCCGTCCCGTGGGTGCCGGACCTTCTCGTCGACCAGCAGCTGGGCGGCACCATCGCCTGGGGCATCGGCGAGCTGCCGACCGTCGTGCTCATGCTCATGGTCGTGATGGACTGGATGCGCCGCGACGAGCGCGAGAGCGTCCGGTCCGACCGGCAGGCCGACCGCGACCACGACGCCGAGCTCACCGCCTACAACGCCCGCCTGCAGGCGATGGCCCGCAGGGACACGAACAGGAGCACCTCGTGAAGATCGCCGTCGTCCAGCTCTCCTACGGCGAGGGGGCCGACGAGTCCGTCGCCGACCGCGCCACCCGCGTCGCCGACCTGGTGCGCACCCACGGGGCCGGCCACGACCTCGTCGTCCTGCCCGAGCTGTGGAGCGCCGGCGGCTTCGCGGTCGACGACTGGCAGGGGCGCAGCCAGGAGCTGGGGGAGGACCTGCTGGTCGAGTCCTCCGTCGCCCCGCTGCCGGAGGCGCTCGCGCCGCTGGCCGACGCCGCGCGCGAGACCGGTGCGGTGCTGCATACCGGCTCGGTCGTGGAGCGCACCCGGCAGCCGGGCGCCGAGGGCCGGCACCTGTGGAACACCTCGGTGGTGCTCGACCCGCAGGGCCGCATCTGCGCGACCTACCGCAAGATCCACCGGTTCGGCTTCGCCGGCGGCGAGCCGCGGCTCATGGAGGGCGGTGCGCAGATCGTCGTCGTCGACCTGCCCGCCCCCGCCGACGCGCTCACCGTGGGGCTGTCCACCTGCTACGACCTGCGCTTCCCCGAGCTCTACCGGGCCCAGCTCGACCTGGGGGCCGAGCTCTTCGTCGTGCCCGCGGCCTGGCCGGCCGCCCGGGTGGAGGCCTGGCGGGTCCTGCTGCGCGCCCGGGCGGTCGAGGACCAGTGCTTCGTCGTCGCCTGCAACACCGCGGGCGAGCATGCCGGCGTGCCGATGGGCGGACGCAGCGCGGTCGTCGACCCGTGGGGGACGGTGCTCGTCGAGGCCGGGACCGGCGAGGAGGTGCTCTCCGTGGAGATCGACACCGACGCGGTGGACGCGGCCCGCACCAGCTTCCCCGTGCTGGCGGACCGTCGGCTCCGCCGGGACGGCGCGCGCGTGTTTCCCGCCGCGGGAGCACCGCTGACGTAGGCTCGACCCCGACCACTACGGAAGGGGCATCACCATGGGTATCGGCATCGGTATCTTCCTGCTCGTCGTCGGCGCCATCCTGAGGTGGGGCGTCGAGATCTTCGTGGAGGGCGTGAACCTCGACACGATCGGCTACATCCTCATGGGTGCCGGCGTCCTCGCGCTGCTGCTCGGCCTGGTGATGAACACCCAGCGGACCAACACGACGCACCGTGAGGTCGTCGACCGCCGCACCGACGCCGACGTGCGTCGCCGCGACGTCGAGTAGGGCTCGACCGCTCGGACAGGGACAGGTTCCTCCCAGCATGTCGCCCTAGGGTGGAACCTGTCCCTGTCTGCTGCCCGGAGGCACCCACCGCCGATGACGAACGCGCTCGAGCGCCCCCCCGACCTGTCGACGGGCCCCGCCGTGACCGCAGCCACGCGCTTCGCCGCGCTCCGCGACGCCGGGCACGCCCTCCTGCCGGCCTGGCTCGGACGCCTCGTCCCCGCGACCGCGATCGGGTTCGCCGTCCTGTCGAGCCTCACCTACGCGATCGACCTGCTCGTGCTCGCCGTGCTCTTCGACGGACTGGCCCTGCCCTACCCGGTGGCCGTCACCGGCGGCTACCTGGTCGCGTTCACCCTCGCGTTCGTGCTCAACCGGTGGCTGAACTTCCAGTCGCACGGGTCGGTGGGGCGGCAGTCGCAGCGCTACGTGCTGACCGTCGCCGCCAACTACGTGCTCTTCATCCTCCTGCTGGCCACGACCCTGGAGGCCCTCGGCGTGCAGTACCTCGTCGCGCGCCTCGTCGCCGGCGCCGGCGAGGCGGTCTTCATGTACCTGATGATGCGCTTCGTCATCTTCCGGCAGCGCTCCGCCTGACCTGACCGTCGCCGCCGGCCCGGGCAGGACCGGTCGTGGACGGTGCCCGCCCCCTCCAGCTAGGGTGCGAGCCGTCGACCCTTCGCGCCCAGGAGCACTGATGGCAGCCTCACTTCCCCGCCGGTCCGCCGTCTACGCCGCCGTGATGAGTGTGCTGGTCTCGCTGCTGGTCTGGGTGGAGCCGTCGGTGGCCGTCATGGCTCCGAGCACGCTCGCGGACCGCAAACCCGTGCAGGCCGGCCCGGTGCAGACCGACTTCCCGATCGACTACCTCGGCGTGCTGTGGGACACCCCCGCTGCGCACGAGCACGCGGACGACCACGGGGGAGCCGGTGCGAACGGGGCGGTGCGCTTCCGCCACGACGGCGTCTGGGGCAGGTGGGTGCCGCTGGTCGAGGACGGCGTCGAGGCGGAGGGCCGGTGGGCCAGCGGACTGGTGCACGGTGGTGGCGCCGAGGCGTACCAGGTCCGCGGTGTCCCGGCCGCGGCGCTCGACTCGCGGGCGGTCGCCATCAACACCACGGACGGGCCGGTGGAGAAGGTGGGGGAGCGGCGCGGCGGGGCGGCGAACGCGAGCGCGACCACCGGCTGCCAGAGTCGCGCCGAGTGGGGCGCCGACGAGGCGATGCGGTTCACCCGGAAGGGGGACGAGATCTTCGAGCCCACGTTCCACGAGGTCCAGGCACTGACGGTGCACCACACGGCGACCCTGAACGGCGACGAGAACCCGGCCGCGACCGTGCGGGCGATCTACCGCTACCACGCGGTGGACAACCGCTGGGGCGACATCGGCTACCAGTACCTCGTCGACGAGGACGGAGTGGTCTACGAGGGTCGGTGGTCCGGGGAGGCCAGCACGTCCTGCCTCGCCGGCGGAGACGGCTCCGACTTCGCCCACGAGACCGGGGGAGACCGGGTCGTGACGGGCGCTCACACGGGAGGCTGGAACTCGGGCAACGTGGGGGTGGCCCTCCTGGGCGACTTCACGACCAGCTCCTCCGGGGCCGACCCTGCCGCGGCGGCGCTCGGGTCGCTGGAGAACCTCCTCGTCGACCTCACCGCGCGGCACGGGCTCACGCCCCAGGCCGAGATCACCTACGCCAACCCCGTCAGCGGCGAGACGAAGGTGGTCGACACGATCGGCGGCCACCGCGACTACATGGCGACCGAGTGCCCCGGTGAGCGGCTCTACGGGCTGCTGCCCGACATCCGCGACGCCGTCGCGGCGACGCTGGTCACGCCGGGCGACGGCGCGCCCACCGTCAGCGTGACCAGCCCGAGCGCCGGCGACACCGTGAGCGGCGTGGTCACCCTGGCCGCCGATGCCACCGACGACGGAGGCGTCTCGCAGGTCGCCTTCTCGGTCGACGGGGCAGTGGTGGGCACGGACACGGACGGCAGCGACGGCTGGACGGCATCGTGGGACACCGGGACGGCCCCCGACGCCCAGCGCACGGTCACGGCGGTCGCGACCGACACCGGCGGTCGGTCCACGACCCACTCCGTCACCGTCACCGTCATGAACGGCGTCGGCACCCCGGGCTCCGTGCACGTCGGTGACCTCGACGGCACCGTCGCGTCGCAGAAGAGCCGGTGGACGGCCGGCGTCGAGGTCACGGTCGTGGACGGCCTCGGTGCTGTCGTCGGTGGCGCCCTGGTCTCCGGCACCTGGACCACGACCGGCACCACGGACTCGTGCACCACCGGGTCCGACGGCACCTGCTCGGTGAGCCAGGGGGCCGGCAAGGGAACCGGCTCCCTGACCTTCGTGGTCGACGACGTGAAGAAGGACACCCTGTCCTACGCAGCGGACGACAACGACGACCCGGACGGTGACTCGGACGGCACGACCATCACCGTCGTCCGCAGCGGGTAGGGGTCACCGGACGCCCGACGTCAGAACGCCTCCTCCGGAAGGTCCATGAGGGCGGTGTCGGGAGCGGTGATGGTGCGCCGGTCCGCGCCCAGCCTGGGCAGGACCTCGCCGGCGAAGAACCGCGCCGCCGCGACCTTCCCCTGCAGGTATGCCGTGTCGCCGGGCCGTTCACCCGTGGCCAGCAGGCGCTCGGCCACCTCGGCCTGGCGCAGCAGCAGCCAGCCGATGACGAGGTCGCCCGCGGCGAGGAGGAAGCGCGTGGTGCCCAGGCCCACGGCATACAGCTGCTGGGGGTCCTGCTGCGCGGCCGTCGCGCGGCCGGTCAGGAACTCGACCATCGCCTGGATCTCGCCGAGCGCCCGGGCGACGGCGCCGCGCACGTCGCCGAGTCCGTCGTCGGTCTGCGCCGTCACGGTGGCGAGGACCTCCTGGGCGACGTAGCCCAGCGCCGCACCCTTGTCGCGCAGGATCTTGCGGAAGAAGAAGTCCTGGCCCTGGATCGCGGTCGTGCCCTCGTAGAGCGAGTCGATCTTGGCGTCGCGGACGTACTGCTCGAGCGGGTAGTCCTGCAGGAAGCCCGAACCGCCGAAGGTCTGCAGCGACTCGGTGCCCAGCAGCACCCACGCGCGCTCGGACCCGCAGCCCTTGACCAGCGGCAGGAGCAGGTCGTTGACGCGCGCGGCCATCCCGGCCTCGCTGTCCGCCGCGACCGCCTCGTCCCCGCTCGCCTGCTGGGCGGCGAAGACGGTGTCCTGGAAGCTCGCCGTGTAGAGCATGAGCGCCCGCAGACCCTCGGCGTAGGACTTCTGCAGCATGAGCGAGCGCCGCACGTCGGGGTGGTGGGTGATCGTCACGCGTGGTGCGGTCTTGTCCGTCATCCGGGTGAGGTCGGCGCCCTGGACGCGCTCCTTGGCGTAGTCGAGGGCGTTGAGGTAGCCGGTCGACAGCGTCGCGATGGCCTTCGTGCCGACGAGCATCCGCGCGTACTCGATGATCCGGAACATCTGCGCGATGCCGTCGTGGACCCCGCCGAGCAACCAGCCGACGGCCGGGTTGTCCGCGTCCTCGCCGAAGCGCAGCTCGCACGTCGTCGAGGCCTTGATCCCCATCTTGTGCTCGATGTTGGCGACCTGGACGCCGTTGGCGGGGCCCTGCTCGCCGGTCTGCAGGTCGAGGTGGTGCTGGGGGACGATGAACAGCGACAGCCCCTTGGTGCCCGGGCCGGCGCCGGCGGGCCGGGCGAGCACGAAGTGGATCACGTTGTCGTAGAACGGTGCCGTGCCGCTGGTGATGAACCGCTTGACGCCGGTGAGGTTCCACGTCCCGTCCGCGTTCTCGACGGCCCTCGTCCGCCCGGCGCCGACGTCCGAGCCGGCGTCGGGCTCGGTGAGCACCATCGTGGCGCCCCACTTCTTGTCGATCATCAGCTGGGCCAGACCCTGCTGCTCGGGGGTGCCGAGCCGGTAGAGCACGTTGGCGAAGGTGAAGCCCGCGGCGTACATCTTCACCGGCGGGTTGGCGCCGAGCACGAGCTCGGACAGCGCCCAGGTCAGGCTGGGCGGGGCCGGGGTGCCGCCCAGCTCGGCCGGGATCTCCAGGCGCCACCACTCGTTGTCGACCCAGGCCTGGTAGGAGTCCTGGAACGACTGCGGCATCGTCACGGTGCCGGTCGCCGGGTCGAAGACGGGGGGCGTGCGGTCGGACTCCAGCAGCGAGGACCCGATCGGCCCCTCGGCCAGCTCGGCGACCTGGCGCAGCACGTCGCCCGCGGTCTCGCGGTCGATGTCGGCGAACGGCGCCCGCCCGAGCACCTCCCCACGCTCCAGCACGTCGAAGAGCATGAACTCGATGTCACGCACGTTGCTGCGGTAGTGGCTCACGGCCGTCCTCCAATGTATCCGGTACTCGCGGTATCTACTTGCTGGTAGCAAGTCTTCCCCGTCGGCCGTCCTTTGGCAAGGGGCCGCCCCCGGGTGGCGCCCGGGCACCTGCATGCAGGATGATGCGGGCCATGAACGCGTCGACGAAGACACGGGCCCTGGTGGCCTCCCTGGCCACCGCCACGCTGCTCGCGGGCTGCAACGCCGGGGCGGGGGACGGGGCGGCGACCCCGGACAGCACGTCGGGGGCGACCGAGGGGACCGGCGGCACGGCAGCGCCGGGCGAGGACGACGGGGGCCAGGACGACCTCGTCCGGGTCGGGCTGGTGGCCGAGCCCGCCAGCCTCGACTTCACGACCACCGACGGGGCCGCCATCCCGCAGCTGCTGCTCGACAACGTCTTCGAGACGCTGGTGACGGTGGACGTGGAGACGGGCGAGGTCGTCGGGGCGCTCGCGGAGGACTGGGAGGTCAGCGAGGACCGCCTGACCTACACCTTCACGCTCAAGGACGGCGTCACCTTCAGCAACGGCGCCGACTTCACGGCCGAGGACGCGAAGTTCTCCCTCGAGCGCGTGCAGTCGGACGCCTGGACCACGAGCCTGAAGGCCCAGCTGGACGTCGTCGACTCGGTCGAGGCCCCCGACGACGGCACGCTGGTGGTCACGCTGACCCAGCCGCGCAACAGCTTCCTCTACTCCCTGACCACCCGCGTCGGGGCCATGTTCGACACCGAGGGGGTGGCGGACCTGGCCACGGACCCGATCGGCACCGGACCCTACGTGTTCGGCGACTGGCAGCGCGGGTCGATGATCACGATGGGACGCAACGAGGACTACCACGGCGAGGCGCCCCACTTCGCGACCGTGGAGATGCACTACTTCCGCGACCCCAACGCCCTGAACAACGCCATGCTCACCGACGCCATCGACATCGTGTCCACCGTGCAGGCGCCCGAGTCGCTCACCGAGTTCGAGGGCGGCGACTACCAGATCGTCGAGGGCAGCACCAACGGCGAGGTCGTCCTGTCGTTCAACAACGGGGAGGGCCCGTTCACCGACCTGCGGGTCCGGCAGGCCGCGCGTCACGCCATCGACCACCAGACGCTCGTGGACACCTGCTGGGCGGGGCGCGGCGAGCTCATCGGCTCGATGGTCCCGCCGACCGACCCCTGGTACGAGGACCGCACCGGCGACTACCCCTTCGACCCCGAGGGTGCGCGCGCGCTGCTCGTCGAGGCCGACGCCGAGGGCCAGGAGGTGCGGCTGCGGATCCCGACCCTTCCGTATGCCGTGGCCTGCGGCACCGTGGTCGAGTCGATGCTCGAGGACGCGGGCTTCGAGGTCACCGTCGACGAGCTGGAGTTCCCCTCGGCGTGGCTGGAGACGGTCTTCACCTCCCGCGACTACGACATGTCGATCGTGGCGCACGTCGAGCCCCGCGACCTCGGCAACGTCTTCGGCAACCCCGACTACTACACCGCCTACGGCACCGAGGACCTGCAGGCCCTGCTGGAGGAGGCCGAGACCGGCACCGAGGAGGAGCAGGTCAGTGCGATGCAGGAGGCGGCCACGCTGATCAGCGAGGACGCCGCCGCCGACTTCCTCTTCCTGCTGCCCAACCTGATGGTGGCCGACCCGGACATCACCGGGCTGCCGGAGAACGCCATCAAGGAGTCCTTCAGCCTCGCCGCGCTGGGTCGCGGCTGATCGACCTCCGAACCCGCCCCCGGCCCCGCCCGCCCGACGGCGGCGCGGAGCCCGGCGCACGGCATACCCGATGATCCGCAGACTCCTCCACCGCGCGGCGGTGCTGGTGCTGAGCGTCGCGGGCGCCTCCCTCGTGGTCTTCGGGTTCATGCGGGTGCTGCCCGGCGACCCGGCGCGGGTGGCGCTGGGCGTCAACGCCTCCGACGACGCGGTCGCGCAGCTGCGGACGCAGTTCGGGCTGGACCGGCCGGCCGCGGTGCAGTACCTCGACTGGGTCGGGGGGCTGCTCACGCTCGACCCCGGGATCGAGTTCGTGTCCAGGGCGCCGATCGGCCCGCAGATCGCCGACCGGCTGCAGGTGACGCTGTGGCTCGTGGGCGCCTCGATGGTGCTCGCGCTCCTCGTCGCGCTCCCGCTGGGGCTGTGGATGGCGGTCCGGCACCGGCACTGGGACGGGGTGGCGGTGTCGGCGGTGTCGCAGGTGGGCGTGGCGGTCCCGGCCTTCCTGGCCGGCATCGTGCTCATCGCGGTCTTCGCCGTCCGGCTGCGCTGGGTGCCCTCCGGGGGCTGGGTGGTCCCGGCCCAGGACCCGCTCGGGTTCCTGCAGCGGCTGGTGCTGCCGGCGGTCTCCCTGGCGCTCGTCCAGGGCGCGGTGCTCGCGCGCTACATCCGGTCGGCGGTGCTCGACGTGCTGCGGGAGGACTACCTGCGGACCGCGCGGGCCAAGGGGCTGCGGCCGGTGCAGGCGCTGGTGCGGCACGGCCTGCGCAACGCCGCGGTGCCGGTCGTGACCGTGCTCGGCCTGCAGCTGGCGACCCTGCTCGTCGGTGCCGTCGTCATCGAGCGGGTCTTCGTCATCCCCGGTCTCGGGTCGCTGCTGCTGGACTCCGTCGCCAAGCGCGAGCTGCTGACCGTGCAGGCGGTCGTGATGCTCCTGGTGGTCGCGGTGCTCGTCATCAACTTCGTCGTGGACCTGCTCTACCTGGTGATCGACCCGAGGCTGCGGACGGGGCCCCGATGAGCGGGCTACCGCTGCCGACGGCGGTCCCCGTGGGGCCCGCGCCCGGGCGGGGTGCCCGTCGCGGTCTCAACCCGAGCCTGGTCATCGGCGGCGTGCTGGTGCTGCTGGTCGTCGGGCTGGCGCTGCTGTCCTACGTCTGGACGCCGTGGCCGCCGATGAAGGTGCTGCCCGTCGAGGCCTACCAGACGCCGAACGCCGAGCACTGGCTCGGCACCGACAAGCTGCGGCGCGACGTCTTCACCCAGATCCTCGTCGGGGCACGGACCACGCTCTACGTCGGGCTCGTCGCCGTGGGCGTCGCCGCGCTCGTGGGCGTGCCGGTCGGCATCCTCGCCGCCATGTCGCCGGGGTGGCTGGGGCAGCTGGTGATGCGGACCAACGACGTGCTGCTGGCCTTCCCGGCACTGCTGCTGGCGATCATGTTCGCCGCGCTCTACGGAGGGTCCACACGGGTCGCGATGATCGCGATCGGCATCGCCACGATCCCCGCCTTCGCGCGGATCACCCGCTCGGGCGCGCTGGGCGTGATGAGCTCGGAGTATGTCGTGGCCGCCCGGGCCGCGGGCCGCTCGCCCCTCGCGATCGCCTGGCGGCACGTGCTGCCCAACGTCGCCGGCCTGGTCATCGTGCAGGCGTCGGTGTCCTTCGCGATCGCCATCCTCGCCGAGGCCGCGCTGGCCTACCTGGGTCTCGGCACGCCCACCGGCCAGGCCTCCTGGGGCCGGATGCTCTACGAGGCCCAGACCACCCTCCGCTCCGCCCCGCACCTGGCGCTGATCCCCGGCGCCGCGATCGCGCTGTCGGTGCTCGGCTTCAACCTCTTCGGCGACGGCCTGCGCGACCGCCTCGACCCCAAGCTGGAGGCGCGATGACCGACCGCACCGTCCTGCGCGTCGAGAACCTGTCCGTGGGGGCCCGGCACACAGCCCTCCTGCACGACGTCTCCTTCTCGATCGACAAGGGCGAGCGCGTCGGGCTCATCGGCGAGTCCGGCTCCGGCAAGTCGCTCACCGCGCTCGCGGTGATGGGGCTCCTGCCCGAGGGCCTGACCGCGGGCGGCGCCGTGCGCCTGGCCGCCCGCAGCCCCGCGACCTCCAACCTCCTCGACCGGTCCGAGCGCGAGATGGCCCGCGTGCGCGGCGACGGCATGTCGATGGTGTTCCAGGAGCCGATGACCGCGCTCAACCCGACCATGCGCGTCGGCGACCAGGTCGCCGAGGTGATGCTGCTGCACCGCACCCAGCCCTCCCGCGCCGCGGCCCGCCGCCGGGTCGTCGAGCTCCTCGAGCAGGTCGACCTGCCCGAGCCGGCGTCGCTGGCCCGCTCCTACCCCCACGAGCTGTCCGGCGGTCAGCGGCAGCGGGTGGTGCTGGCGATCGCGCTGGCCAACGACCCCGCGCTGCTCGTCTGCGACGAGCCGACGACCGCGCTGGACGTCACCGTGCAGGCCACGGTCCTCGACCTCGTCGTCCGCGGCGTGGAGGAGCGCCGCTCCGGGCTGCTGTTCATCACCCACGACCTCGGCGTGGTGGCCACCGTCTGCGAGCGCGTCCTCGTCATGTACGGCGGCCGCATCGTCGAGGCCGGCCCCGTCCAGCAGGTGTTCACCGACCCGCGGCACCGCTACACCGAGGGGCTCGTCGCCGCCAGCGACCTGTCCGGCGCCGACGGCCGACGCGGGCGCGCGCAGCTGCCGACGATCCCCGGCTCGGTGCCGCCCGCGGGCCGCTTCCCGGAGGGCTGCGTGTTCCGGACCCGGTGCGGGCACGCCACCGAGGCCTGCGCGACCCAGCCGCCGTGGACGGTGCGCGGGGAGCACGCGGCGGGGCCCACGGCCGACGGTCACGCCTGCTTCCACCCCGCCGGAGGTGGGCGATGACTGACGCCGCCACCACGCCGGCCGTCGAGCTCCGCGGCGTGGGCCGCCAGTTCCGCCGCCGGCGGACCTCGCTCCTGACCCCCGCACCGGTCGTCGACGCCGTCCGCGACGTGTCGGCCACCGTCGCCCGCGGCGAGCGCTTCGGCATCGTCGGCGAGTCGGGCTCCGGCAAGTCCACGCTGCTGCGCCTGATCTGCGGCCTCGACCAGCCGACGTCGGGCGAGGTCCTCGTCGAGGGCCGCCCGATCCACGACCAGCCGGCCCGTCGCCTGCGCTGGCTGCGGCAGCGGCTGCAGCTCGTCTTCCAGGACCCGATGGGTTCGCTCGACCCGCGCATGCGGGTCCGCGACATCATCGCCGAACCCCTGGTGGCGCAGGGCAAGCACGACAACGAGGCCCGCGTCGTCGAGCTCCTCGAGGCGGTCGGCATGTCGGCCGGGGACGCGCACCGCTACCCCCACCAGTTCTCCGGCGGGCAGCGCCAGCGCATCTCCGTCGCCCGCGCGCTGGCGCCCGGCCCGGACATCCTCGTCGCCGACGAGCCGGTCTCCGCGCTCGACGTCTCCGTCCGGGCGCAGGTCCTCAACCTCATCGACGAGGTCGTGGAGGGCTTCGACCTCACGCTGATCTTCGTCTCCCACGACCTGTCCGTCGTCCGCCACGTCTGCGACCGCGTCGCGGTGATGCGCCGGGGCGAGTTCGTCGAGGTCGCGCCCACGGAGCAGCTGTGGACGGCACCGCAGCACCCCTACAGCCAGCAGCTGCTCGCCGCCGTCCCCGACCTCCATGCCGCGCTGGCCGGCCGCACCGCCACCGACCTCGCCCGCGACGTCGAGCGGGCCCTGGGAGAGACGCCGTGAACGATCCTGCCGGCACCGCCGTCGCCGCTGCTGCCGCCGGCGCCCCCGGTCCCACCAACAGCCTCGTCGACGTCGCCGGGCTCGCGGTCGGCCACCACCAGCAGGTCGGCGACGGCTGGCTCACCGGCACCACGGTCGTCCTCGCCCCGCCGGACGGCGCGGCCTGCGGCACCGACGTGCGCGGCGGCGGCCCCGGGACCCGCGAGACCGACCTGCTCGACCCGTGCACCGTCGTCGACCGTGTCCACGCGGTCGTCCTCTCCGGCGGCTCCGCGTTCGGCCTCGGCGCCGCGGACGGCGTCATGCGCTGGCTGCTGGCGCGCGGCCGCGGCCTCGTCATGCGCGAGCCGGACGAGGTCGTGCCGATCGTGCCCGGGGCGGTCATCTTCGACCTCGGCCGGGGCGGACGCTGGGACGCGACCCCCGGCCCCGACTTCGGGGCCGCCGCCTGCGACGACGCCGAGCGTGCGCTCGGCGCAGGCACCGGGGGGCATGCCGTGCCGCCCGCCCAGGGCGTGGTCGGTGCCGGCACCGGCGGCCAGCTCGCCGGCGGGCTCAAGGGCGGCGTCGGCACCGCCAGCCTCGTCCTGCCCGGCGGCGCCACCGTCGCGGCCCTCGTCGTCGTCAACGCCGTGGGCTCCACCGTCGACCCGCAGACCGGCGAGCTCCTCGCCGCGCGGCACCTCCTCCCCGGCGACCTGCACGGCATACCCGGGCTGGGGTCCGCGGCGGTGCACCTGCGCACGCCCGACCGGGCCGAGGTGGACGAGGCACGACGGCGCGCGCAGGAGGTCCCGTGGCCGCCGCGCACCCTGGCCACGACGATCGGCGTCGTCGCGACCGACCTGACGCTCTCGGACGCGCGGTGCCAGCGCCTGGCGATGAGCGGTCAGGACGGGCTGGCGCGCGCGATCGAGCCGGCGCACACGATGCTCGACGGCGACACGCTCTTCGGGATGTCGACCGGTCGCCGTCCGGCGCCCGACCTCGCGGCCCTCGACGTGCTGCTGCACGCCGCGTCCCAGGTCGTGAGCCGGGCCATCGTGCGGGCGACGCTCGCTGCCGAGACCGTCGAGACCCCCGCGGGGACCTGGCGGTCCTACCGCGACGCGTTCCCCAGCGCGCTGGTGCGCCAGCCCGGGAGGACGCCGAGGGCCTCGTCCGGCGGCTCGTAGACTCGCGTCCGTGACCTCCGAACCCGGGCGCGACGTCGTCCTCACCCTCTCCTGCCCCGACCGCCCCGGCATCGTCCACGCGGTGACCGGCGTCGCGCTCGAGCAGGGACTGACGATCCTGGACAGCCAGCAGTTCGGCGACCCCTCCAGCGGGGAGTTCCACCTGCGGATGGAGCTGCGGCGCGCGGGGGACCCCGTCGTGGTCGAGGACCTGCGGGCGGCGTTCGGCGTCGTCGGTGACGCCCTGGGGGCGCAGTGGCAGGTGCACGACCGGGCCGAGCCGCACCGGCTGCTCGTCCTCGTCAGCCGGATGGGGCACTGCCTCAACGACCTGCTCTACCGCGCACGCAGCGGCCAGCTGCCCGTCGAGATCCCGGCGGTCGTGTCGAACCACGAGGACTTCCGCGAGCTCGTCGAGTGGCACGGGATCCCGTTCCACCACATCCCCGTCACCGCCGCCACCAAGCCGGAGGCCGAGGCGCAGCTGCGCGCGGTGATCGATCGGACGGGCGCCGACACGGTCGCGCTCGCGCGCTACATGCAGGTGCTCTCCGCCGAGCTCTGCGCCGACTACTCGGGGCGCATCATCAACATCCACCACTCCCTCCTGCCCAGCTTCAAGGGCGCCAAGCCCTACACCCAGGCCCACGACCGCGGCGTCAAGGTCATCGGCGCGACCGCCCACTACGTCACGGCCGACCTCGACGAGGGTCCGATCATCGAGCAGGACTTCCGCCGCGTCGACCACCGGCTCACGCCCGAGCAGCTCGCGCAGCAGGGCCAGGAGCTCGAGGCCGCCGCGCTCTCGCGCGCGATCCGCTGGCACGCGGAGCACCGGGTCGTGCTGCGCGGGGGCCGGACCGTCGTCTTCGGGTGAGCGCCGGGCGGGGGACTGGCACACTCCGGGGTATGACGTCCCTCGACTACGCGCAGATGTTCCGGCTGGACGGGCGGCACGCGGTCGTCCTCGGGTGCGGCGGGATCGGGGCCGAGCTGGCCGCCGGGCTCGCGGCCCAGGGCGCGCGCGTGTCCTGCCTGGACAAGGACCCGACCGTCGCGGGGGCGACCCGTGACCGGCTGGAGGCGGCCGGGGGTGGGGGTGGCGCCGGTGGTGCCGGGGGTGCGGGCGGTGCCGGGGGCGCCGGGCACACGGCATACCCCGTGGACGTGCTGGACCCGGGGTCGCTGCGGGAGGTCGCGGAGGAGCTCGGGGACGTCGACGTGCTCGTCCTGACGGCGGCGATGAACGTGCGCAAGCGACTGCTGGACTACAGCGAGGACGAGTTCGACAGGGTGGTGGACCTCAACCTGCGAGGGACGTTCAGCGCCGTGCGGGCGTTCGCGCCGGGGATGGTCGCTCGGGGGCGTGGGTCGATCGTGGCGATGACGTCGATCCGTGCGGTGACCGTGGAGCCCGGGCAGGGGGTCTACGCCGCGACCAAGGCCGGCGTGATGCAGCTGGTGCGGACGTGGTCGGCCGAGCTCGGGCCGGCGGGCGTGCGGATCAACGCGGTCGCCCCGGGGGTCGTCGAGACGCCGCTGACCGGGCAGATCCGGGCCGACGAGGGGTGGAACCGGGCCTACGCGGAGAAGTCCGCGCTCGGACGCTGGGCCTTGCCGCAGGAGATGGTCGGGGCGGTGTGCTGGCTGGCGTCGGACGCGGCCAGCTTCGTGACCGGCAGCCAGGTGATGGTCGACGGCGGCTGGACGGCGATCGACGGGCGGTTCACGCCGCCGTTCGGGTAGGGGGGAGCCCGGCTGCGACTGGCGACGCGACTGGCGACGCGACTGCCATCACGCGGCGGCCACTGGCTGTGGGTCTCTATCCGGAGCGTCCGGTGGTGGTGGATACTCGGCTGCATGACGGCCGACACCGAGCAGGACCTCAGCACCGACGCGCGGATCCGGGAGCTGACGCGCAAGCACGTCTTCGTCTCGTGGTCGGCGCAGCGGACCGTGGACCCCCTGCCGATCGCCGGGGGTGAGGGCGCCTGGTTCTGGGACCACAGCGGGCGGCGCTACCTCGACTTCAGCAGCCAGCTCGTCAACGTCAACCTCGGCTACCAGCACCCGGGGATGACGGAGGCGCTGCAGGAGGCGGCCGCGCGCATCACGACCGTGGCACCGTCGTTCGCCGTGGAGTCGCGGGCGGAGGCGGCCCGGGCCATCGCCGAGCTGACCCCGGAAGGGCTGGACAAGGTCTTCTTCACCAACGGCGGCGCCGAGGCCACCGAGAACGCGATCCGGATGGCCCGTCACCACACCGGCCGCCACAAGGTCCTGGCGGCCTACCGCAGCTATCACGGCGCCACCGCAGGGGCGATCGCGCTCACGGGCGAGCCGCGCCGCTGGGGCTCGGAGCCGTCGATCCCCGGCGTCGTGCACTTCTGGGGGCCCTACCTCTACCGCACCGAGTTCCACGCCAGCACCGGGGCCGAGGAGAGCGAGAGGGCGCTGACCCACCTGCGGCACACCATCGCCGCCGAGGGACCGCAGCACGTGGCTGCGATCATCCTGGAGACGGTGGTCGGCAGCAACGGCATCCTCGTGCCGCCGCCCGGCTACCTCGAGGGGGTGCGGGCGCTGTGCGACGAGCACGGCATCCTGCTCATCCTCGACGAGGTGATGGCCGGCTTCGGGCGCACCGGCGCCTGGTTCGCGTTCGACCACTGGGGCGTGCCTCCCGACCTGATCGCCTTCGCCAAGGGCGTCAACTCCGGCTACGTCCCGCTCGGCGGCGTCATCATCTCCGACGAGGTCGCCGCCACCTTCGACGACCGGCCCTACCCCGGCGGCCTGACCTACTCCGGTCACGCGCTCGCCACCGCCTCGGCCGTGGCCGCCCTGCGCATCATGCGCGAGGAGGGGATCGTCGAGCACGCTGCGCAGGTGGGCGAGGGCACCCTCGGACCGGCGCTGCAGGGCCTGGCGGAGCGGCACGAGGCCATCGGCGAGGTGCGGGGGCTGGGCGTCTTCTGGGCGCTGGAGATGGTGGCCGACCGCGCCACCCGTGAGCCGCTCGGTGCCGACACGATGAAGGCCGTCCACCGGGCCTGCACCGAACGGGGCCTGTGGCCGCTGGTGATGGGCAACCGGGTGCACGTCGTGCCGCCGTGCGTCATCTCGCACGAGGAGGCCGCCGACGGCGTCGCGATCCTGGACGAGGCGCTCGGGGTGGTGCTGGGCGGCGAGACCGGCGGCACGACCGGTGGGGCCCAGGCCCGATGACCGACCCCGGCCACAAGCCTGACCCCGCCCTCCCGGCGCTGGTGGAGGTGCACGTCAGCGTTCCGGACGCCGAGTCCGCGGAGCGGATCGCCACCGACCTCGTCGCGCGTCAGCTCGCCGCCTGCGTCCATGTGCTCGGGCCGATCGCCTCGCTCTACAGCTGGAAGGGCGACGTCCACCGGTCGCAGGAGTGGCTGCTGATCGTGAAGTCGACGGCCGAGGCCTTCCCGCAGGTCGCGACCGCCGTGCGCCAGCAGCACCGCTACGACGTGCCGGAGATCATCGCCGTGCCGGTGACCCACGCCCTGACGGAGTATGCGGTGTGGGTCCGGGACCGCTCCGACGGGATCGACGACGAGGAGCTGACCGAGCACTGAGAGGCGTGCGGGTCACGGGGGAGCGGGCGACGAGAATCGAACTCGCGTACTCAGCTTGGGAAGCTGATGTTCTACCATTGAACTACGCCCGCGCGGCCCGGAATCCCGGGCCGGGGAGACAGCATACCCCACCTCCCGGACGGCCCCGTGACCCCCGCTCCGGAACCCCTGCGGCCCTCCTGATCAGCGGCTGCGAGCCCTGCAGACCACCCCACTAGGGTGGTCCCGTGCTGCTCTCCGACCGCGACATCCGCGCCCAGATCGACTCCGGACGGGTCCGGCTCGACCCCTGGGACGCCCGGATGGTCCAGCCCTCGAGCGTCGACGTGCGCCTGGACCGGTACTTCCGGCTCTTCGACAACCACAAGTACCGGGTGATCGACCCCGCGCAGGACCAGCCCGACCTCACCCGGCTGATCGAGGTCGAGGCGGACGAGTCCTTCGTGCTGCACCCGGGCGAGTTCGTTCTCGGCTCGACCTACGAGGAGGTCACGCTGCCCGACGACGTCGCGGCGCGCGTGGAGGGCAAGAGCTCGCTGGGGCGGCTGGGGCTGCTCACCCACGCCACCGCCGGGTTCGTCGACCCCGGGTTCACCGGGCACGTGACGCTGGAGCTGTCCAACGTCGCGACGCTGCCGATCGTGCTGCACCCCGGGATGAAGATCGGCCAGCTCTGCTTCTTCCAGCTCAGCTCGCCGGCCGAGCACCCGTACGGGTCCTCCGCCAAGGGAAGCCACTACCAGGGGCAGCGCGGTCCGACCGCCAGCCGCTCCTTCCAGAACTTCCACCGCACGCGCATCACCGACTGAGCAGGGACGACACCGGGGCCCCAACGGTCGTCAGGTTCCGGCCCTCACGCCTCGGCCGGCCGGACTCCGGCCGTCAGGCCTCGGCCGGCTCGGGCTCCGCCGGCACCGTCTCGGGCCCCCGACCGTTGCGCACGGCCGCCAGCAGCATCTGAGCCACGTCGACGACCTCGATGTCCTCGCGCGTGCCCTCGGACTGCTTCTGCGTCAGCCCGTCGGAGAGCATGACGCGGCAGAACGGGCAGCCGATCGCGATGCGGTCGGCGCCGGTGGCGACGGCCTCCTCGGTGCGGTCGAGGTTGATGCGGGTGCCCAGCTTCTCCTCCATCCACATCCGGGCGCCGCCGGCGCCGCAGCAGAACGACTTCTCGCCGTGCCGGGGCATCTCGCGCAGCTCGACGCCGGGCAGGGCACCGAGCAGCTCGCGCGGCGGGGCGTAGACCTGGTTGTGCCGCCCCAGGTAGCACGGGTCGTGGTAGGTCACGCTCGCCGCCGTGGAGGCGGCGCCGCTGGTGTCGGCCTGGTCGGGTCGGCTGACCGGGACGAGCCGCTTCTCACGCACCAGCCGGTTGAGCAGCTGCGTGTGGTGGACGACCTCGAACTGGCCGCCGACCTGGGGGTACTCGTTCTTGATCGTGTTGAAGCAGTGCGCGCAGGTCACGACGATCTTGGTGGCGTTGACCTCCTTGAGGACCTCGACGTTCTGCATCGCGAGCATCTGGAAGAGGAACTCGTTGCCGGCGCGGCGCGCGGGGTCGCCGGTGCACGTCTCGCCGTCGCCCAGGACCGCGAAGGACACGCCCGCGGTGTGCAGCAGCTCGGCCACAGCCCGGGTCGTCTTCTTGGCACGGTCCTCGAAGGCGCCGGCGCAGCCGACCCAGAACAGGTAGTCCACCTCGCCCAGGTCCTCGACGTCCGCTCCCGCCATCGGGATGTCGAACGGCAGGTCCTTGGCCCAGTCCATCCGGAGCCGGGCGTTCATGCCCCACGGGTTGCCCTTGTTCTCCAGGTTCTTGAACAGCCCGCCCAGCTCGCTGGGGAAGGCCGACTCGATGAGGTTCTGGTAGCGGCGCATGTCCACGATCGCGTCGACGTGCTCGATGTCGACCGGGCACTGCTCGACGCAGGCCCCGCAGGTGGTGCACGACCACAGCACCTCTGGGTCGATGACCGCGCCGCCGTCCGGCACGGTCGGGTCCCCGACGGTCGCGCCGACGAGCGGACGCTGCGCCTCGAGGACCGCGGAGGTGGGTATGCCGTGCAGCTGGTCGGGGCGGGCCGCCCCCTTCGGCAGGGCCGCCAGGGCGGTCGTCGCCGCCTCGCGTGCCTCCGGCGTGGCGGCGATCCAGGGAGCTTTGGCGTGGTGGTGGTTGCGCAGGTTGACCACGAGCATCTTGGGGGAGAGCGGCTTGTCGGTGTGCCACGCGGGGCACTGCTCCTGGCAGCGGCCGCACTCGGTGCAGGTGCTGAGGTCCAGCAGGCCCTTCCAGGTGAAGTCCTCGACCTTGCCCACGCCCAGCGACGCGTCCTCGTCGAGCTCCTCGATGTCCTCGAAGTCGACAGGCTTGCCGTCCACGGCGATGGGCTGCAGCTCGCCGAGCGAGGTGCGGCCGTCCGGGTAGCGCTTGAACCAGATGTTGAAGAAGGCCAGGAAGCGGTGCCAGGCCACCCCCATCGTCGGGGTCAGCGCGATGGTGATCATCCACGCCATCGAGACGAGGATCTTGACGAGCGCCACGACCACGATCGAGGTCTCCAGGGCTTCGACGGACAGGCCGGTGAAGAACGACCCGACCCACGCGGTGAGCGGGAAGTGGGCCAGCGTCGCCCAGCTCTCGCCGGTCGCGCGGCCCAGCGCGTACTCCATACCCCGCAGGAGGACGATCGCCACGCCGACGCCGAGGATGACCGCCTCGACCACGTAGGCCTGCCAGAAGCTGGAGCCCCAGAACCGCGAGCGCCGGCCGAGCCCGCGCGGGTGGCTGAGCTGGCGGACCACGATCAGCACCAGGATGCCGATGATCGCCAGCCACCCGAAGATCTCGGACAGCCACTCGTAGGGCGCGAAGTGCCCGATCAGGGGCAGCGCGAAGTGCGGTTCGACCAGCTGGCCGTAGGCGGTGACCAGGGTCAGCACGAGCAGCCCGAAGCTGACCATGACCACCCAGTGGGCGACCGCCACCACCGGCTTGCGTGCCATCCGGGTGTGGCCGAGGAACTCGCGCACCAGCGTCACCGTCCGCGTGCCCGGCTCGTCGGTCCGCACCGCGGGCTGACCCTGGCCGAACTTCGCGACGAACCCGGCGATCGTGCGCACGAACAGTGCGACGGCGGCCAGGGTGACCAGGGCGGCGACGATGATGGCGATGACCTGCACGGCTCCGACGTCCATGGCGGCAGCGTATCCGTCGGCGCCCACGGACCGGGCGGGCCCTCGCCGCCACCCGCGTGGAATAACCCGTGCTTTCCTGATGTATAACTGCTGGAAACGACGATCGCTGTCCCCGACGAAAGGTTTGTCCCCGTGCCCGTCTACGACGACGTCACCCAGGTCATCGGCCGCACCCCCCTGGTCCGCCTCAACCGCATCACCGGGGGTATCGCCGAGGGTGCCCAGGTGCTCGCCAAGCTCGAGTCGCAGAACCCCGCCGCGTCGGTCAAGGACCGCATCGGCGCCTCCATCATCGACGCTGCCGTCGCCAGCGGTGAGCTCCAGCCCGGCGGCACGATCGTCGAGGGCACCTCGGGCAACACCGGGATCGCGCTGGCGATGGTCGGCGCGGCCCGCGGCTACAAGGTGGTCCTGGCCATGCCGGAGACGATGAGCCTCGAGCGCCGCGCACTGCTGCGCGCCTACGGCGCCGAGCTGGTCCTCACCCCGGGCGGCGAGGGTATGAAGGGTGCCGTCGCCAGGGCGGAGGAGATCGCTGCCGAGCGCGGCGCCGTCCGGGCCCGGCAGTTCGCCAACCCGGCGAACGTCAAGGTCCACTACGAGACCACGGGTCCGGAGATCTGGGCCGACACCGACGGCACGGTCGACATCTTCGTCGCGGGCGTCGGCACGGGCGGCACGATCACCGGTGCCGGCCGCTACCTGCGGGAGCAGAAGCCCGACGTGCACCTGGCCGTCGTCGAGCCGGCCGACAGCCCGATCCTGTCCGGCGGTCAGCCCGGCCCGCACAAGATCCAGGGTCTCGGCGCCAACTTCGTGCCCGAGATCCTCGACACCGAGCTCTACGACGAGGTCGTGGACGTCACCCTCGAGGACTCGGTGAGCACCGCGCGGGCGCTGGCGACGCAGGAGGGCATCCTGGCCGGCATCTCCTCGGGCGCCAACGTCTGGGGGGCGCTGCAGATCGCGAAGCGGCCCGAGAGCGCGGGCAAGACGATCGTCGTCGTCATCCCGTCGTTCGGCGAGCGCTACCTGTCCACCGTGCTCTTCGAGGGGCTGCGCGACTGATGAGCCTGTTCCTGTCCGGTGTGCCGCGCCGCGCCGTGGGCCTGGTGGGTCGCGTCGCCTCGGGTGTCCGGGAGGACCTGGATGCTGCCGTCGCGCGCGACCCGGCCACCGACAGCCGGCTGGAGATGGCGCTGGCGTCCCCGGGCCTGCACGCGATCTGGACGCACCGCCTCTCGCACGCGCTGTGGAACTCCGGCGCCAGGCTGCCGGCGCGTCTGCTCTCGCAGGCGGCGCGGGCGGCGACCGGGGTGGAGATCCACCCGGGCGCCACGCTCGGCCGACGCTTCTTCATCGACCACGGCATGGGCGTGGTCATCGGGGAGACGGCCGAGGTGGGCGACGACGTCATGCTCTACCACGGCGTCACCCTCGGCGGCCGGTCCATGGAGGCCGTCAAGCGCCACCCCACCCTCGGTGACGGCGTCACCGTCGGTGCCGGCGCCAAGGTCCTGGGCGACATCGTCCTGGGCCACGGTGCGCAGGTCGGCGCCAACGCCGTCGTCACCAAGGACGTGCCTTCGATGGCCGTCGCCACCGGCATCCCGGCGAAGATCCGTCACCCCGAGGGCGGCATCGACCCGCAGCACGCCCTCTACGACGAGCCGGCCCTCTGGATCTGAGGGCCCGCACGACGACAGCGGCCCGCCCCTCTCGACGAGGGGCGGGCCGCTGTGCTCAGGGTGTCAGTCTCAGGGAAGCTTGTCGCCGCCCGGGCCGAAGCCGGTCGAGTCCACCTGCACACCGGCGTTGGGGTCGTAGGACCCCGTCTCGTTGCTGTAGGTGTCGTCCGAGCTCGTGGTCTCGTGCCCGGTGACCTTGGCCTTGACCTCTTCGGCCTTGGACTTGGCCTGCTCACCGACCATCGCGGCGACCTCGGGGGCCTTGGTCTTGGCCTCTTCCACCTTGGTCTGGACGCGCGGGTCGGTCCACAGCTTGTTGGCCTGGTCCGCGATCTGGTCGTAGCGCTCACGTCCGGCGCGTGCACCAAGCACGTAACCGAGTCCAGCACCGACGAGCAACAGAACCTTGTTCATTGTGACTCCCTTCTGTGGGTCAACTTTCACCTTGAGCCTACCCGCCGCAGGGGGTGCGAGCGCGCTCAACCCCCCTCGGGGCCCACGTGCGCGAGCCCTCGCGGAGTCCCTCGGCCGCCCCCACCGCCCACGTGCTCCGCAGTGACCCACGTGCTCCGCGGGGAGCGCCACAGTCCTCAAGGACCCACGTCGGCACCGGGGCGACCGGACCCCACGGCGGAGGGTGTGGGATTCGAACCCACGGAGGTTTCCCTCGGGCGCTTTCAAGGCGCCTGCACTCGACCACTATGCGAACCCTCCGGGCGACCGGTGCGCGGTCGTCCGGCAGGCATCATCGCACGCAGGACCAGGCCCCGGCCAGGAGGCGGGCTGCTCAGCCGCAGACGTCCTCGACGTTCTCGAGGGTGTCCGGTGCGTCCGTCGTGACCTCGGCGTCGTCCGGGGTCGGGGTGTCGGTCCCCGGCGTGCCCTCCGTCGTGGGTGCGGCGGGCTCCGGCGTCGGCGAGGACGTCGCGGGGGCGGTCTCGGCCGGCTCCGGGGCCGGGTGCAGTGCCTCCCACACGCGGTAGCGGATGTCGGAGTAGTCGGGGTCGAAGACGTCGGTGTTGTCGGCGGTGAACGGCAGGCTGCGCATCTCGGCCTGCTGCACGAGCAGCACGAGCTCGGCCCAGACCGGCAGGTCGCTCTGCGGGATGTCCACCAGCACGTTGCGCCCGACCGCCGAGATGATCTGCGGGTAGCGCTGGAGCAGGGTCGTCGGCCGCGCCTGCTCGACGACGGCGGCCACCACGCAGCGCTGGCGCCGCATCCGGTCGAAGTCGTCGGTCGTGACCCGCGAGCGCGAGTAGCCCAGTGCCTGGTTCCCGTCGAGCTGCTGGACGCCCGGCTGCAGCCACACGAGGTCGGGGGAGGTGGGATCCAGCTGCAGCTTCCCGGCGGCGTCGGTGTAGGTCCGGCCGTTGATCGGGATCTCCTCCCGCACGGTCACCGTGATGCCGCCCATCGCGTCGATGAGGTCCGCGAACCCGTCGAGGTTGACGATCACCGTGTGGTGGATCGGCAGGCCCAGCACCGTGGAGAGCACCTCGCGCGTCGCGGTCAGACCAGGGGTGGGGTCGTCGGCATACCACTCGGGGTGCTCCTCCGCGGCAGCCTCGGCCTCGGTCCAGATCGCGTTCATCAGGCACTGGTCCCCGCAGTCGTAGCCGTCGGGGTAGAGGGCGTAGAGCGGGTTCGCGCGAGGGATCGGGACCCTCTGCAGGTTGCGCGGGATGGAGAAGAGGACCGACTCGCCGGTGTGGGTGTCGATGCTCGCCACGATCATCGTGTCCGTGCGGGTCCCCTCGCGCGCCTCCGCGGCGTCCGACCCCAGCAGGAGCAGGTTGACCCGGGGCAGGTCCGCCCACGGGTCCTCGGGGTCCTCGCTGAGCGCGGAGGTCGGCCGCGCCCCCGAGGGGTCCTCGCCGACCTCGGCCTCGTCAGTGAACACCTGGTCCATGGCCGTGAGGTGGCTGCTGATGTAGTTGACACCCAGGACCGCCGGGGCGCTGATCGCCAGGCACAGCAGCGCCGTGAAGAACCCCAGCCCCACCTGCTGCCCCACGCTGGGGCGGCGCGGCCGGGTGACGAGCGCGGTGAGCGCGACGCTGCCGATCCACACCACGGCCCCCGCCACGAGCACGCCCATGACCGTCCGCAGCCGCTCGGGGTCGGCCGCCGTGGCCAGGGCCGTGCTCGTCAGACCGTTGTCCCAGACGTAGGCCGCCAGGACGGCCACGGTGACGAGCGCGAGGCCCACGAGCACGAACCCGAGCACGCGCCGCCGCGTGGGCAGCAGGCCCGCCCCGGGCAGCAGGGCGCTTAGCGCGGTGAGGCCGAGGGCGCGACCGAGACCGCCGCGGTCCGACCGGAGGGAGCGGCGGGTCCACTCCTGGCGCGAGCGAGGGGCGGTGTGCTCCTCGCCGTCGTCGGCATGGCGGGGGGGCGGAGTCGTCGGACTCACGGGAGGGCGGGCATCGTCAGCAGAGGACCTTTCGCGGCGGTAGGAAGCCAATCATGTTCTACCACCAGTGGCTGGTGGGGGGCTGGGAGGCGCCCTCGCGACCGGGACGCGGGGACGCCGCGCACCCCCGCCCACCTGCACCGCACGTTTTGGTGGCAGCCGGGCCGGACGGTACGCTGATCTGCGATCTGGAGGCGTCGCCTAGTCTGGTCTATGGCGCCCGCCTGCTAAGCGGGTTTGGGGTTTAGAGCCCCATCGAGGGTTCAAATCCCTCCGCCTCCGCCGATCACCACGAGACCCCCGGTCCACCAGGACCGGGGGTCTCGTCATGCCTCACCGAGCACCAGGTATGCCGTTCCTCCGCGGCACCGTGCCCGTCGCGGTCGCGGTCGCCGTCTCAGTCGGGGGGCTCGTTCCCCAGCCCGTCGTCCGTCGGGTCCTGGTCGGAGTCCGCGGCGGCGCGGTCCTGCGAGCCGTCCTCGTGCTCGCCGTGACCCTCCACGGCGTCGGCGGCCTCGTCCGCCTCCTCCACCTCGTCGGGGCCGCCCTTGCGGATGCGCTCCTCCATGGCGTCGACGTCGTCGGACCAGTCCTCGACCCCCGGCGGTGCCGGCTCGTCGGCGAGGATCGGCTCCTCGCGGGCTCCGGGGACCTCGCCGGGCGTGATGCTCATCGCGCCGCCTCACCGGCCAGGCGCTGCTCCAGCGTCGCGAGCTCGTCCTCGAGCGCACCCGGCAGGTCGTCGCCGAACTGGCCGAACCACTCCTTGATGAGCGGGAGCTCGGCCTCCCACTCCTGGGCGTCGAACGCGAGCGCCCGGGCGACCTGCGCCTCGCCGACGTCCAGGCCGCCGGTGTCGATGTCACCGGGGTGGGGCAGGAAGCCGATGGGGCTCTCCTGCGCCTCGACCTCACCCTCGAGCCGCTCGAACATCCACTTCAGCACGCGCGAGTTCTCGCCGAACCCGGGCCACAGGAACCCGCCGTCCTCGTCGCGGCGGAACCAGTTGACCATGAAGATCTTCGGCAGCTTCTCGGCGTCGGCCTGCTTGCCGATCTCCAGCCAGTGGTCGACGTAGTCGCCGGCGTTGTAGCCGATGAAGGGCAGCATGGCCATCGGGTCGCGGCGCACGACGCCGACGGCGCCGGTCGCGGCTGCGGTGGTCTCCGAGGAGAGGGTGGCGCCGACGAAGGTGCCGTGCTGCCAGTCGCGGGACTCCGAGACCAGCGGGATCGTCGTCTTGCGTCGGCCGCCGAACATGATCGCCGAGATCGGGACGCCGTTCGGCTCGTCGTACTCGGAGGCGATCGTCGGGCACTGGGTGATCGGCGTGCAGAACCGGCTGTTGGGGTGGGAGGACACGGTGCCCGACCCCGGGGTCCAGGGCTGCCCGTGCCAGTCGATCAGCTCGGCCGGCGGCTCGTCGGTCATCCCCTCCCACCAGACGTCGCCGTCCAGCGTGCGCGCGACGTTGGTGAAGATCGAGTTGCCCTTCTCGATGGTGTCCATCGCCACCGGGTTGGTGTCGGCACCGGTGCCGGGGGCGACCCCGAACAGCCCGAACTCGGGGTTCACGGCATACAGGCGCCCGTCCGGCCCGAAGCGCATCCACGAGATGTCGTCGCCGACGATCTCGGCCTTCCACCCCGGGACGGTCGGCTGGATCATCGCGAGGTTCGTCTTGCCGCACTGGGACGGGAAGGCGCCGGCGATGTAGTGGGTGACACCCTGAGGGTTGGTGAGCTTGAGGATGAGCATGTGCTCGGCCATCCAGCCCTCGTCGCGGGCCATCACCGAGGCGATCCGCAGCGCGTAGCACTTCTTGCCCAGCAGCGCGTTGCCGCCGTAGCCGGAGCCGTAGGACCAGATCGTCAGCTCATCGGGAAAGTGCACGATGTACTTGGTCTCGTTGCACGGCCACGCGACATCGGCCTCGCCCTCGGCGAGCGGGGCGCCGACGGAGTGCAGGCCCTTGACGTAGGGGGCGTCCGTCTCCTCCATCTTCGCCAGCACCGAGGAGCCGATGCGGGCCATGATGCGCATGGACGCGACGACGTAGGCCGAGTCCGTGATCTCCACGCCGAACTTCGGGTCCTGGGCGTCGAGGTGCCCCATGACGAAGGGGATGACGTACATCGTCCGACCCTTCATGGACCCCGCATAGAGCGGCCAGAGGGTGTCCTTCATCTCCTGCGGGTCCATCCAGTTGTTGGTGTGGCCCGCGTCCTTCTCCTCGGCGGAGCAGATGTAGGTCTGGTCCTCGACGCGAGCGACGTCCTTGGGGTCCGAGAGCGCGAGGTAGCTGTTGGGCTTCTTGTCCTCCGCCAGCTTCGTGAAGGTCCCTGCCGCCACCAGCGTGGCGTTGATCTCCTCGATCTCCTCGTCGGAGCCGGTGATCCACACGACCGCGTCGGGGGTCGTGTGCGCCGCCACCTCCTTCACCCACGCGTCGAGATCCGCATACCTCGTGCCGCCGGTGGTCTGGATGTCGTGCATCGCTTGTCCCTTCCCTCGCGCCCCGGGGTCGGGGCCCTGATGAGCCTCATCGCCTGGACCCACCGTATCGGTGGCCCGGCGGGCCGTCAGCAGGGGATCCCCGGCCCGACGGTGCGGAGTCGGTCACACCGGCCCTACGCTTTCCGGGTGCCCCCGGAGATCGTCTACCTCGTGCTCGGCGTCGGTCTGCTCCTCGCCAGCCTGCTGCCCGCGATCGTCGAGGGTCGCGCGCTCTCGGTGCCCATGGTGGTGCTGGCGTTCGGCGTCGTCGTGGGCCTGGTCGTCCCGGGGGAGGACCCGATCAGCCCGCTCCTGGACGCGACCGCCACGGCGCACATCGCGGAGGCGACCGTCATCATCTCGCTCATGGGCGTCGGGCTGGCCCTGGAGCGGCCGCTGCACTGGCGCACGTGGGCGCCGACGTGGCGGATGATCGCGCTCGCGATGCCGCTGTGCATCGCCGCCGTGGCGCTGCTGGGCTGGTGGGCGATGGGGCTGTCGGTGCCGGCCGCGGTGCTCCTCGGTGCCGTCCTCGCCCCGACCGACCCGGTGCTGGCCAGCGACGTCCAGGTCGAGGGGCCGCGCACGGGGGACGGGGAGCGGACGGACGTGCAGACCGAGGAGGACGAGGTCCGCTTCACCCTCACCAGCGAGGCCGGCCTCAACGACGCCTTCGCCTTTCCCTTCGTCTACCTCGGTCTGTTCCTCATGGGCCGCGGCGCCTGGCAGGACTGGGGTATGGAGTGGCTCCTGTGGACCCTGCTCGGCAAGATCGTCGTGGGATGCGTGGTCGGGTGGCTGACCGGGCGGGCGCTGGGCTGGTTGATGTTCCGGGGACGGCTGCGGGGGCAGCGGGTCGCGGAGGTGGGGACGCCGCTGTTCGCGCTGGCCGCCACCTTCGCCGTCTACGGGCTCACCGAGCTCGTGCACGGCTACGGCTTCCTCGCGGTCTTCGTCGCCGCCCTCGCGCTGCGCGACGCCGAGCGGGACCACGGGGTGCACAGCCACCTGCACGGACTCATCGAGCGCACCGAGTCGCTCCTGACGCTGGTGCTGCTGCTCATGGTCGGTGCGGCGATGTCCGCGGGCCTGCTCGCCGGGCTGACCTGGGGCGGCGTGGCGGTCGGCGTGCTGCTCGTCCTCGTCGTCCGGCCGCTCGTCGGCTGGGTCTCGTTGCTGGGCTGCTCCCGCGTGGACGCGGCCGAACGCGGTGCGATCGCCTGGTTCGGCGTGCGGGGCATCGGCTCGATCTACTACCTCTCCTACGCGCTCAGCAGCGAGTACGTCGCCGAGGGCCTGGAGCTGTGGTCGGTCGTGGCGTTCACCATCACGCTGTCCGTCGTCGTGCACGGGCTGCTCGCCACACCGGTCATGCGACGGCTGGACTCCCGCCGTCACGGGGACGCCGACGCCGATTTCGCCACCCCCGACCCGGTGGGCTAAGGTTGGTCGTCGCCAGCGCCCGTAGCTCAACGGATAGAGCATCTGACTACGGATCAGAAGGTTAGGGGTTCGAATCCCTTCGGGCGCGCTCTGTGTTGAGACAGAGGATGAGGGCCCCGACCTGCGTATGCGCGGTCGGGGCCTTCGCTCCGTCCGGGCACCGGAACGCGCAGAGGGCGCGCATCTGCCACTGCGCAGGGGGTCTCGGTGGTTTGATCACCCCATGCGCATCTTCTTCACCGGGGGCAGCGGCAAGGCCGGCAGGCACGTCGTGACGCACCTGGCCGAGCAGGGTCATCAGGTCACCAACGCCGACCTCGTCCCGTCGGGGCGCCCGGCCGTCGCCGATGTGAGGGTCGACCTCACCGACATCGGCGAGACCTACTCCGCGATGGCCGGTCTCGCGACCTTCGAGGAGCTGGAGCTGGCGGAGAAGCCCGGCTACGACGCCGTCGTGCACTTCGCTGCAGTGCCGGCGATCCTGCTGACGTCCGATGCGAGGACCTATGCGACGAACGTGCTCAGCACCTACAACGTGCTCGAGGCCGCGACACGACTGGGTGTCCGCAAGGTCGTGTTCGCATCGTCGGAGACGACCTACGGGATCTGCTTCGCCCAGGGCGAGCGGCGACCGCAGTACGTGCCGGTGGACGAGGACCACCCGACCGTGCCCGAGGACTCCTACGCGATGTCCAAGGTGGCCAACGAGGTGACAGCGCGCTCCTTCCAGGCGCGTACCGGTGCCGACGTCTACGGCCTGCGGATCAACAACGTCATCGAGCCGCACGAGTACGCCGAGATGTTCCCGCCCTTCCTGGCTGATCCCTCGTTGCGGCGCCGCAACATCTTCGCCTACATCGACGCTCGTGACCTGGCCCAGATGGTGCAACGCTGCCTGGAGGTCGACGGGCTGGGCTACGAGGTCTTCAACGTCGCCAACGCCGACATGTCCGTCGCTGCCACGACCCAACAGGTCCGGGACCGCTTCTACGACGGGGTGGAGCTGCGCCGGCCGATGGGGCGGGACGAGACGTTCTACTCCATCGACAAGGCGCGCGAGCTCCTCGGCTACGCACCGCAGCACTCCTGGCGCGACGTCCTGCCGGATCCCGGGGCAGGCACCTGACGGGCGCGCACCGTCGGGCCCGGGCATCCGGCTCGTCCTCGCCGCCACGATCGCGCGACGCCGACCTGTCTCGTTCCTCACACCTGCTGGTCAGCGGCCCGGAGCGGCGTGTAGACAGGGAGTGGACAGTGACGTCGATGGCGCCCGGTGCTGGTGCACCGGCACCGCAGGAGCTGATCGCGATGACCGAGCACGTGCACCGCCCGTGGTTCCGGGTTCCCTGGGTCGGCGTGGTGGTGGGAGCCGCAGCGGGGTTCGTCGTCGGCTGGGCGGTCTACACCCTGGCGACCCCCGTCCTCGAGGCCTCCGACGGTCTCCTCCGCGAGACCCAGGGC
The DNA here is from genome assembly GCF_045032595.1 of Ornithinimicrobium jinqii. Lineage (NCBI taxonomy): Bacteria > Bacillati > Actinomycetota > Actinomycetes > Micrococcales > Ornithinimicrobiaceae > Ornithinimicrobium > Ornithinimicrobium jinqii. Next base: position 91,013 of record NZ_JBJFZS010000029.1, read on the forward strand.
CTGGTCTGGAACCTGGTCCCCCTGATGACCGTAGTCGGCGGCGTGCTGGGCTACCGGCTGGCGAAGCGCCGGTCCTAGACGTCCCCCACGGGCGTGACCGGCCCCTCCCCGGCGAGCACCGCCAGCACGTTGCGGGCGGCCAGCCGGGCCATCCCGGTGCGCGTCTCGATCGTGGCCGACCCGACGTGCGGCAGCAGCACCACGTTGTCCAGCTCCAGCAGCCCCGGGTGCACCTGCGGCTCGTTCTCGTAGACGTCCAGCCCCGCCCCGGCGATCGTGCCGTCCCGCAGGGCGGCGACGAGGGCGGTCTCGTCCACGACGGGACCGCGCGCGGTGTTGACGAGGTATGACGTGGCGCCCAGCAGGGCGAGCTCGTCCGCCCCGACCAGGTGGTGGGTGGCGGGGCCGTAGGGAAGGTGGAGGGTGACGACGTCGCCGGCCTCCAGCAGCTCGGGCAGCTCGACCCGGCGCGCCCCGAGCTCCTCGACGATCTCGGCCGGGGCGTCCCGGCGGCCGGAGTAGACGATCGTCATCCCGAACGCGCGGGCCCGACGGGCCGTCGCGGTGCCGATGCCGCCCAGGCCGACGACGCCGAGGGTGCGCCCCTGGAGCCCCCGACCGAGCAACAACCCCATTCCCCACTGCCACGCCTGCCCGGAGCGGACCAGCCTCTCGGCCTCGCCGAGCCGGCGGGTCGTCATGAGGACCAGGGCCATCGCGAGGTCGGCGGTGGCCTCCTCGAGCACGCCGGGCGTGTTGGTGACGACCACGCCGCGCCCGGCGCAGGCGGCCACGTCGATGTTGTCGTAGCCGACCGCGACGTTGGCGACCACCCGCAGCCCGGGCCCGGCGGCGTCCAGGAGCCCCGTGTCGACCCGCTCGGTGACCAGCGTGACGAGGGCGTCGGCCCCTGCGACCAGCCCGAGCAGCTCGTCGCGGGCGACCGGCTCGTCGTGCTCCCAGACCCGGACCTCGTGCCCGGCGCCGCGCAGCAGCCCGACGGCCTCCGGCGGCACCCGCCCCGTCACCACGATGCTGCTCATCGGGTCAGGGTACGTGGCGCGAGGTGTGGCGTACGTCATACCCCCGGTGGCAGACTTGCGGGCACCCCGCCGACGACGACGCCGGCGGCATCCTCCGGCGAAGGGACTCCGTCATGTCGACGACGACAGGTGAGGGACAGCGCGACTACGTCCTCGGCAAGGCGATCCAGCTCGCCTCGGTCGCGGCGCTCGGCGGGTTCCTCTTCGGCTTCGACACCGCCGTCATCAACGGCGCCGTCAACGCCATGCGCGAGGACTTCGGGATGAGCTCGTGGGTGACCGGGTTCGTCGTCAGCTCGGCGCTGCTGGGGTGCGTCGCCGGTGCTTATCTGGCGGGACGGCTGGCCGAACGGATCGGCCGCATCCGCGTGATGATGCTGGCCTCCGCGCTGTTCTCGGTCTCGGCCGTCGGCTCGGGGCTGTCGTTCGGTCCCTGGGACATGATCGCGTGGCGCGTCATCGGCGGTGTCGGCGTGGGTGCCGCGTCGGTGATCGCCCCCGCCTACATCGCCGAGATCTCGCCGGCCTCGATCCGCGGCCGGCTCGGTTCCCTGCAGCAGCTGGCGATCGTCAGCGGCATCTTCGTCGCCCTGCTGTCGGACTACTTCATCGCCACCGTCGCCGGCGGGTCCGGCGAGCCGCTCTGGGGGAGCACCGCGTGGCGCTGGATGTTCCTCGCGGAGGTCGTCCCGGCCGTCGCCTACGGCGTCCTCGCCCTGACGATCCCCGAGTCCCCCCGCTACCTGGTGACCCTCGGCAAGGTCGAGGAGGCGCGCGAGGTCCTGAGCCGGGTCATGCTGCGTGGCGTGGCCGAGCGGATCGTGGAGATCCAGCGCACCGTGCGGCAGGAGGCCAAGGCCTCGCTCTCCGACCTCATGGGAGCCGGGGGCAAGCTGCTCCCGATCGTGTGGATCGGCATCGCGCTGTCCGTCTTCCAGCAGTTCGTCGGGATCAACGTCATCTTCTACTACTCCTCGACGCTGTGGCAGGCGGTCGGTTTCACCGAGGAGGACGCGCTCACCCAGACCGTGCTGACCTCGGTCACCAACATCGTCGTGACGCTCGTGGCGATCGCCCTCATCGACAAGATCGGCCGCCGGGTGCTGCTGCTCATCGGCTCGGCGGGCATGTTCGTGTCGCTGGGCGCGATGGCGTGGATCTTCGCCACCGCGGACCGCGTGGCCAACGACAGCGGGGACATGGTCCCGGCGCTCGGCGACACCCAGGGCGTGGTGGCCCTCGTCGCGGCCAACCTCTTCGTCGTCTTCTTCGGGATGTCGTGGGGCCCGGGCGTGTGGGTCCTGCTCGGCGAGATGTTCAACAACCGGATCCGTGCGACCGCCCTCGGCATCGCGGCCGCGGCGCAGTGGCTGGCCAACTTCGCGATCTCCACCAGCTTCCCGGTCATGGCCGACATCGGGCTCGGCTTCGCCTACGGCTTCTACACCCTGTGCGCGCTGCTGTCCTTCTTCTTCGTCCTGAGGTGGGTGCCGGAGACCAAGGGTCGCGAGCTCGAGGACATGTAGCGAGCGCCGCCGGCGCGGACCGTCGTCAGACCTCGTCGGCGTCGGTCGTCGACGGGTCCCACTTCACGATGCCGTCCGCGACCCAGCCCCGGTCCTTCACGGCCTCGCGTGCCTCGGTCTTCAGCGGCCCGGTGAGCCGGTCGACGTAGAGGTAGCCGTCGAGGTGGTCGGTCTCGTGCTGCAGGCAGCGGGCGAGCAGCCCCTCGCCCTCGACGACGACCTCGTGGCCGTCGAGGTCGGTGCCGGTGACGCGGGCGCGCGGGTGCCGGGCCAGCGGGAACCACTCGCCGGGCACCGACAGGCAGCCCTCGCCGTCCTCCTCGAGGTCCAGCGGCGCCGGGGTGCCCAGCCGCTCGAGCACCGGGTTGACCACCACGCCCCGCGCGTTGGGCCCGTCGGGCACCGGGCAGTCGTAGACGAAGACGCGCAGGCGCACGCCGACCTGGTTGGCGGCCAGGCCGACGCCGTCGGCAGCCTCCATGGTCTCGAACATGTCGGCGACCAGGGTGCGGACGTCCTCGGTGACCTCCTTGACCTTCTTGGTCGGTGCGTGGAGGGCCCGGTGGCCGATGACGGTGATGGGACGGACTGCCATGGGCCCGATTCTAGGTATGCGGTACCCGTGCCCCCTACCCTGCGGTCATGAACTGGATCGACGTCCTCGGCTGGGTCGGCTCGGCCGTCCTCGTCGTCTCCCTGCTCCAGACCCGGGTGCTGAGGCTGCGCTGGATCAACCTGGCCGGCTGCCTCGTGCTCATCGTCTTCAACGCCCTGGTCGAGGTCTGGCCGATGGTCGGGCTCAACGTCGTGCTCGCCGTGATCAACGTCGTCTACCTCTGGAAGATGGTGCGGACCCGCCACGACGACCGCGTCTACACCGTGCTGCCCGTCGACGCCGACGACCGCTACCTTGCCCATGTGCTGACCGTGCACGCCGACGACATCGCCCGGCACACCCCGGGCTTCGCGCGCGCACCCCGGGCCCAGGACACGGCATACCTCGTCCTGCACGGGGACGAGACCGTCGGCGTGGTGGTGCTCCGGGACGCGGGCGGGGGCACGGCGCAGATCGTGCTGGACTGGGTCACGCCGGCCTACCGCGACTTCTCGCCGGGGGAGTTCGTCTTCCGCGGGTCGGGCGTGGTGTCGCGGCTCGGCTACCGACGGGTCGTGTCGCCGGCGGGGCTGCCGAACCCCTACTACCGCCACATCGGGTTCGAGCCCGAGGGCGAGCGCTGGGTGCTGGGGCTGCGCCCGGAGGACGCGACGCGCTGACCCGTGCGGTCACTGCCAGGGCGTCGGGTCCGGGTCCACCGCCACCTCGCGCCCCTCGTGGCGCGCCCGCCAGCGGTCGTCCTCCACCCAGTCCCAGTCGTGCGGCAGCTCGTGGCGCTCGACGCCCTCCCAGTGGTGCGCTGACGGCGCGGCCTGCGCGGGCGCCGTCCCGCCGCGGCGGCCGTCCGCGTCCCGGTCGGGACCGTCCTCGGCCGGGTCGGACGTGCCGAAGATCGTGGCGACGATCTCGCGGTACTTCTCGTCGGGCTGCGGGATGAAGGTGATGTCGCGCAGCGCCTGGTCCTGGCCGGCCGACTCGAGCACGAACTCGCCGTAGCCCAGCAGCCGCCCGAGCACCGAGCGGTCGTAGCTGAGGTCGGTCACCTTGGCCAACGGCATCATCGCGACCCGCTGGGTGATGATCCCGTAGGTGCGCAGCAGGCGCTTGTCGGTCGTGACGAACCACTCGACCCGCCAGTTCCACCAGCGCCACAGCGCCCGCAGCACCAGGGCGGCGAAGACCCAGAAGAGGACCACGACGGTGTCCGACAGGGTGCTGCGGACCGCGACGGTGAGCGTGAGCGTCAGGGCGGCCAGCGCCGTGGCGACGGGCTCGACCAGCGTCGCCCAGTGGGCGCGGGTGGAGATCACGGGACGCTCGTCCCGCATCAGGTAGCGCTTGCGCACCCGCGGGCTGAGCTGGAGGGGCGGTGCCGGAGCGGCCACGACGGCTCGCTACCCGCCGCCGCCGTCGCCGCCGATGATGTTGCTGAAGAACCGGCCGATGTTGAGGAAGCCCTGGCTGATGATGTCCCACACGGCGCGGACGATGTCGGCGGCACGGTCGGGGTTGGTGATGACCGCGTAGATGAGGAAGCCCCACAACAACCAGTGCAGGACCTTCTTGACCGTATGCGGCATGGGGTCCTCCTCGGTGGCGCGGGCACGGATCTGGTGCCAGTGTGGCAGATGGGGCGGGGTATGCCGTCGCACCGCCGGGGTGTGTCTCGCACCGGATGGGCGGGGGTCAGGGGCGCAGGAGCGGGCTGGCGGCCATCCGGTCGAGCGCCTCGCCGACCTCCTCGGTCGAGCCGGCGAACGACAGCCGCACCATGTGGTGCCCCTCGACGGTGTCGAAGTCGACGCCGGGCGTGAGCGCGACCCCGCAGTCGGCGAGGAGGTCGCGGCACCAGCCCACGGAGTCGTCGGTGAGGTGCGCCACGTCGCACCACGCGTAGAACGCGCCGTCCGGCGGGGCGTAGCTGCGCAGCCCGACCTCGGGGAGGCGACGGATCAGCAGCTCCCGCGTGGCCGCATACCTGGCCCGGTGCCCCTCGAGCTCGGTCCGGGCCTGCCGGGTGAAGACGCCGAGCGCGGCGTACTGCGACACGGTCGGCGGGCAGATGTTGAGGTTGCCGGTGAGCACCTCGAGCGGGCGGCGCAGGGACGGTGGGGCGAGGAGCCAGCCGACGCGCCAGCCCGTCATCGAGAAGTACTTGCTGACCGAGCCGACGACGACCGCCTCGCGGGAGGTCTGCCAGGCGCTGGCCGTCGGGCGGCCGTAGGAGAGTCCGTGGTAGATCTCGTCGCTGACGAGCAGGGTGCCGTGGTCCTCGCACCAGCGGGCGATCGCCGCCAGCTCCTCGCTGTCGATGATCGTGCCGGTCGGGTTAGCGGGGGAGGCGACGACGAGGCCGGCGGGGGGCTCGGGCAGTGCGTCGAGCATCGCGACCGTGGGCTGGTAGCGGGTGCCGGGGCCGCAGTCCAGCTCGAGGACGTCGCAGCCCAGGGCCTGCAGGGTGTTGCGGTAGGCGGGGTAGCCAGGGCGGGTCATCGCGACCGTGTCCCCGACGTCGAACGCGGCGAGGAAGAGGGTGGTGAAGGCACCGGAGGAGCCGGGGAAGACCACGACGTCCTCGGGCGTGACGTCGATGCCGCTGGTGGCGCGGTGGTGGTCCGCGATCGCGTGGCGCAGGGGCAGGATGCCGCTGGCCTCGGTGTAGCCCAGCACCTGCGTGCTCGTCGCCGCGACGGCCGCCTCGCGCGCGGCCTCCGGTGCGGGCGTCGAGGGCTGGCCGGCGCACAGCATGATGACGTCCCCGTGGCTGCGCTGCCGCTGCGCCGCAGCCTTGAGCACCTCCATGACGTAGAAGGGCTCGACCGCGCTGCGCCGGGAGACGCGGGACATGTCAGACGACCCCGTAGAGCCGATCGCCCGCGTCGCCCAGGCCCGGCACGATGTAGCCGTGCTCGTCGAGCCGCTCGTCGATGGCGCCGGTGACGACGCTGACGGGCGCCACGACGTCCCTGAGCTCGGCCTGGAGACGCTCGATGCCCTCGGGGGCCGACAGCAGCGTGATGGCGGTGATGTCGTCGGCCCCGCGATCGACGAGGTACCTGACGGCCATCGCCAGCGTGCCACCCGTCGCGAGCATCGGGTCGAGGACGTAGACCTGGCGCCCGTCCAGCCGCTCGGGCAGCCGGTTGGCGTAGGTCGAGGCCTCCAGCGTCACCTCGTCGCGCACCAGCCCGAGGAAGCCGACCTCGGCGGTGGGCAGCATCCGCATCATGCCGTCGAGCATCCCCAGTCCGGCGCGCAGGATCGGCACGACGAGCGGCTTGGGGTTGGCCAGGTGGATGCCGGTCGTCGGCCCCACCGGCGTCTCGATGTCGAAGGGCGCGACGCGCACGTCCCGGGTGGCCTCGTAGGCGAGCAGCGTCACCAGCTCGTCGGCCAGCCGACGGAAGGTCGGAGTGTCCGTCCTCCTGTCGCGCAGGTAGGTGAGCTTGTGGGCGATGAGCGGGTGGTCCGCAACGTGCACGCGCATGGGTCAGACTCTAGTCGTGAGCCAGCGACCTGACGCCGAGCCCGTGGACGGTTCCGCGGAACACCTCGGCGGACCCGGCTGGGGGCAGGACGGGTATGCCGTGTGGATGCGGCTCGCGCTCGCGGAGGCGGGTCGGGTGGCCGGCTCGGGCGACGTGCCGATCGGGGCGGTGGTGGTCGACCGCGGCGGCCGTGTGGTCGGGCGGGGGTGCAACGTGCGGGAGGCCGAGCACGACCCCACGGGTCACGCCGAGGTGGTCGCCCTGCGGGCTGCGGGCGAGGCTCTGGGGTCGTGGCGGCTGGACGGCTGCTCGCTGGTCGTGACGCTCGAGCCGTGCGCCATGTGCGCGGGGGCGGCGGTGCTGTCCCGGGTGGAGCGGATCGTCTTCGCTGCCTGGGACGACAAGGCGGGGGCGTGCGGCTCGGTCTGGGACCTGCCGCGGGACCGCCGCGCCCTTCACCGGCCGGACGTGCTCGGCGGGGTCCTCGCGGAGGAAGGAGCGGCGCTGCTGCTGGGGTTCTTCGCGGGCCGTCGCCCGTGACGGGGTCGTGCGGTGCTGCAGGATCACGCCGGGCGGGTGTGCAGTCGCGCGCAGCGGTCGCGCAGGCGCTCGTTCTCGGCCTGCAGCGCCAGGACGCGGGCGATGCCGGGAAGGTTGACCCCGTCGTCGAGGAGCTGGGCGATGGCGCGCAGCCGGTCGAGGTCGTTGACGCTGTAGCGCCGCGTCCCGCCAGGGGTCCGGTCCGGGTCGAGGAGCCCGTGGGTCTCGTAGAGGCGCAGTGAGGACGCCGCCATGCCGGCCAGCTCGGCGGCGACCGAGATACCGTAGACACCGTGGTCCGAGTCGTGCACCTGCTCGCGCGTAGGGGTCATCTCGTCCTTGGGGCTTCGTGCCAGGTCACCTCTTGCGTCCTGACAGGTGAAGTGCTATGAAATCTGTAGCAGCCACCACAGATTGTCGGTGGCCGACCACGCACATGATACCCACAGGAAGGAGAAGAAGGTGGTGTCGATGCTGATGCGCACCGACCCGTTCCGGGAGCTGGACCGGCTCTCCCAGCAGGTCTTCGGCGCGACCGGCACGATGGCTCGACCGTCGGTCATGCCGATGGACGCGTGGCGGGAGGGTGACACCGTCGTCATCGAGTTCGACCTGCCCGGGGTCCAGGCGGACTCCATCGACCTCGACGTCGAGCGCAACGTGATCACCGTCCGGGCCGAGCGCCCGGTCACCGATCCGGACCGCGAGATGCTGGCCGCGGAACGGACGCGGGGCATGTTCAGCCGGCAGCTCGTGCTGGGCGACAACCTGGACACCCAGCGCATCGAGGCCAGCTACGACGCCGGGGTGCTGACGATGCGGATCCCCGTCGCCGAGCAGGCCAAGCCGCGCAAGATCGAGGTCACCCGCGGGTCGCAGGAGCGCCAGGCGATCAGCGCCTGACCGGAGCAGGGAGGAGGTGGACAGTGCCGAACGACGCCGCAGGAACCGCTGACCTGGTAAGGGTCGCGCGCGACGAGGACTTCTGGGACCTCGTGTGCGCGGACGAGGACTGGCTGCGGGCCGAGTTCGACGCCATCATCGCCTCCGGCTTCCGGGACCGTCCGGGTCGACCGGTGCTGCCTCGGCCGGCGCCCCGGCCACGGCCGGGGGTGCTGCACGCCTCCCCGCGGCAGCCGGACACGCTGGGCGGGTGGGGGCCCGAGCCCCAGGTCGCCCGGCAGCGCTCGCCGCCGGGCTGGTGAACCGCCCGCCCGCCCGTCTCGGCCTCCGGGACGGCACGACGGACCGACGACAGGACCCCCGAGCCGTCTGGCTCGGGGGTCCTTGCGTCCTCGGGGGGACACGGCGGTGGCGGTGGGATTTGAACCCACGGAGGACTTGCGCCCTCACACGCTTTCGAGGCGTGCTCCTTAGGCCGCTCGGACACGCCACCGCCGGTCAGGGTACCGGACCACGCAGAGTGGTCGAAATCGCGCGCCCGGCAGTCTCGGTCGTGGGTCCGGCGGGGGGTGGGGTCAGTGGGGGAGGGACTCGGCGGCACGGGCGATGTCGTCCAGCTCGGTGCGCAGGGACTTCTCGGTGAGCTTGAGGCCGAGGGGGGCGACGACGCGCAGGGCCAGGCGCTGGAGTCGCGACGGGTCGGTGACAGCCGCCGAGAAGGTCACCGTCACCAGGGTGGCGACGGCGTCGTCGAGCGACTCGAGCAGGATCGTCGTGCGGTAGCGGGTGGCGCCGTCGACCGCCTCGGTCACGGTGCGCCGCAGCGGGTCGTTCTCCACGACCACGATCTCCTGGGTGTCCGAGGCGCCCATCATCCGACGCGTCTCGCGCCACCGGGTGCCGACGGCGTAGGGACCGCCCGTGATCTGGTGCAGCTCGGTCACCTGGGAGAGCCGTGAGGTGGCGAGGTCGAGGTCGGTGAGGACCTGCCACACGTCGGCGGGCGGGGCCGCGATGCGGCGGGACAGGCGGACCTCGTGCGGGTGGTGCTCCATGGGCTCAGCCGTCCTCCGTCGTGGGACCCCCGGTGGTGGTGGCGCCGTCGACCGCCGGGAGGTCCTGCCACTGGTCGCCCAGGACGAGGTCGACCGAGGCCGAGCCACGGCCGTCGTCGACCAGCTCGACCCCCTCGGGGACCGACGCGAGCAGCAGCTGCGCGCCCTCCAGCCCCAGCTCGCCGTGCCGGATCACGCCCACGCCCTCGATCTGCGCACCCTCCGGGTCGTTGGCCACCGTGCCGACGGTGAAGCCGCGGGCCCGCACCGCGTCCCCCGTCCGGCCGGCCAGGCCGGCCGTGCTGGTCGCGTTGTAGACGTTGACCGTCACCTGCGAGGGCTCCAGCGACGGCGCCGGCGCGACCACGGCGGTGGTGGACGCGGAGCCGTCGGCCCCGCCGCCGGGGGTGCCCAGCCAGCCCTGGACGTAGGCCAGCGACAGCGCGAAGACGAGCAGGAGCCCCACGAGCAGGGCGAGGATGACCAGCATGGCGCGGCGCCTGCCCCGGCGGGCGGCGGTGGACATGCCGGCAGTACGGACGTATCCCACGAGCAGACTCCCTTCGGCCGTCCGAGGCTAACGACCGGCGGGGTGGTCGAGGTCGAGGACACGCCCGTGGACCACGGGTCGGCCCTGGAGAGCGGCCCGCAGGGCGCGGTGCAGCCCGTCCTCGAGGTAGAGCTCGTCCTGCCACTTCACGACGTGGCAGAAGATGTCCCCGTAGAAGGTGGAGTCGGGCGAGAGCAGCACGTGCAGGTCGAGCTGGGCGCGGGTCGTCACCAGCTGCTCCAGGCGCAGCATCCGCGGGGGCAGGTGCGCCCAGTCGCGGGCGTCGTCCAGCCCGTGCGCCGGGTAGGGGCGCCCGTCGCCCACGCCCTTGAAGATCATGCGGCGCAGTCTATTGTCTGCGGTGTGAGCGACCAGACCAGCAGCCAGATCGACCAGATCCGCCAGGGGTACGCCTTCACCGAGCCGAGCATCGTGCTCGGCGGCGCGCTCGAGGGGGGAGAGGTCGTCCCTGACGCCGTCGTCCGTCTCCCGCTGAGCTCGATGAACCGCCACGGCCTCGTCGCGGGCGCGACCGGCACCGGCAAGACCGTCACCCTGCAGGTCCTCGCCGAGCAGCTCTCCGACGCCGGGGTCCCCGTCTTCCTCGCCGACATCAAGGGCGACCTCACCGGGATGGCCACCCCGGCCACCGCCAACGCGAAGATCGACGAGCGGATGGGTGCCCTGGCGCAGGAGTGGAGCGGCACGGCATACCCCCTCGAGCTGCTGCACCTCGGGGGCCAGGGCGTCGGGACCTCGGTGCGCGCCACCGTCACCTCCTTCGGCCCCACCCTGCTGTCCAAGGTGCTGCGCCTGAACAAGACGCAGGAGTCCAGCCTCGGTCTCGTCTTCCACTGGGCCGACCAGCAGGGCCTGGCCCTCCTCGACCTCTTGGACCTCACCACCGTGATCCAGCACCTCGTCAGCGACGAGGGCAAGGGCGACCTCAAGGGCCTGGGCGGGCTGGCGAAGTCGACGGCCGGCGTGATCCTGCGCGAGCTGGTGGCGCTCTCGGCGGCCGGTGGTGACGACTTCTTCGGCGAGCCCGAGTTCGACACCTCGGACCTCATGCGCACCACCGCCGAGGGCAGGGGTGTCATCAGCTGCCTCGAGCTGCCCGGCGTCCAGGACAAGCCGGTCCTCTTCTCCACCTTCCTCATGTGGTTGCTCGCCGACCTCTTCCAGGACCTGCCCGAGGTCGGCAACCCCGACAGGCCCACCCTCGTCTTCTTCTTCGACGAGGCGCACCTGCTCTTCGACGACGCCTCCGACGCCTTCCTCGACTCCGTCGAGCAGGCGGTGCGGCTGATCCGCTCCAAGGGCGTCGGCGTCTTCTTCGTCACCCAGACCCCCAAGGACGTGCCGGACAGCGTCCTGGCCCAGCTCGGCAACCGGGTCCAGCACGCGCTGCGCGCCCACACCCCCAACGACGCCAAGGCGCTCAGGGCGACCGTCTCCACCTTCCCCACCAGCGAGTACGACCTCGCCGAGGTGCTGACCTCGATGGGCACCGGCGAGGCCGCGATCACCGTGCTGTCGGAGAAGGGCGCGCCGACACCGGTCGCGGTCACGCGGCTGCGGGCACCGCAGGGGCGGATCGGTCCGTCCGAGGAGGGCGTGCTCGCCCAGGTGGTGGAGGCCTCGCAGATCCGGACCAGGTATGCCGAGGTGGCGGACCGCGAGTCCGCGTACGAGATGCTCACGGCCAGGCTGCAGAAGGCGGCCGCGTCCGCGGAGGCAGCGGCGGCCGCCGAGCGGGTCGAGCGGGTCGAGCGGGCCGAGCCCGAGCGAGAGCGGTCGTCCGGGTCGCGACGCTCCCGCGCCGAGGACGAGGGGCTCGTCGGGCAGGTCGTCGGCTCGACGGCGTTCCGGTCCATGATGCGCTCGGCGGGCACCGTCATCGGCCGCGAGATCACCCGCTCGATCTTCGGCACCGGCCGCCGCCGCTGACCTCCGATTTCGCCAGGGGCGAACACGGCCCCCCGGCGGAACATCGGGGGTGTGCACAGGCGTTGTGCCCAGCAGATGGCACGTAGAGTGAAGGTCCGGCCTGCGCACGGTGGGTGCTGCGGACACCGTCCCAGCTCACCGTGGGCGTGCCACGACGATAGTTGAGGAGTAAGGCATGTTCGAACGGTTCACCGACCGCGCGCGGCGCGTGGTGGTGCTCGCGCAGGAAGAGGCGCGGCTGCTCAACCACAACTACATCGGCACCGAGCACCTGCTGCTCGGGCTGATCCACGAGGGCGAGGGGGTCGCGGCGAAGGCGCTGGAGTCCCTCGACATCTCGCTGGACGCGGTGCGCCACCAGGTGCAGGAGATCATCGGTCAGGGGCAGCAGTCCCCGACCGGGCACATCCCCTTCACGCCCCGGGCCAAGAAGGTCCTGGAGCTGTCGCTGCGCGAGGGCCTGCAGCTGGGCCACAACTACATCGGCACCGAGCACCTCCTGCTCGGACTCATCCGCGAGGGCGAGGGCGTCGCCGCCCAGGTCCTCGTGAAGCTCGGGGCCGACCTGCCCCGGGTGCGCCAGCAGGTCATCCAGCTGCTCTCGGGCTACCAGGGCAAGGAGACCGCGTCCGCGGGCGTCGGCCCCGGTGCCCCCGAGGGCCAGCCGGCCGGCTCGCTCGTGCTGGACCAGTTCGGCCGCAACCTCACCCAGGCCGCCCGCGAGGGCAAGCTCGACCCTGTCATCGGTCGCGGCAAGGAGATCGAGCGGGTCATGCAGGTGCTGTCCAGGCGCACCAAGAACAACCCGGTGCTGATCGGCGAGCCCGGCGTCGGCAAGACCGCCGTCGTCGAGGGCCTGGCCCAGGACATCATCCGCGGCGAGGTCCCCGAGACCCTCAAGGACAAGCAGCTCTACACCCTCGACCTCGGCGCGCTCGTCGCCGGCTCCCGCTACCGCGGTGACTTCGAGGAGCGGCTGAAGAAGGTCCTCAAGGAGATCCGCACCCGCGGCGACATCATCCTGTTCATCGACGAGATCCACACCCTCGTCGGGGCCGGAGCCGCCGAGGGCGCGATCGACGCCGCCAGCATCCTCAAGCCGATGCTGGCCCGCGGCGAGCTGCAGACGATCGGCGCGACCACCCTGGACGAGTACCGCAAGCACATCGAGAAGGACGCGGCCCTCGAGCGCCGCTTCCAGCCCATCCAGGTCGCCGAGCCGACGCTCTCGCACGCCATCGAGATCCTCAAGGGCCTGCGCGACCGCTACGAGGCGCACCACCGCGTCTCGATCACCGACGGTGCGCTCGTCGCCGCAGCCAACATGGCCGACCGCTACATCAACGACCGGTTCCTGCCGGACAAGGCGATCGACCTCATCGACGAGGCGGGCGCGCGACTGCGCATCCGCCGGATGACGGCGCCGCCGGACCTGCGCGAGTTCGACGACAAGATCGCGCACGCCAAGCGGGAGAAGGAGTCCGCGATCGACGCGCAGGACTTCGAGAAGGCGGCCCGGCTGCGCGACGAGGAGCACAAGCTCACGCAGGCGCGCGCCGAGCGGGAGAAGGAGTGGAAGAACGGTGACATGGACGTCGTCGCCGAGGTCGACGAGGAGCTGATCGCCGAGGTCCTCGCCGCCGCCACCGGCATCCCGGTCTTCAAGCTCACCGAGGAGGAGTCCAGCCGGCTGCTCCACATGGAGGACGAGCTGCACAAGCGGATCATCGGCATGGACGACGCCATCGGCGCCCTGTCCCAGGCGATCCGCCGCACCCGCGCCGGCCTCAAGGACCCCCGTCGTCCGGGCGGCTCGTTCATCTTCGCCGGCCCCACCGGCGTCGGCAAGACCGAGCTGGCCAAGGCGCTCGCCGAGTTCCTCTTCGGGGACGAGGACGCGCTCATCACGCTGGACATGTCCGAGTACTCCGAGAAGCACACCGTCTCGCGGATGTTCGGCTCGCCCCCCGGCTACGTCGGCTACGAGGAGGGTGGCCAGCTGACCGAGAAGGTGCGGCGCAAGCCGTTCTCGGTGGTCCTCTTCGACGAGGTCGAGAAGGCGCACCCGGACATCTTCAACAGCCTGCTGCAGATCCTGGAGGACGGTCGGCTGACCGACGCCCAGGGCCGGGTGGTCGACTTCAAGAACACCGTCATCATCATGACGACCAACCTGGGCACCCGCGACATCGCCAAGGGCATCTCGCTCGGCTTCTCGGCCGGGCCGGACACCCAGAGCAGCTACGACCGGATGAAGAACAAGGTCATCGACGAGCTCAAGCAGCACTTCCGTCCCGAGTTCCTCAACCGCGTGGACGACACGATCGTCTTCCCGCAGCTGTCGCAGGCCGAGATCGTCCAGATCGTGGACCTCATGATCGCCAAGCTCGACGTGCGGCTCAAGGACAAGGACATGGCCATCGAGCTCACGTCCGCGGCCAAGGAGCTGCTCGCCAAGAAGGGCTACGACCCCGTGCTCGGCGCCCGGCCGCTGCGCCGCGCGATCCAGCGCGAGATCGAGGACCAGCTCTCCGAGAAGATCCTCTTCGGGAACCTGCGCGCCGGTCAGATCGTGGTGGTGGACGTCGCCGGCGAGGGCAGGGACGCCGCCTTCACCTTCGCCGGCCAGGACAAGCCCTCCGCCGTCCCGGACACCGTGCCGGTGGAGGAGGAGCAGACCAGCTGAGCGGCGCGCGGCATACCCGCGCTGCCCGTCCCGTCAGGGGGCGTCCACCGAGTCCGGTGGGCGCCCCCTCGCCGGTTAGGGTGCGGGTATGACGTTGCGCGAGGCGACCCCCGACGAGCTGTCCCGGTGGGACGACCTGGTCTGGGGCAACCCCGGTGGTCCCGAGCTCTACCAGTGCCGCACCTACGCCGAGCTCAAGGCCCCGGTCTGGAAGGCCCGATACCTCGTGCACGAGCACCCCGACCGGGAGCCCGTGCACGCGCTCTACCTCTACCGTCGGGTGCCGCCGTTCGGCGAGCTCTGGTACTGCCCCATGGGACCCCGCGTGGCCGACGCCGACCACGCGCGGGCCTGCTTCGAGGACCTGCGCGCCGACGGACGGGCGTTCGCCGTGGTCCTCGAGCCGTCGGTGTCGGCGACCTCCCCGCAGGACCGCGAGGACCTCATCGCCTCGGTGCCCGGCATGCGCTCCATGCCCGACCTGCAGCAGGGCCAGCACACCGTGCTCGTGGACCTCCGGCCGGACGAGGCCGAGCTCCTCGCCTCCTTCCGGCAGCGCGCGCGCCGCACGATCCGCAAGACCGACGAGGCGGTCGTCGAGCACCGCACCGACCCCGAGGCCCTGGCCATCATGTGGTCGCTGTTCTCGGAGACGATGGAGCGGGCAGGGGTCGACCACCGCCACCCCGACTACCACCAGGACGCGTGGCGCCGCTACATCGACGCAGGTCTGGGGCACTTCGTGCTGGCCCGCCCGCGCGAGGGCGGCGAGCACGAGGCCGGTGCGTTCATCATCCACCGCGGGGAGCTGGGCTACTACAAGGACGGCGGCTCGCGGCGGACCAAGGACAGCAACGGGCTGCAGTACCGCGTGCAGTGGGAGGCCATGCGCTGGTGCAAGGAGCACGGCGCCACGACCTACGACATGTACGGCGCGCCGCCCAGCTGGCAGGCCGAGGACGAGGACCACAAGCTCTTCCCGCTCGTGCAGTTCAAGACCGCGTTCGCGCCGATCGTGGACCAGGTGGGCACCATGCAGCTGGTGCTGAAGCCGCGGGTCTTCCGCGCCTGGGACCGGGTCGGGATGCCGGTCTACCGCCGGCTGACCGCGAAGGCCAACCCGCTGTTCTACTGAGTCGTCGGGGACTCGCGCCCCGCGGGTGACAATGGGGGGCGTGCCTCCCACCCCCGAGCCTGCCGAGACCCGGACCCGCCGACTGCTCGCCTGGCTGGGCGCGGCGCTGCTGGCCGGGGGGATGCCGGTCCACGAGGTCGAGGACGACGTCCGGGCCGCCGGCTCCGCACTGGGGCGCGGCGCGGTCCAGGTGGCCTGCTCGCCCACCGGCATCCTGCTGGCGCTCGGGCCAGGTGAGCCGTCGACCTTCGAGGCGGTCGAGGGCGGCCTGCGGCTGGACCAGCTCGCCGACGCCACCGCCCTCCACGCCGGGCTGTGCACCGGGACGCTGTCCGCCGACGAGGCGCTGGCGCGGCTGTCGACCCTCCGGGCGCAGCCGCACCGCTACGCGCTCGTCGGGCTCTTCGCCGGAGCCGTGGCCTCCGGCGTCGGCATCGCCCTCGTGCTCGTCCCGAGCTGGCCGTCCGTGCTCTTCGCCGGGCTGCTCGCACCGCTGACGATGCTGCTGCTCGTGCTGGCCGGCCGGAGCCCGACCGTCCGGACGCTGATGCCCTTCCTGGCCGCGTTCGTCGTGGCCGTGGCGGCGTTCGCGGCCGCCGGGCAGGGGCTGGTCGACGCCCCGCTGTGGACGCTCGTGCCGCCGATCGCGGTGATGCTTCCCGGGGCGGCCATCGTCACCGGGCTGACCGAGCTGGCCGCCGGGTCGATGGTGGCGGGCACCTCGCGGCTGGCCCACGGCACCTCCCAGATGCTGCTCTTCGCGCTCGGCGTCGGCGCGGCGATCGTGCTGCTGCGGGTGCCGGGGGAGGACCTCCTCCCGACGCGGGTCGTCGACCTGGGGTGGTGGGCGCCGCTGCTCGGCGTGGTCGTGGTGACGATCGCCATCTCCCTCCTGGAGTCGGTGCCGGTCTCCCTCGTGCCCTGGCTGCTCCTCACCGTGCTGGCGACCTACCTGGCCCAGTGGCTCGGGGTCTCGCTCACCGACGCCCTGTGGGTCGGTGCCTTCCTCGGGGCGACGGCCGCCAGCCTCGTCTCGACGGTGGTGGAGTTCGTGCGGCCGCAGCTGCCGCGCGCCGTGGCCTTCCTGCCCAGCTTCTGGCTGCTCGTCCCCGGGTCGCTGGGTCTGGTCTCGGTCACCGGCCTCGAGCTCGACCCCGACCGCGCGGTCGGGGCGGTCGTCGGCGTGACGATCATCGTCGTGGCCATCGCGCTCGGCGTCGTGGTCGGTGCGAGCCTGGCCCGGCCGCTGCGCGCCGTCGCCCGCGGGGTCGGCCTCGTCGCGCTGCTCAGGCTGCGGCCCGGGCGCCGGCGCCGGCCGGGGACGGTGGCGGAGGTGCGGTCGGCCGGCGAGGACCGGGCGTGAGCCGTCCGTCCGCCCGTCCCGGGGCCGGGTTCGACCTCGAGGTCGTCGGCCGTGGGCTGCCGTTCGCGGACGCCCTGCCGGACCTGAGGCGCGCACTGGCGGCGCGGGGCGTCGCCGTGGTGCGGGCCGAGCCGGGCGCCGGCAAGACCACGCTGGTGCCACCCCTCGTCGCGACCGTGCTCGCGGACCGTGGCGCCGGCCCGGGGCGGGTCGTGGTCACCGGGCCGCGTCGCGTCACCGTCCGGGCCGCCGCGAGACGGCTGGCGTCCCTCACCGGCACGGCCGAGGGCGGGCTGGTCGGCAGCACGGTCCGTGGCGAGCGCCACGTGGGGCCGGGCACCGTCGTCGAGTTCGTCACCGCCGGGATCCTGCTGCGCCGGCTGCTCTCCGACCCGGAGCTGCGCGACGTGGGCGCCGTGGTCCTCGACGAGGTCCACGAGCGCGGGCTGGACACCGACCTGCTCGTCGGCATGCTGGCCGAGGTCCGGCAGCTGCGCCCCGACCTGCTCCTCGTCGCGATGTCGGCGACCCTGGACACCACGGCGCTCGCGCGGCTGCTCGGCGACGCCGACGCCCCGGCACCCGTGGTCGACCACCCCTCCGCCCAGCACCCGCTCGAGGTGGTGTGGGCACCGCCGACCGGGTTGCGCACCGACGCACGCGGGGTGAGCGACGCCCTGCTGGCCCACGTGGCCACGACGGCCGCGCGGCACCACGCCCGGGCGGTGGCTGCGGACCCGACGACCGACGCCCTCGTCTTCGTGCCGGGTGCCCGCGAGGTCGACCGGGTCGTCGAGCACCTGGGACGGCTGTCGCCGGACGTGGAGGCACTGCCGCTGCACGGACGGCTCGACCCGCGCGCCCAGGACCGTGCGGTCTCCGGGCGCCGTCCCGGCGACCGTCCGCGCATCGTCGTCTCCACGGCGCTGGCCGAGTCCTCGCTCACCGTCCCCGGCGTCCGGCTGGTCGTCGACGCCGGCCTGTCCCGGGAGCCCCGGCGCGACCAGCGGCGCGACATGTCCGGGCTCGTGACCGTGCAGGCGTCCAGGGCGGCGATGACCCAGCGCGCCGGGCGCGCCGCCCGCCTGGGACCCGGCACCGTGGTCCGGTGCCTCGACGAGGGCACCTACTCGCACGCGCCCGAGCACCTCACGCCGGAGATCGCCTCCAGCGACCTCACGGGCGCGGCGCTGCTCCTGGCCGCGTGGGGATCACCCCGCGGCGAGGGTATGCCGATGCTCACGCCACCCCCGCCGGCCGCGATCACGGCGGCGGAGGGGACGCTGCGCGCGCTCGGGCTGGTCGAGGCCGACGGACGGGTGAGCGACGAGGGGGTGCGGGTCGTGCGCGTCCCGGCCGACCCGAGGCTTGCGCGCGCGCTGCTCGTCGGGGCGGCGACCGTCGGCGCGCGGGCCACGGCCGAGGTCGTCGCGGCGCTGGCCGACGACCACCGCGCACCCGACGCCGACCTGGCCGGGCTCCTCCAGGGCCTGCGCTCCGGCCGGGCACCGGGCGCGGCGCGGTGGCGCACCGAGGTGGGTCGCCTGGAGCGGCTCGTCGGGGCGGACCCGGGGGCGGCGGGCGCGCCCGGCCTCCCCGGGGGTGGGGTCCCGGCCCAGGACGTCGCCGGGCTCGTGGTCGCCCTGGCCCACCCCGCCCGGGTCGCGCGCCGGGACGGGGCGACGTGGCTGCTGGCGTCCGGGACCCGGGCCGCGCTGCCGCCGGGCAGCCCCCTGCAGCACTTCGAGTGGATCGCGGTCGCCGACGTGGCGCGTGCCGAGGGGCGGGTCGCGGCGGGCACGGGCGCGGTGGTGCGGCTGGCCGCCGGGATCGGGCGCGAGGCGGTGGAGCTGGCCACCTCGCGGCTGCGGTCCCGGGAGGTGCGCGCCACGCTCGTCGCCGGGAGGGTGGTGGCCCGTGAGGTGGACGCGGTCGGGGCCATCGAGCTGTCGTCCACGCCGGTGCGGCCGGACCGGGAGACGGGGGCCAGGGCGGTCGCCCGGGCGCTCGCCGAGGAGGGGCTGGGGCTGCTGGTCTGGTCGCCGGCCGCCGACGCGCTGCGTCGACGTCTCGCGCTCCTGCACCGGGTGCTCGGGGAGCCGTGGCCCGACGTGTCCGACGCGGCGCTGTCCGCACGGCTGCAGGAGTGGCTCGGCCCGGAGCTGAGGCGGCTCGCCGGTGGGACCTCCGTCGACCGCCTGGACCTGACCGACCCGCTGCGGCGGCTGCTGCCCTGGCCGCAGGCCGCCCGGCTGGACGAGCTGGTGCCGGAGCGGCTGGCCGTCCCCAGCGGGTCGCGGGTGGCCGTCGACTACCCGCCGCACGACGACGCCGACGCGCCGCCGGTGCTGGCCGTGAAGCTGCAGGAGTGCTTCGGGCTGGCGCAGACGCCGCGCCTCGTGGACGGCCGGGTCGGCACCCTCTTCCACCTGCTCAGTCCCGCGCGGCGACCGGTGGCGGTGACCGACGACCTCGCGTCGTTCTGGTCGGGGCCCTACCAGCAGGTGCGGGCCGAGCTGCGGGGACGCTACCCCCGGCACCCGTGGCCGGAGGACCCGTGGGCGGCGCCGGCGACCGCACGCACCACGAGGCGCCGCTGACGCAGGCGGGGGAGTGCCGCCCGGCACCCCGGTTCACCAGAAGGTGTCGCCAGGCTCCCGACGCTGCACCCGGGCCACGACCCGCTCGCCCAGGCGGCCCCACACGGCATACCTGCGCGGGCGGAGCACGATGTCCCAGGCACCCACCCAGTCGATGACGTCCTTGGTGAAGCCGCGCTTGAACTTGCCGATGCCGTGCCGGGGGTGGCTGGGGTCGTCGAGCTCGCTGCTGTGCGGCACGCCGATCATGTCGTAGGTGCGGGCGCCGCGCTCGATCGCCCAGCGCATGCCCTCGTACTGCACGAGCTGGCTGACCCCCGGCACGGGGCGCTCGCGCAGGCTCGCGCCCTCCTTGTAGGCCGCGGAGTCGCCCACGCAGGTGATCAGCGCGGAGGCCACCGGGGTGTCGTCGGCGCGCGCGATGAGCACCTGGGCGATGCCGGCCCGGACCATGATCTGCCAGGAGCGCACGTGGTAGTCCTTGCTGCGCACCGCCAGCTCCTGGTCGTGGACGACCTCCTGCCACAGGCTCCACATGACCTCGTAGGTCTCGTCGGTGTCGGGCGCCCGCTCGACCTTGACCACGCCGTCGCGGATCGCGCGCCGGACCATGTTGCGGGTCTTGGACGGGTACGACGCGATCAGCTCGTCCTCGGACGCCGGCAGCGCGTGGATCACCGTGGAGGTGTTGGGCTGCACCGGGTGGGTGCGGACCAGCCCCATGTCCTCGATCGCCGCGATCGCCTCGGGCGTCTCGGGGATCTCCGGCTCGACCCGGATGAAGAGGACGCCCTCCGCGCGGGCGGTCTCGGTGAGCTGGGCGACGACCTGTCGAAGCTGGTCGGTGTCGGCGACGCAGGGTCCCTTGGGGACGTACCAGACCGTGCCGAACCCGGGCGCGGACTTCTCGTGGATCGTCATCGCGACCCCGTCGGCGACGGCATACCTCGGGGTCCACCTGGCCATCCGCTTGATCTCGCCGAGCTCGAAGCTCTGGAAAAGGTTCCCCCGGTTCGGGGTCGCCGCGATCCGGGCGTTCCACTCCGCCGGCACGGGCGAGGTCTCGAAGGTCAAGGCCATGGCGCTCACCCTACGCGAGCCGGTGGCAGTCCCTGGCAGGCCACCGGCGGTGCCGGGGGGCGGGGCCGGGGAGCGCCGCCTAGACTCCGACCGTGGACGAATCGACGACGGCGCTGGTCAACGACTCCATGACGGTCAGGCGCGCTCTCGCCCAGGCGTCCGGGACGGACCCGGCCGACTGGCACCTGGTCAGCAAGGCCAGGCACGCGCTGCTGGTCGTCATGCGGACGGTCCAGCAGCACGCGGGTCCGGGGGAGGTGGTGACGCAGCCGTTCACCTGCATCACGGCGGTCGCGCCGATCCTGACCGCCGGCCTGCGCCCGCGGTACGCCGACGTCGACGTCAACACCCTCGCCATCGACCCGGCCCGGCTGCCGGGCGTCGTCTCCGCCGCCACCCGGGCGGTCGTGGCGCAGCACACCTTCGGCCCCCTGGCCCCGGTGGCGCGGCTGCGGCAGTTCACCCCCGAGGGGGCGCTGCTCGTCGAGGACTCCGCCCACTGCCTGGGTCGGCTGGGGCGGGGGCCCGACGGCGCGCCCGCGGCGGACGTGTCGGTCCACAGCTTCGGTGTCGAGAAGATGCTGCCGACCCGGGCCGGTGCGGCCGTATGGGTCAACCCGGCCCTGCGCGGGGGGCCCTGGCACGGCGTGCTCACCGCGGCGCTGTCGGCGCTGCCCGTCGCGGGCCGCCGCGAGGCGCTGGCCCACGTGCTCGGCACCCCCGCCCGGCGCGTGGCCGGCCGGTTGGGCGGTCCGGGGGCCAGGGCGCTGTCGGCGGCGGCCTCGGCGGGGCTCGTCGACATGGCGATCATGCCGTCGGAGCGGTCGGGCCGGGTGGCGGGCGAGCCGACGCTCCTGTCCTACCCCGCGCTGCGCGAGGTCGTCGGTGCCGTGGGCGGCCTGGCGGCGACGACGGAGCACCGCAGGCGCACCGGCGCGACCTACCGCCAGGGCCTGTCGGGGGTCCGGGGGGTCACGATCCCGCGGCTCTTCGACGACCCCTCGCTCTCCCTCGTGCGCTTCCCGCTGCTCCTCGCGTCCCCGGCCCAGGCCGAGGAGGTGTTCGAGGCGCTCGGCGCCGAGGGCCTGGTGCCGGGACGGTGGTACCGGCCGACGCTGTTCCCGGGACCGACCGACATGGCCCTCTTCGACTACGACCCCGCGACCTGCCCGGTGGCGGAGGACGCGTCCGCCCGCGTCCTCAACCTCCCGACGGCGCCGTTCGTGACCCCGGAGGCCGCCCGGCGCAGCGTGGAGGTCGTCCGCGCCCACGTGTGAGCCCGGTCTCAGGCGCCCGGAAGACGGAAGAGGTCGTCGTCCAGAGGTTCGACGAGGCCGTCGGCGACGAGGGCGTCGAGGCAGCGGTCGCGCTGCGCACCGTCGGGCCAGACCGCTCTCAGGGCGTCGCCGGGGAGGGGAGCCGTCGCCTCGCGCAGGAGCTGGACCATCCGGCCGCGGCACTGCCGGTCCGTGCCCTCCCACGCCTGGCCGCGACGGGCGGGGCCCTCGTGCGGCGGTGACCCGGCCAGCCGCCACGCGCACACCGCGGAGAGGGGGCACACGTCGCAACGGGGTGAACGTGCGGTGCAGACCAGGGCACCGAGCTCCATGACCGCGACGTTCCAGGTGGCGGCGTCGGCGTCGTCCGCGGGCAGCAAGGACGTGGCCAGGGCCACCTCCGCCCTCGTCAGCGCGGGCGCGGGCAGCGCTGTCCCGGAGACCGCGCGGGCGTGGACCCGGCGGACGTTGGTGTCGACCACCGTCGCCCGGCGGCCGAAGGCGAAGGCCGCCACCGCCGCCGCGGTGTAGTCGCCGACCCCCGGCAGCGACCTCAGAGCCGCCTCGTCGGGCGGGACCAGGCCGCCGTGGTCGCCGGCGATCGCCGTCGCGGCGGCGTGCAGGCGCAGGGCGCGGCGGGGGTAGCCGAGCCGCCCCCACTCGCGGACGGCCTCGCCGGGGCTCGCCGCCGCCAGGTCGGCGGGCGCCGGCCACAGCGTCATCCAGCGGCGCCACACCGGCTCCACGCGGACGACGGGTGTCTGCTGGAGCATGACCTCGGACACCAGGACGCCCCAGGGGGAGCGGTCGGGGCGGCGCCAGGGCAGGTCGCGCTGGTGCCCGGCGTACCAGGGCAGGGCGAGCTCGTGCAGGAGCTCGGGAGCGGCCGGTGACGCGGGTGCCGGCACTACGAGTAGCGCTCCAGGATCGAGGACTCGGCCAGTCGCGACAGCCCCTCGCGCACCGCCCGGGCACGCGCCTCGCCGACCCCGTCGACCTGCATGAGGTCCTCGAGACCGGCCGACAGCAGGGCCTGGAAGTTGCCGAAGTGGTCGACCAGCCGGTCCACGATCGCCCCGGGCAGGCGGGGTATGCGGTGCAGGAGCCGGAAGCCGGAGGGCGTGAGCGAGTGGTGGTCCATCCCGTCGCCGATCACGGTGATGCCCATGCAGCGGGCCACGGAGACGAGGTCGAGCAGCTCGGCACTGTCGAGGCGGGAGAGCGACTCCAGCACGTCCGCCGGGTCCCGGATCGCCTCGGCGGCCGCGGCGTAGTCGCGGATGACGAGCTCGCGGTCCCGGCCGATGCCGCCGGTGAGCTCCTCGAGCTGGAGGCCGACGAGCCGGCCGTCCACCCCGAGCTCGACGACGTACTGCTCGATCTCGGCGCTGATCCGCCGCACCATCTCCAGGCGCTGGAGGACGGCGGCCACCTCACGGATGGTCACGAGGTCCTCGATCTCCAGCGCGGACAGCGTGGACGTGACCTCGTCGAGCCGCGCGCGGTAGCGCTCGAGGGTCTGCAGCGCCTGGTTGGCCTGGGCCAGGATCTGGGCGCGCGCCTCGAGGACGTGACGCAGCGAGTTGACGTAGAGGGCCACGATCGCCATCGACTGGCTCACCGAGATGACCGGCATGCCGGTCTGCTTGGCCGTGCGCTCGGCCGTGCGGTGCCGGGTCCCGCTCTCCTTGGTCTCGATCGCGGGGTCGGGGACGAGCTGTGCCGCCGCGCGCAGGATGCGGGTGCCGTCGCGGGAGAGCACGATCGCGCCGTCCATCTTGGCCAGCTCCCGCAGCCGGGTCGCCGAGAACTCGACGTCGAGCTCGAAGCCGCCGGAGATGATGGCCTCGACGGTCCGGTCCGAGCCCAGCACGATGAGGGCCCCGGTGCGGCCGCGCAGGATCCGCTCGAGCCCGTCGCGCAGGTCGGTGCCCGGCGCCACCGCGGCGAGCGTGGCGCGGAGCAGGTCCTCGTCAGTTCGCTCTGGCAACGGTCCCGACCTTCCCGGCGGAGGTGCTCCGTGCGCCCGCCTTGTGTCCCCGGTGGGAATCCTAGGTCCACCGCGACGCTCGACCATCCCCACCTGCCCTTTCTTTACTGCATCGTGACCTCGTCGTGCTCACGCGGACTCCCCGTCCCAGGCGGACTCCCCGTCCCAGGTCGCCGTCCCGCCCGCCAGCCTCGCCGCGCGCGGCCGGCTCGCCTGCGCCGCCGACGTCACCAGGTCCACGGCCTCGCCGAGCGTGGCGACCTCGTGCACGCGCATCCCGGTCGGCGCTGCACCCTCGCGCAGCGACCCGGCCGGGACGACCGCCTCGGTGAAGCCGATGCGCGCCGCCTCCGCGAGCCGGCGGGTCAGCCCGGTCACCGGGCGCAGGTCGCCGGCGAGCCCGACCTCACCGACAGCGATCGTGCCCATCGGCAGCGGCAGGTCACCGACCGAGCTGGTCAGCGCCAGCGCGAGCGCCAGGTCGGCGGCCGGCTCGCCCAGCCGCACGCCCCCGACCGTCGCCGCGTAGCAGTCGTGCGTGGACAGCGGCAGCCCGGCGCGCTGCTCGAGCACCGCGAGCACCATCGCCAGCCGGGAGGAGTCGAGGCCGCTGGTCGTCCGTCGCGGCGACCCACCCGCCGCGGACGCGCTCACCAGCGCCTGCAGCTCGGCGACGAGCGGCCGGCGTCCCTCCAGGGTGACGGTCACGCAGGTGCCCGGCACCGGCCGGTCGCGGCTGGTGAGGAACAGCCCGCTCGGGTCCGGCAGCCCGGTGATGCCGGCGTCGCCCAGGTCGAAGCAGCCGACCTCGTCGGTCGGGCCGAAGCGGTTCTTCACGGCGCGCACGAGGCGCAGCCGCGAGTGCCGCTCGCCCTCGAACTGCACGACGACGTCGACGAGGTGCTCCAGGACGCGTGGCCCGGCGATGGACCCGTCCTTGGTCACGTGCCCGATGAGGATGGCCGCGATGTCCCGCGTCTTCGCCGCCTGGATCAGCGCTCCGGCGACCTCGCGGACCTGCCCGACGTTGCCGGGGGCACCGTCGACGTCGGCCGAGGCGATGGTCTGCACCGAGTCGACGACCAGCAGGTCGGGACCGATCTGCTCGAGCTGGCCCAGGACCGTCCCCAGGTCGGTCTCGGCGGCCAGGTAGAGGGTGTCGGCGAGCGCCCCGATCCGCTCGGCCCGCAGCTTGACCTGGGCCGCCGACTCCTCGCCCGAGACGTAGAGCACCGAGCGCCCGCTGCGGGCTGCCCGCGCCGCCACGTCGAGCGCCAGCGTGGACTTGCCGATGCCGGGCTCGCCGGCCATGAGCACCACAGCGCCGGGCACGATGCCTCCGCCGAGCACCCGGTCGAACTCGCCGACGCCCGTGGACCGGGCCCGCGCCGTCTGCGCGTCGACGTCCCCGATCGGGACGGCCCGCCGGGCGGGGGAGACGGCCTGCGTGCGCACCGCTCCCGGGGCGCCGGTCTCCGCGACCGTGCCCCAGGCCTGGCACTCGCCGCACCGGCCCACCCACTTCACCGCCGTCCACCCGCACTCGCTGCACCGGTAGGTCGACCTGCTCCCGCTCTTGGCTGCCACGGACGTCAGGGTATGCGGCAGCTCCGACAGTCCTGCGCGGACGCGGCGGCGACCGCGGTGGCCGGGTGCACGAGCAGCGGCAGCCGCAGCCGCCCGTCCGGACCGGGCGGCCCCGCCCCGACCACGGCGCCCACGGCCAGGAGGTGCTCCTCGCACAGCCGTGCGAGCACGGCATACGCCTGCTCCCCGGCGAGCTCGACGAGCTCGGCACGCAGCGAGACGTAGACCGGCACGCCACCGGTGTGCGCGAGCGGGGAGCCGGTGCAGTACCAGTCGAGGTCGTGCCCGCCCGGGCCCCAGGCGCGGCGGTCGTACTCGGTGAGGGTGACCTCCAGGTAGGTCGTGCCGTCGGGGACCTCGACGTCGCGGTAGAGGCGGCGGACCGGAAGCTGCCAGCACACGTCCGGCTTGGTCGTCAGCGGCTCCACCCCCTCGGCGACCGCGTGCTGGTGCAGGGCGCAGCCTGTCCCCGCGGGGAAGCCCGGGCGGTTGAGGAAGATGCACGCGCCGTCGACGACCCGTGTCGTGCTCGCGTCCTCGTCGGCGACCTGCCAGCCCTCCTCCAGCCCCGCGTCCCGCAGCTCCCACTCGTCCGGGCCGAGGCGCTCGACGACGGCCGCGACCCGGGCCACGTCGTCGGCGTCGGTGAAGTGGGCGCCGAGGGTGCAGCAGCCGGCGTCGGGCTCGTCCGCGTCGATCCCGGGGCAGCCGGTACCGAAGATGCACCGCCAGCGCGAGGTCAGCCAGGTCAGGTCGACCCGCAGCCGCTGGCCCGGCTCCGCCGGGTCGGTGAACTCGGCCCACGCCCGAGGCGTCTCGAGCGGGGTCTCGGTCATCGCGTCACTGTAGAGGGGGATAATGGAGGTCATGCGACTCGGCGTGATCGACGTGGGATCCACCACGGTCCACCTGCTCGTCGTCGACGCGCACCCGGGCGCGCACCCGCTGCCCGACTACTCCCACAGCGTCCCGCTGCGCCTCGCGCAGCACCTCACCGACGACGGTGCCCTGTCCGACGAGGGCGCGGGCGCCCTGGCCCGCTTCGTCACCGACTGCGTGGAGGTCGCGGAGAGCCGCGGCGTCGCGCAGCTGATGGCCTTCGCGACCAGCGCGATCCGCGACGCCACGAACACCGAGGCCGTCCTCGAGCAGGTCGCCGCGGCCTCCGGCGTCGACCTGCAGGTGCTGGCAGGGGAGGACGAGGCGCGGATGACCTTCCTCGCCGTCCGTCGCTGGTTCGGCTGGTCGGCCGGCCGTCTCCTCGACGTCGACATCGGCGGCGGCTCCCTGGAGCTCGCGGCCGGGATGGACGAGGACCCGGACGTCGCGGTCTCCCTGCCCCTCGGTGCCGGCCGGCTCACCCGCGAGCTCGTCGGCGACCCGCCCGGTCCCGACCAGGTCAGGGCCCTGCGCAAGCGGGTGCGCTCGGAGATCGCCCGGGTCCGTCCCGCCCTGGCCAAGGTCGGCGAGCCGCACCTGGCGGTCGGCACCAGCAAGACCTTCCGGTCCCTGGCTCGGGTCTGCGGCGCGGCGCCGCGTGCGGACGGGCCGTTCGTGGACCGCACCCTGAGCCGGGCCGCCCTGGCCGAGCTGGTGCCCAGGCTGGCCTCGATGACGGCGGCCGAGCGCGCCGGCCTGCCCGGCGTCTCGAGCGCCCGTGCGCCCCAGCTGCTCGCCGGCGCGGTCGTGGCCGAGTCGGCGATGGAGCTGCTCGACCTCGAGGAGCTCACCATCTGCCCCTGGGCCATGCGAGAAGGCCTCATCCTGCGCTTCATGGACGGACTCAGCGATGACTGACCACATCCCGGTGCACCTCTCGTCGTCCTCGGTCTACCCCGAGAACGCCGCCTACTGCTTCGACCTGGCGCAGCGCCTCGGCTACGACGGCGTCGAGATCATGGTGTGGACCGACCCCGTCACCCAGGAGGCCGGGGCCCTGCGTGCGCTCGCCGAGCTGCACGAGCTGCCGATCGGGGCGATCCACGCCCCCACCCTCCTGCTGGCGCAACGACTCTGGGGCTGGGAGCCGTGGGGCAAGGTCGAGCGGGCGCTCGACCTCGCCGCCGAGGTGGGGGCGGGCTGCGTGGTCGTCCACCCGCCGTTCCGGTGGCAGCGGGGGTATGCCGAGGGCTTCGTCGAGGGGGTCGCGGAGCGTCAGCGCAGCTGGGGGGTCAAGATCGCGGTCGAGAACATGTTCCCGTGGCGCTCCGGCGTCAACGCGATGCAGGCCTACCTGCCGGGTCCGGACCCGCGCGACTTCCCCTACGGCGACGTCACGCTGGACATCTCGCACGCCGCCACCGCCGGCACCGACGCCCTCGAGCTCGCCCAGGACCTGGGCGACCGGGTCACCCACCTGCACCTGGGCGACTCCTTCGGCTCCTTCAAGGACGAGCACCTCGTGCCCGGTCGCGGCAACCAGAAGTGCGCGGAGGTCCTGGACCACCTGGTGCAGACCGGTTTCGAGGGCGTCGTGAGCCTGGAGGTCGGCACCCGCCGGCTGAAGACCGCCGCTCGCGAGGAGGCGCTCGCCGAGTCGTTGGCCTACGCCCGCGAGCACCTCGGCCAGCACGACCTGCCGGGGGCCCGGCCCCCCGCCTGAGCGTACGATCTGCAGCCATGGACCTCGCCGACCTCAATCCGGCCGTGCTCATGCGGCAGACCCTGCTCGGGATGAGCCGCAACGACTCGCTCCGCTCCGTGATCGAGGCCGCGCCGGTCAGCCGCGACGTCGTGCGACGGTTCGTCGGCGGCGTCACCCACCAGGACGTGCTCGCGGCGGCCACCGAGCTCGTCGACACGCGCCGTCTGGTCACGATCGACTATCTCGGCGAGGACACGGTGGACCCGGCGATGGCCGAGCACACCCGCGACGCCTACGTCATGCTCCTGGGCCTCCTCGCCGAGGCCGGCCTCACCGCCGACGCCACCGTCGAGGTCAGCCTCAAGCTCAGCGCCCTCGGTCAGGCGCTCGGACGCGACGGCAACGCGATCGCCCTCGAGAACGCCCGGGCCATCTGCCGGGCCGCCGCCAACGCCGGCACCACCGTGACCCTCGACATGGAGGACCACACGACCACCGACCTGACGCTGTCGGTCCTGCGCGACCTGCGCCAGGACTGGCCGTGGGTGGGGGCCGTGCTGCAGAGCTACCTCTACCGGACCGAGCAGGACTGCCGGGACCTGGCCACCGAGGGCTCGCGGATCCGGATCTGCAAGGGCACCTACAAGGAGCCCGAGACGGTCGCCTTCCAGGACAAGGCCGACGTCGACCGGTCGTTCGTGCGCTGCCTCAAGATCCTCATGGAGGGTCCGGGCTACCCGATGATCGCCTCGCACGACCCGCGTCTCGTCGAGATCGCCACCGTGCTCGCCGACAAGGCGCAGCGAGAGGCGGACAGCTTCGAGTTCCAGATGCTCCTCGGCATCCGGCCGGAGGAGCAGCTGCGGCTGGCCGCCAGCGGGGCCCGGATGCGCGTCTACGTCCCCTACGGCGAGGAGTGGTACGGCTACCTCATGCGGAGGATGGCCGAGCGCCCGGCGAACCTGGGCTTCTTCCTGCGCGGCCTGGCCACCCGGGGATGAGGGGTATGACGATCGCGCTGCTGGGTGCGGGCGTGATGGGCAGCACGCTGCTCGCGGCGCTGGTCCGCTCGGGGCACGACCCGGCCGACCTGGTGGTCGCGGACAAGTCGGTCCAGCGCGCCGAGCAGGTCGCGGACGAGCACGGCGCCCGAGCCCTGCCCGCCCCCGAGGCCGTCGAGGCCGCCGACGTCGTCGTGCTGGCCGTCAAGCCCCAGGACATGGCCGCCCTCGTCGAGGAGGTCCACGACCACGTGCGGCCCGGGACCCTCGTCGTCTCCATCGCCGCCGGCATCTCGACCGACTTCCTGGAGCGCCGGCTCCCGGAGGGCACGTCGGTGGTGCGGGTCATGCCCAACACCCCCGCGCTGGTGGACCAGGGGATGTCCGGGATGAGCCCGGGGCGGCACTGCACGGACGAGCAGCTCGAGCAGGCCAGGATGCTGATGGCGAACGTCGGGCGGGTCATCGTGCTCGACGAGGTGCACCAGGACGCGGTGACCGCGATCAGCGGCAGCGGACCGGCCTACATCTTCTACGTCGTCGAGGCGATGATCGAGGCCGGCGTGCTGCTGGGACTGCCGCGGGACACCGCGACCGAGCTGGTCGTCCAGACCCTCTACGGCGCCGCCACGATGATCCGCGAGACGGGCACGCACCCCACGGTCCTGCGCGAGCAGGTGTCCAGCCCGGGCGGCACGAGCGTCGCGGCGCTCCGGGCGCTGGAGGACCACAAGGTGCGCGCCGCCTTCCTCACGGCGATGGAGGCGGCCGCGACCCGCTCCAGCCAGCTCTCGCCCCCGGCCGTCTGAGCGCCCGTCACCGCCTGTTCACCGACGCCCGCGCAGCACCCTCAGACCGTGTGACAGAGTAGGGCCATGAGTGAGATTCACGTGCGCGTCCTGTCCGAGGACGAGTGGGCCAGCTACCGCGACGTCCGTCTGCGCGCTCTGCGTGAATCACCAGAAGCCTTCGTCGCGTCCGCCGAGGAAGAGGCTGCCTTCACCGACGAGACCTGGCAGACCCGCATGGAGCGCTCCCGCCGGATCCTCGCCGAGGACGACGGGAACGTCATCGGCGTCGTGAGCGTGGGCACCGGCCACCGCACCAACATCCCCGGCGCCGGAGAGCTGTTCGGCCTGTGGGTCGAGGCCCCCCGCCGCGGCACCGGCGTGGCCCGTCGGCTGATGGAGAAGGCCGCGGTCGTGGGCCGCGAGGTCGGGCTCAAGCAGCTCGTCTACTGGGTCGGCACCGACAACGGCCGCGCCGTCGCCTTCGCCTCCAGCTTCGGCTTCCGCCCCACCGACGACCGTCGCCCCATGCGGATCCGCGGCGTCGACGAGGAGGACGCGGACTCCGAGGAGATGATGATGGTCTACCCGCTCGCCGACAACGGCGGCGTGCCGACCTCCCTCTGACCGGTCCGACCCCCCGACCACGACGTCCTGTCGTGGATTACCGTGGTCCCATGACCGGGTCATGGGTGATGTGGGACGACCGCTACACGGCCTACGACTTCGGGCCCGGGCACCCCATGCACCCCTCGCGGCTCGACCTGACCCACCGGCTCTGCGACGCGATCGGACTGCTCGACCACGCCGACGTCGAGGTTCGGTCCGTCGTGCCGGCCACGGACGAGGAGCTGCTCACCGTCCACACCCCCGACCTGCTTGCGGCCGTCAAGGAGGCCTCGCAGGACCCCGGTGCGGCGACCGGTCGGCACGGCGTCGGCACCGACGACACCCCGGCCTTCCGGGGCATGCACGAGGCCTCGGCGCTCGCGGTCGGCGGCACGCTCGCCGCCTGCGAGGGGGTCTGGACCGGTGCCGCGCGGCACGCGGTCAACATCGCCGGCGGCCTGCACCACGCTATGCCGGCGGCGGCCAGCGGGTTCTGCGTCTACAACGACATCGCCATCGGCATCCGCCGCCTTCTCGACCTGGGGGCCGAGCGGGTGCTCTACCTCGACCTCGACGTGCACCACGGCGACGGGGTTGAACGGTGCTTCTGGAACGACGACCGGGTGATGACGGTCTCGATCCACGAGACCGGACGCGCGCTCTTCCCCGGCACCGGCTTCCCCGGCGACACCGGCGGTCCGCGCGCCCTCGACTCGGCGGTCAACATCGCCCTGCCGGCCGGGACCGGCGACGAGGGCTGGCTGCGCGCCTACACGGCCGTGGTCCCCACCATCGCGCGCGCCTTCCGCCCCGACATCATCGTCAGCCAGCACGGTTGCGACTGCCACTACGCCGACCCGCTGGCCCACCTGTCGGTGTCGATGGACGCGATGGCGGTGGCCCAGGGGTGGGTGCGCGACCTGGCCGAGGAGACCGCGGGCGGTCGCTGGGTGGCCCTCGGCGGCGGCGGCTACGAGCTGGTCGACGTGGTCCCGCGCGCCTGGACGCACCTGACGGGTGTCGTCACCGGACGCCCGGTGGACCCCGGCCTGCCCGTCCCGGAGTCCTGGCGGGACCACGTGGCGGAGGTCTACGGGCGGGAGGCCCCGACCACGATGGGCGACCGGGGCGGCCGGGCCATCAGCTACGGCAGCTGGGGCGAGGGATACCACCCGGAGGACCCCGTGGACTCGGCCATCATGGCGACGCGACGCGCGGTCTTCCCGGGCTGGGGCCTGGACCCGTTCTTCGACTGATCCACCACGCCTGACCCAGCGGCCACAGCCGCTTCATTGGTCACAGACGGCGTGTCGCTCTGGACTTTCTTGTGCCACGACTTTCGCAACCACCACTCCTGCCCCTAGTGTTGGCCCGACAACAGTGGAGACGGGCCGGAGGGGAAGCCGCGACCGTTCCCACGCGACACGATGTTCGACAGACGGGAAACGTCCAATGGCTGAAGAGCGCCAGCTCGGCGAGATGACGTTCATGACGGTGGCCGAGGTGGCTGCCGTGATGCGCGTGTCCAAGATGACGGTGTACCGACTGGTGCACTCCGGCGAGCTCCCCGCGGTCCGCGTCGGTCGCTCCTTCCGTGTCCCGGAGAAGGCGGTCCACGACTACCTCGAGGAGTCCTACCACGGGACGGCCTGAGCGCCGACGGTGCCCGGAGCGGGTTTGGGGCCGCAGCGCGGTCGCGCTAGGCTTGGGTCATCCGTCGTGCGGGTGAGGTGTGGCAGTGATGCCGCGACACCCCCGGCCTCGCTCGACCCGAGTGCCACCCGCGCTCGACCCGAGTGCGCTGCACGACGCCGGAGCAGCACCCCGACCATCGAGACGAAGGACAGCCCATGGGCTCTGTGATCAAGAAGCGCCGCAAGCGGATGGCGAAGAAGAAGCACCGCAAGCTGCTGCGCAAGACGCGTCACCAGCGTCGCAACAAGAAGTGACCGGCTGACGGTCCGAACGCACAGGTAGGGCGCCACCCCGGCGGGGTCGGCGCCCTACCTGTCTGGTGCCCCGGGCAGAGGAGGAGCAGGTATGCCGTTGACCCTGACGATCGTGACGCGCCGGGGGTGCCACCTCTGCGAGGAGATGGAGGCGACCGTCCGACGGGTCCTGGGGGAGGACCACCCGGTCGAGCTCCTCGACCTCGACGAGGCGGGCGCCGGCGACCCGGCCCTGCTCGCGCGGTGGACCACCCTCGTCCCGGTCCTCCTCGTCGACGGCGAGGAGCTCGCCCACTGGCGCGTCGACGAGGCCACGGTCCGCTCCCTCCTCCGGTGAGGCGTGCTCCCTGCCTGCTGGGGGGTGGCTCCTCGCCACCGTCCTCGCGCGGGCCCGCGAGCGGTCGTTTGGCCGATCTGGGGGAGCAGCCCTAGAGTGTGGGGGTCCGCGTCGGGGGGCTCCAGCAAGGTCTGGTATAAGGCCCGTTCGTCCGACGCCGCCCGATGAGAGGAGCCGGTCCGCAGTGATGGCCGAGTCCACCCGACGAGGGGTCCCCGAGGCCACCGTCGGAAGACTCCCCGGCTACCTGCGTGCCCTCACCTCCCTCGCGGAGCAGGGCCACCACTCCGTGTCCAGCGAGGCGCTCGCCGCCGAGACCGGCGTGCGCTCGGCCCAGGTCCGCAAGGACCTGTCCTCGCTCGGGTCCTACGGGGTGCGCGGCGTCGGCTACGACGTCGTCCGGCTGAGCGAGCAGATCTCGGCCGAGCTCGGCCTCAGCGAGGACCGTCCCGTCGTCATCGTCGGGATGGGGAACCTGGGACGCGCGCTGGCCGCCTACGACGGCCTCGCGACCCGCGGCTTCCACATCGTCGCGCTCGTCGACAACGCCCCCGACGTCCTCGGGCAGGAGATCCACGGGCTCGTCGTCCAGCCGCTCGCCGCCCTCGACCCCGCGCGCACCCCGGTGGCGGTGGGGGTCATCACCACGCCGGCCGACGCGGCGCAGGAGGTGGCCGACCGCCTCGTGGCGCTCGGCGTCCGCTCGATCCTCACCTTCGCCCCCACGGTGCTGCGCGTCCCGGAGGACGTCCACGTCCGTGCCGTCGACCTCGCCACCGAGCTGCAGGTCCTCGCCTTCCACGAGCACCAGCGGGCCCTCGCGGGCGGCGGCGGGCTGGAGGTCGGATGAGCGTCCTGGTCGTGGGCATGTCCCACCACAGCGCACCGATCGAGCTGCTCGAGCGCGCCGCCCTCACCCCGGGCGCCGCCCGCGAGCTCGGCGCCCGCCTGCAGGCCGGCGACCACGTCGAGGAGACGCTGGTCCTGTCGACGTGCAACCGTCTCGAGGTCGTCGTCGAGGCCGGCACCTTCCACGGGGCGCTGTCCGAGGTCGGCGACGCCCTCGGCGAGCTCACCGGGCTGAGCCAGGAGGAGCTGACCTCCCACCTCTACGTCCACTACGACGACCGCGCGGTCTCCCACCTCTTCGAGGTCGCCTGCGGCCTCGACTCCCTGGCCGTCGGCGAGAGCGAGATCCTGGGCCAGCTGCGCGAGGCGCTGGCAGCGGCGCAGCGCGAGGGACGCCTCGGCGTCTCGCTCAACCCGCTGCTCCAGCAGGCGCTGCGGGTCGGCAAGCGCGCCCACGCCGAGACGGCCATCGACCGCGTCTCGCGCTCGCTGGTGGGGCTGGGCCTGGACCGCGCCACCACCGTCCACCCCGACCTGTCCACGGTCCGCGCGGTCGTCGTCGGGGCCGGCGCGATGTCCGGCCTCGCCGTCGCCCGGCTGGTCCGCGCGGGCGTCGCCGACGTCACCGTGGTCAACCGCACGCGTGCCCGTGCCCTGCGGCTGGCCGAGAACCACCAGGTGGTCGCCGGGGACTGGGCCGACCTCGAGCGTCTTGTCGGCGGGGCC
Source organism: Ornithinimicrobium jinqii (assembly GCF_045032595.1). Lineage (NCBI taxonomy): Bacteria > Bacillati > Actinomycetota > Actinomycetes > Micrococcales > Ornithinimicrobiaceae > Ornithinimicrobium > Ornithinimicrobium jinqii. Next base: position 125,245 of record NZ_JBJFZS010000029.1, read on the forward strand.
GACCTGGTGCTCGCCTGCACCGGAGCCGTGGGCCACGTCGTCGAGCACGACGCGCTCGCCGCCGCCCGGGCCGCGACGGGCCGCACCGGGGCGCCGCTCGTCCTGCTCGACCTCGCTCTCCCGCGGGACGTCGACCCCGCCGTCACCGACCTGCCGGGCGTGCACCTGTGGGGGCTCGGAGACCTGCACTCCTCGCTCGAGGCCGTGGTCGCGTCCGGTGCCGCGACGTCCCCGGAGGAGGGGCTCCTGCCCCGTCCGGTGGCCGGCGCCGTCCCCCACCGGGCGGTCGCCGAGGTCCGTGACCTCGTGACCAGCGAGGTCGCCGCCTACTTGACCGAGCGCCGCGCCGCCCGCCTCGGCCCGACCCTCGCCGCCCTGCGGGCCAGCGCGAGCAAGGTCGTCGACGCCGAGATGGCCCGTCTGGACCAGCGTGTCCCGCACCTGCCCGAGGACGAGCGGGTCGAGGTCCGCCGGACCGTCCAGCGGGTGGTGGACAAGCTGCTGCACACCCCCAGCGTCCGGGCCAAGGAGCTGGTCTCCTCCGGCGACACCGACCTCGCCCACGCCCTGCGCGAGCTGTTCGACCTCGACCCGCACGAGGTGGTGGTCACGACCCGGCCGCCGCTGACGCTGCCGACCGCCGGGGGCGAGGCATGAGCCGCCTGCGCCATCCGCTTCGCCTCGGCACCCGCGCCAGCGCCCTGGCCACGGCCCAGTCCGGGTGGGTCGCCGACCGGCTGCGGGCCTCCGGCCACGACGTCGAGCTCGTGCTCGTGCGCACCGAGGGGGACGTCTCGCGCGCCAGCCTGTCGGAGATCGGTGGCACCGGGGTCTTCGCCTCGGCGCTGCGCGACGGGCTCCGGCAGGGACGCATCGACCTGGCCGTGCACTCCCTCAAGGACCTCCCGACCGCACCCGAGCCGGGCCTGGTCGTGGCGGCGGTGCCCGAGCGGGAGGACCCCCGCGACGTGCTCGTCGCCCGCGACGGCCTTCGGCTCGCCGGGCTGCCGGCCGGCTCCGTGGTCGGCACCGGGTCCCCGCGCCGCGCCGCCCAGCTCGCCCAGGTGCGTCCCGACCTGCACGTCCGGGACATCCGCGGCAACGTGGACACCCGCATCGGCTACGTCCGCTCCGGCGAGCTCGACGCCGTCGTGCTCGCCGCCGCCGGACTCTCGCGGCTGGGCCTCCTCTCCGAGGCCACCGAGGTGCTCGACCTCGACGTCATGCTGCCGGCCCCCGGCCAGGGCGCCCTCGCGGTCGAGTGCCGGGAGGACGACGTCGAGCTGCGCGCCGTGCTGGTCGAGCTGCTCGAGCACCCGGCGACCCGGGCGGCCGTCACCGCCGAGCGCGCCGTGCTGTCCCGGCTCGAGGCCGGCTGCACCGCACCGGTCGCCGCCTGGGCCCGCCCCACCGCGGGCGGGCTCGACCTCACCGTCTTCGTGGCGCTGCACGATCCTGTGCAGCGCCACACCACCAACCGGGAAAGACCAAGAACCA